>NZ_AMSS01000015.1 GCF_000313935.1 Acinetobacter sp. WC-141 | reverse complement strand
AATCTTGTACTTCATCCAAAGTATCAAATAAATGCTTGCTCAGCCAACTATAACGTATGGTCCGATTATAGCGTTCAATATACGCATTCTGCTGTGGCTTACCCGGTTGAATATATTCAATACGAATACCGTGCTCAGTAGCCCAGCGCACAAATTCGTGACTGATAAATTCGGGACCATTATCGCATCGGATCACTAACGGTTTTTCTCTCCACTCCAGCAATTGATTCAACGTACGAATAACCCTGATTGTGGGCAATGAGAACCCTGCTTCAATGGCTAGGCCTTCGCGGCGGTAATCATCAATCACATTCAATAATCGAAACTTGCGACCATCGGAAAGCTGATCATGCATAAAATCTAATGACCAAACCTGATTTTCTCGGATTGGTTCTTTCAATGGTTCAGGCGCATGCCGTTTTAGTCTTCTTCTCGGTTTAATACGCAGATTCAGTGCCAACTCACAGTAAATGCGGTAAACCCGCTTGTGATTCCAGCAGCAACTCTCAACATGCCGTAAATACGAGAAGCACAAACCAAAGCCCCAATCGGAATTTTCCTCAGTGAGTTCAATGAGCTGTTCAGCAATGAGTGCATTGTCATCGCTGAGTTTGGCTTGATAGCGGTAGCAGGTTTCACTAATGCCAAATGCTTTACAAGCCAAACGAATACTAATGGCATGCTGGGCAACTGCCTGTTGTGCCATCTTACGCCGGCAAGATGGCTTTACCACTTTTTTGCCATCGCTTCCTGGATGATTTCGGCCTTTAATCGCTCTTCCGCATACATCTTTTTAAGTCTGGTATTTTCGGCTTCTAGCTCTTTCAGTCGAGCCATTAATGATGTATCCATACCACCATATTTGGCACGCCATTTATAAAAGGTAGCATTACTCATGCCGTGTTCACGGCAAAGGGTCGCTACAGGTGTGCCAGATTCTGCCTGTTTCAAGATGGACATGATCTGACTGTCAGTAAATTTAGATGTTTTCATGCAGAATCTCCTGCTCGTATCTTAAGAGAAAATTCTACTTTTAGATCCTTTTATTTTTAGGGGGGATTACCAGATCTCTTTATTAATATTCAGCTTTCTAGTTAATAGTTAAGAGTGCTTATATGTACTGAAATTAATTATAGGAAAAACAATTGGTTATGATGTAGGTTTTGGCTTACATAGTTGTGAGAAATTGCCTACAATTGTTTGAAAAATAGACAAAATTTACAAAATGATTTTTAATATAAATTTATGTTAAACAATAGTTTATATGATTTTATTGTTGAGATGATTTTTACATAAATAACAAAAAGTAACATGTACTTTAGGATATATATTTTCAAAATAAAAAAATTAGGCCATTAAATAAATATTCATTAAAATTTATTTTATGAAAGTATAAAAATAAGCAGTTTTAGTATGAAAAATTAATAATAAAAGTTATATGAACTAATCTATACTATTAAAAAATAGATATCCTTATCCCATTTTGGTGAGTTTAGATTATTGAAATGTAGATAGAGTTGGCAACCATACAGAGATGAGTAGTATTAGCGCCATTATTTTATTAAAAATTTTCATATGTTTAGTTTGAGAAAATAATCGGTTGCTTAGCCTGCCAGCTAAGGCCCAAATGTAAAGACAAGGAATAGCAATAACTAAAAAAATGAAGGATAAAATTGAGACATTCACCCAAATATCTTGCCCTTGTTTTGTGTAGACACTAATCACTGCAAAAGCCATCATCCAGGTTTTAGGATTAATTGCTTGCATAAAAAAGCCAGTAATGAAACCAATTGGACCTTTTTCTTTGTCTTGTTCAAAATGAGTAATCGGGTTGTAGCTATATAGCTTCCAAGCTAATGAGGTGAGCCAGATTAAACCAATCAATGTCATCAGTTTTTGAATAATTGGGTAAGCGAGCAAGGTGGAACCCAATCCAATACCAACGATGAGCACAAGTAGAGCAGCCCCGATACAAGAACCTAAAATAACAGGAAGCGTTTTAGAAATTTTATAACGGCTGCTTAAACTTAAAATTATAAAATTAGTTGGCCCTGGTGTAATTGAGGCAACAATAGCAAATAATGAAAATGCAGTAAGGTTTTCCATCTTGTCTACTTGAGTTAATAGGGGTATACAAGATGAAATAATTAAGATGTTTAATCTTGAAGATTTGTGCAGATTTTTCTATAGGCTGCTGGTGTTAAACCATAGCAACGTTTAAACCAACGACTTAAATGACTTTGGTCTGCAAAACATAAATCTGAGGCAACTTGTGCAGGAGAAAGGCTTCTGGCGAGTAAATCACGTGCTCGTGTCAGTCTAAGTTGAATGAGATATTGGTGAGGAGCCAAATGAAATGTTGCTTTAAAAATGCGGTGGATATGGTACCGGTCTAAGCCTGTCATGCGAGATATATCTTCGAGCCCGATGTCCTCAAATAGATGGTCATGCAAAATATCTCGGATTTGGTGTGCGATTCGAGGTGTATGAGTAGAAGATGATTGGTGAGCTTTTTTTAGCCATTTTCCTTGTGCAATATACTGAATAAGTAAGTCTAAACTATTATCTTTCACAATATTCATTTCTTTATAGTGCAGATGTTGGAATGCTTGAGAAGTAATAATAGCGAGCTGTTCATCTGACTTTAATGGTGCATCAATCACTAACTCGTAGTGATCAGGGCTATTATGAAATAACCCTTGGATTCGTTGTTTTAACCAGTCTGGATGTAGATAGAGCATTTGATAGGTAAAACCATCAGATGCAGGTGCATGTCCATCATGAATTTCTTCGGGTTCAAGCATAAAGACTTGTCCCGCATGACTATTAATTTGCTTTTTGCGGCAATGAAATTGTTGAATACCCGATTCGGTTACACCAATTAAATAACTCGAATGCCAGTGGGGATCATAAGCATGACCAGTAAAATGGGCACGGATGGTTTCAATACCTGTATTGGTATCTTTTGAAATATCCACCCAGTTGCCCATAACAATCTACCCATAAATTCTTAAGTTTAGCCCTTAGAACGGTACAAAAGAGTTGAGCGCAGTTCTAGAAGATTTGTGCAAAATTTAAAAAATTTAATGTGACCTAGTAACCAGCGCATAGCTTGCTTCGCTGGTTTTTTATTAAGATTTAAATTGATTAATCTGAACGCGTAGCTAGCCAAGTACTCATTTCTGGCCAGACTGCGGTAGGGGCTTGGCTTCCGGAAACAACTCCCATATGACCACCTGGCACGACCTTAAATATTTTGTCTTGGCTGCTAATTAAATCCATAAGCGGTTTGACGGCTTCTGCTGTAACAATAATATCTGTGCTCCCGCCCACAGCGAGTACTGAGCATTCAATATCTTTTAGATAGGCTGTAAGTTCACCGAATTTAATTACGCCATTAGATAGCTCATTATCAATCCAGAAACGGAGGATAATGTCACGCATGACTCCACCTGGATAGGCGAGCATATTATCGATAAATGAACTTGAGGTTGCATGGTCGACAATAAATTCTCGGTTATCGAGATTCTTAAAAAGTTCCCAATATGTTTTCAAATTTCCAATCGGGTCCGTTAATTTAAAACCTAGCGTGTTTTGCCATCCATGAATATGAAACGCTTCACTTGGCACATGGTGACGGATACGAAATGGTGTATGTTTACGAACCCATTCAGCAGGTTTGGTAAGACTACCGTAGAGTTTCCCCATATAGCCCGCTTTATGTGTATCGATAGGGGAAGCAAGAATAATCAGATTTTTAATATCTTTATCTTTAAATAATGCGGTATAGCAGAGCGAAAGTGCACCGCCTAAACTCCAGCCATGTAAAGAAAGTTGTTGCTGACCACTGTGGGCGCGAACTTGCTTTAACATTTCAGGCATAAAGACTTTAATGTAGGTGCCAAAATTGTATTTTGCTTGGTGTCGGGTGGGCACGCCCCAGTCAATGAGATAGACATCAAAGCCTTGTGCCAAAAAGAAGCGTACAAAACTACGAGTAGGAAATAAATCATAAATGAGCATGTTGACTGCTAATGGCGGAACAATAACTAGCGGTACGCGGTGTTTACGCGTAGACGCATCAGTCTCATTTCTATAATGCCTTAAGCTAATAATTTCATGCTTATAAATCACGTCAAAGGGCGTTTTTCCTGACAAGGCAATTTGAGGGCCTCTAAAAAATAGATCCGATGCATTGATCAGCATGTGAGGTATTTTTTGACCAGCACGTGTCTGAAGAGATTTTTTAATGGACTGTAGCTGTGGAACGTTCTCTCGAACTTTAAGCAATAAACTCATTGAACATAAAACCTATAAAGATGTTGCCCAGAACAATAACGAGCTGGTCTTTTAAGGATATTAAAGGGAATGAGAGTGAAGTTCAGTGACTTAAAAGACAGGATTTTTTGCTTAAGGTATCAAGGGGTAATTATTTCTAATTAATAATATTTTAGGTTAAATATTTGAAATTAAATAATTAAATTAATTGTATGGGGTAATTTTGTATAAAATATTTAAAAATTTAAGTTTTTCTTAAGAATCGTGAAAATTGATTGCTAGGGTAATTTTGTAAAGTTTATTTGTGTTTTTTTTACATATTAAAAAATAAAATATAATTATTTTACAATCCGTTAGGAATGTAATTAGAAAGTAGTATATATGGAATTTGTTTTTAATGGTTTTTATACACTAATTTCGGCGGTCATCGTTCTATTATTGGGCCGCTTTCTTGTTAATCGAATTGATTTTTTAAAACGCTACAATATTCCCGAACCTGTAGCAGGCGGTTTGGTTGCTGCGGTCGTCTCGCTACTTGTCCATACCATATGGGGATATAGCATTGTTTTTAGTAGCGAATTGCAAACCAGCTTTATGCTCGTATTCTTTGCTTCTATTGGTTTAAGTGCCAATTTTATGAAGCTTAAAGAAGGCGGTATGGCTTTGGTTATCTTCTTAGTCTGTGTAGCGTCCTTCATTGTTGTGCAAAATGCGGTAGGCATGAGTCTTGCGACGTTGCTTGGTCTTGATCCACTCATTGGCTTAATTGCTGGTTCTATTACCTTAACAGGTGGTCACGGTACAGCTGGAGCTTGGGGTGAAATTTTAGAAACTCAACATGGTATTCAGGGTGCTCTAGCTTTAGGAATGGCGAGTGCGACTTTTGGTTTGATTATTGGTGGTGTGATTGGTGGTCCATTAGCGAAACTGCTTATCAACCGCTATAGCCTTGCACAACCAAAAACCAATGCTGAGATTCAACAGCGCGATACGCATGTTGAGCAAAATTCTCATGATCTGGCGCCGTTTGAAAACCCGCATCAAGTTCGTTTAATTACAGCTGATAATGCAATTACTACACTGGGTATGTTTGCAGCGTGTTTGGCGTTTGCTGAATTTATGACAGGCTTTAGTAAAGGAACTTGGTTTGAGTTACCTACCTTTGTATGGGCGCTCGGTGGCGGAGTAATCTTAAGAAACATTTTAGAAAGCGTGTTGAAAATTGATATTTTCGACCGTGCGATTGATGTATTTGGTAATGCGTCTTTATCACTTTATTTAGCAATGGCATTGCTTTCATTAAAGCTTTGGCAACTTGCAGATTTAGCTGGTCCACTTGTGGTAATTTTGGGTGCTCAAACTATTACGATGGCGTTATATGCAGCATTTGTGACGTTCCGTGTAATGGGCAAAAACTATGATGCAGCGGTGTTATCAGCAGGGCATTGTGGTTTTGGTATGGGGGCAACACCAACAGCGGTTGCAAATATGCAGGCGATTACCAACATGTATGGTCCATCGCATAAGGCTTTTTTAATTGTTCCGCTTTGTGGTGCATTCTTTGTCGACTTAATTAATGCGACAGTCATTCAGCTGATGTTGAAATTTGTTGTTTAATGAAAAAAGCCCGTAAGGGCTTTTTTTTATGGGTGCTGTTTTATGAACATTAAAATAAAGAGATATTTTGTTCATAGGGATATTCTAAGTTTTTATTTTAGGACGATTTAAGTCATTTTATTTTTAGGATGCTTTTTCTCAAAAGTAATAATCGCCCTTAAACCTCGTTTCACATAGAATAAATTGCAGATAAATAAAATGAGAAATGTATGAGCTCAGAAGCACATTCAATTAGCTTGGTTGCCCCAGTGGTTTTATTGGCAGCGGCTGTCATTGCAGTTCCTATTTTTAAACGTATTGGTTTAGGTTCAGTACTTGGTTATTTAATCGCGGGTCTAATTATTGGCCCATTTGGTTTTGCTTTTTTTCAAGATTCCACCGCAATTTTGCATATTGCCGAGTTAGGAATTGTGATGTACCTATTTTTGATTGGCTTAGAGATGCAGCCATCACATTTATGGAGCCTTAGACGCGAAATTTTTGGCCTTGGTACATTACAGATCATCATTTGTGCACTGGCCTTGACTGGCGTAGGGTTGCTATTTGGTTTTACGTGGCAAGTCGCTTTTATTGGTGCAGCAGGGTTTGTATTAACGTCGACTGCAATTGTGATGCAGTTATTGGGTGATCGGGGTGATTTGACTCAGCCACGTGGGCAAAAGATTGTAGCCATCTTACTATTTGAAGATTTACTCATTGTGCCATTGCTGGCGATTGTCGCTTTTATGGCACCGAATCATGTGGTCGAAAGCACCTCTGTACGTTTAGAAAACATAGGAATTGGTTTAATCGCAATTGCAGGTCTGATTGCCGCAGGTTATTGGTTACTTAACCCATTATTTAGACTCTTGGCGGCTGCTAAAGCCCGAGAAGTCATGACGGCCGCTGCATTATTGGTGGTGTTGGGCGCGGCATTACTCATGCAAGTGAGCGGTTTGTCTATGGCAATGGGTGCATTCTTAGCGGGTGTGCTTTTATCTGAATCGACATTTAGACATCAAATTGAAGCGGATATTGAACCGTTCCGAGGAATCTTGCTGGGCCTCTTTTTCCTTGGGGTCGGCATGTCGTTGGATTTGTCAGTTGTTGCTCAAAACTGGCAACTCATTGTAAGCGGCGTAATTGCACTCATGCTTGCCAAAGCGCTCATGATTTATATAGTCGCCCGAATCACTAAAAGCCCTCATACAGAAGCATTGGATCGTGCCTTACTCATGGCACAAGGCGGAGAGTTTGCCTTTGTACTTTTCTCTGCCGCGTTAAGTGCACAAGTCATTGACAGTACGATCAAATCTAATCTGACTGCTATTGTTGTGCTTTCAATGGTGTTGACTCCTATTGTAGGGATTATTTTTAAACGGTTTACTCAATTTAAAGCGAATGTTTCATTAGAGAACGTCAATATTGCCGAAGGTTTAAGCGGTAGCGTTTTAATGATTGGATTTGGACGTTTTGGACAGGTCACCAGTCAACTCTTATTGGCAAGAGGTGTGGATGTCACCATTATTGACAATAATACGGACATGATTCGAAACGCGGAAAAATTCGGTTTTAAAATTTATTATGGAGATGGTTGTCGCTTAGATATTTTACATGCGTCTGGCGCGGCAACAGCGCAGGCGATTGGGGTGTGTGTCGATAGTAAAGAAACCACCAATAGAATTGTAGAACTCGTGACTCACGAATTTCCTTTGGCGAAATTATTAGTTCGTTCATATGACCGCGAGCACTCACTGCATTTGGTCAAACAAAAAGTAGACTTTATGATTCGTGAAACATTTGAATCTGCAATTAAGTTTGGG
The DNA here is from genome assembly GCF_000313935.1 of Acinetobacter sp. WC-141. Lineage (GTDB taxonomy): Bacteria > Pseudomonadota > Gammaproteobacteria > Pseudomonadales > Moraxellaceae > Acinetobacter. Next base: position 7,752 of record NZ_AMSS01000015.1, on the reverse strand, counting down.
GGCGTTATTTTACAAGAGCTGGGCGTGGATGAAGACGAAGTAGAAAGAATTACCGAGGAAATTCGAGATCTGGACAATGAGCGCTTTGAAACTGAAATTGCAGCAGATGACGTAAATGCGGGAGCAGGGATGCAATATACTCATGCTCATCATCCAAGACCAACAGCACCCTTGATTCGACCAAAACGGGAAGGGCAGATTTTAAATAAAGACAACACCTCAGATAATGATTCTTGATGCGTATAAAGTTGAGTAGAAGCTCTGTTTAGAAGCCTTTTACTCAATAATTTTATGGCGAGAAATGTTTAAACTGCTAAACCGGATACCCCCAATAATCAAACGATCTTAGCTTAAGGTCGTCAGATTTTTAGTCATATTAAGCCCAATTATAAATGCTCTAACGCTGTGCCTTTAACCGGGTTTCTACGCCAGTAATAAGGTTGCAAAAATCTAAGAAAAAGCTTCCACGGTGTGATCCATGCAATGCGTCGGTTGGCTTTTTTATTTTCCATAATTTGTTTTGCTAAATACGCACAAACAATTTCTGGTGGGTCAATCACAAAGAAAAATAACCGTTTCATCTTTTTCCAGTTTTGGATGTTTCCATTAGTCCAAGAAGAAACTAACAGGTCTGTTGCCACCATGCCCGGACTAAGTGTGCCAGTTAAAATGGTTGTCGATTTGGTCTCTTTATAAAGTGCTTTACTAAAATAACTTACCGCTCGTTTGGTGGTGGCGTAGGGCGTCATGCCAGCACTCCATTCTCCATTGCTTCCCCAACCTTCCATATTAAAGATTTGACCATAACCTTGTTTGAGCATTCCTTTTAAAGCCACCTGCGAGCCGAGCATCGTACCTAAAATATTGGTTGAAACGGCTGCGTTTAACTCTTCTGGCTGAAGGTCGATAAAGTCTTTGGTGGGGTGACAGCTTCCTGCATTATTAATCCACACATTAACCTGTCCAAAATGCTCAACTGCACTATCCCAAAGGGTTTGTACGTCGGAAACTTGGGTCACATCGCAACGTAGACCCATGAATTTTTCTTTATTGAAATGAGTTTCTAATTGAGAAAGCGCATGGTTCAGATGTTCTGGGTTACGTCCAGCTATCACCACGGAACACCCAAGCTCTAAAAAAGCGTGGGCGAGGGCTAAACCAATCCCCTTGGTACTTCCTGTAATGACCACACTGCAAACTTCAGTTTTAGATAGGCTCATTGAAATCTCTATATAAAATTTTTTAACTATTTAGAAAAAGTATTAAATAACTCAAAATCAATTAGAGGTTTGCTCATTTAATAAGATGAGATAGACAATAGATAAACTTATCATCGAAACATTCATTACGATAGGGTTATAAGGCAAGATAAGCGTTGATGGTATTAAAAAACCAATTAAAAGAAGCAGTCCAAGCAAACCCAAAATACTTAAATAGTGAATATATTTATGTGCAGTAAAGAGAAAACATAAACCAAAAATGATTTCGGTTATACCGCTCGCGTGACCCGCAAGTTTCGCATTTTCTAGAGATAATCCCATCCATTGCCACACAAAGATTTCATCAGAGTTAAGAAATAGAAATTTCGGAACGAGTCCTTGATAAATCCATAAAAAAGTGAGCACAAGGTTTATAAATTTGAAGATATTAATATTTTTCATGGAAATTACTTTAAGGGGTTAAAATTTTCTTTAGATTAGGTTTGGCCTATTATCTTTAGGTTCATTTATTTCTTCAAGCTCTATTGAAGAAAGCAGTCTAGATTAAAATTTTATAAATATTCTTTTTTGTAAATTGATAATGAATTGGTCTGGCTATTAAAGTTTTTTGAAGTATAGAAGATTGCCCTTGTAAGAGGGGTGTATAGCTTATAGTTCACGAACTCATCTTAATATATTATAGAAATTAAGAAATTCAATGTGTCCGAAGTTTTACTGAAAGTCTGGTGCTAAATAATGAAAAGAAAAAATACAAAAATTGGTGATGTATTTGTAGTTAAGTTAGACAATGGAAGAAAAAAATACTTTCAATTAGTGGCTTTTGATTTAACTCAATTAAATAGTGATGTAATTCGAGTGTTTAGAACAGAGTATCCGGAAAGCATTGATTCCAATTTATTCGAAATTATTAAGGATGAGGTAGATTTTTACGCACACTGCGTAACTAGTTTAGGTATTAAATTCGGTTTTTGGGAATGGGCTGGGAACTTGACGGGAGTCGGAAATATTGATGTTTTATTCCGTAGTAGTAGCGATAGTCCAAAAACAAAAATATCTAATAATTGGTGGATTTGGAAAGTAAATGAGCCGCAGCAATATGTAGGAAAACTAGAAGGGGAAAATAAAGTTGCAGAAATCGGAAGTGTTATGCCAGCAGATAGTATTGTTTATAGAATGAAAACAGGTAAGTATGATTTTGTATATCCTAATTTTGAATAAAATATAAAAGCTTTTATTTTGTTGATTTTATCTAAATTAAATAGTCATTTTTTTTATGAAGGATTTAAAAATGATTGATTTTGAAAAGAATATTGAAGGTTGTTATTTAGGGGGAATTCCCATAAATATTTTAAAAGAAAGATTAAATTTTAAAGCTCTTAGTCAATATCTATTTGCAAAAGAACTATTAAAGATCGCACAAAATTCAAAAAATAGTGAGGCTGTGCATCTGGCTTTTCTTATATTTGATGAGCATAAATTACAAGAAAACGATTTCGGCCTATTGGACATCTTTTTTTCAGACTGGCACGATGCTCATGAAGATATCGTTTTTACAGTGAGTAGAATTAGAAATTGTAATTTAGTGGAATTTTTTAATAATGCTATCCATTTTGTTCCAAGTTATATGATGGAAGATGACTTAAGGGGACTTGCTCGGAAGGCATTTTTTGGCTTAGGCACAAATATAAAATGCCCTAAGTCTATGGAGTATTTAAACCAGTATATTAATTCATCAGATACTATATTAAAAAAATTTGCTGAAGAGCAGCTTGTAATATTTTATAAAAATAATGAATTTTGATTATCTAATTAAATGAAAAACAATAATTATTTAACCAATTTCTAGCCAATATCACATTGACACTCTAAACCCTGCCAATTATGCTTTACCCGCTGACCTACATTGTCAGCCGGCTTTGACAGGCTGATTTTCATCTAGGGCACCAAGAAAGTAATTTTTTGGTGACGAACACGTTCGTCCCCCCTTCGTAGCGGCAGGACGGAGGTGGGACGCCTTGTGCGTGCCAGTTCCTAGATGACTGGTCTGTCAACCCGCCTTCGTTCTGCCACCATAATTATTTGACAGTAATTCGGTAGAACTTCTATTTCATCTAGGAGTCCGCCATGCGTACTATTTCTTCTTATTTTTTGGCCTTTGCTAGATTCTTTCTATCCATACCGCTCAACTGGTCTTTAAAACGGTTTAAACATTTATAGGTTTAACCTTTAGATCGTTACGACTAAAAAATCATAGCAACAATAAAACCCGAGATAGGTTAGCGCATCCTTTTTTGTGCAGCTTAGCCATGCCTGTTTTTAACACTCATTTTAAGAGTGACGGCATTTCTATCTCTTTTATATACAACAAAAAATTATTTTAAGCGGTATAACTATGCCAAATTTAGAAAATTCATTTAGAGCACTCAGAGTGCTTCACGTAGCAAAAGACTTATTTAATCAATATGGCTTTCATAATGTAGGGGTCGACCGAATTATTGCGGAAGCTAAAGTGGCCAAATCCACTTTTTATAACGACTTTCACTCAAAAGCACGACTCATCGAGATGTGTCTCACTTTTCAAAAAGATGCATTAAAAAACGAAGTGTTTTCAATTATCCATTCATACCGTGAACTCATGTTATTCGATAAGCTCCAGAAAATTTACTTTTTACATGCCAATTTAGAGGGTTTTTACCGTTTACCCTTTAAAGCCATTTTTGAAATTGAGAAGCTTTATCCCACGGCATATAAAGTCGTCATTGACTATCGAAACTGGTTTATTGATGAAATTTATAAATTACTTTTAAATCTAAAAGCTACTGCTTCAATGGAAGATGCTCACCTGTTTTTATTTGTGATTGATGGCGCTATGGTTCAGCTATTAGGCGAAAATCAGCTAGATGACCGAGATAGATTATTAAATTACTTTTTGGCAATGATTGATTCGGATTAAGTCAATTGTATTGAAAAGATTTCAATAAACAATTTAATTGCAGAGGTGAAAAGTGAGGTTACGAGAACCTCACTTTATATAGGTACTTATTTTCCTTTTTTGGTTTTTAAGTACTCTTCATAAGCTTCATCTGCAAAGCGTCTTAAAGAATCGCCAATCGCGGCATATTGATATTCGTTAAGGTTTGCTAAAGAAGCGCGGGCAGAAGGATGTTGCACCCCAAAACCAGAACCTGGCAGTAAAACGACACCTGTCTCGTCAGCTACTTTAAACAATAGCTCAGTTGGGTTTTTATTTTTCATAACCCAGTCGGCAAACTCGTCTCCGTACAAGATACGTGAGGTATTTTCCAGATTGACTAAAGTGTAATAGTCGACCGCATTTGGATCTATCGGAATTTCAACTCCAAGTTGGCGATAAAGTGCTGCATCACGTTCACGAACAACAGATTTAACCGCTTTTTTGTAGCTTTGGCGTGAGTCCATCATGTTAAATAAGGCAAATAGCACCATTTGAACTTGCTGTGGAGTAGAGAGGCCCGCGGTATGGTTTAGGGCGACATTTCGGCTATCGGCAACTAAGCGGTCAATAAACTTGATACTGGCTGGATCAGTCGTTAAAGATGAATAGCGTTCTTCAAGCTCTTTTTTCTCTTGTTTTGATAGGTTTGCAATTTTTTGATCAAGCACATTGTTATTTGAAAGGGCAATGACACCAAGCCGCCAACCAGTGGCACCAAAGTATTTAGAGAACGAGTAAACCAAAATTGTATTATTCGGACATATTGCAAAAAGTGATTTGAAATTATCGGCAAAAGTACCGTAAACATCATCTGTCAAGATAATCAGATCTGGACGTTTTTTTACAATATCTGCCAAAATCGCGAGTCCTTCATCACTCATTTTTACAGATGGCGGGTTGCTCGGATTGACTAAAAAGAATGCTTTAATTGATGGATCTTCTAACTTTCTGAGTTCCGATTCTGGATATTGCCAGTCTAAATTTGGATCGGCTTCAATTAATACTTCTTCAAGCTGATAGTCATTGAGTTTCGGAATTTCTAAATAAGGCGTAAAAATTGGACTACCAATGGCAATACGGTCACCATTTTTAATAATTTTATTTTCTTTTAATGAGTTAAAGATATAGGCCATCGCTGCGGTTCCGCCTTCAACCGCAAACAAATCTAAGTCTCTTTTTTGCATGCCTTGTACGCCCATTTCCCGCAAAACGTACTCTTTAATAATTGTTTCACTTACTCTGAGCATGCGATCCGGCACCGGATAGTTACAACCTAAAATGCCTTCGACCATTTCAAGTAGAAAAAGATCTGGGTTTAAACCTAACTGGTCGCGTACATAAGATACGGCTTTGCCTAAAAAGACGACGCCGGGTTTATCACGGTTTTCTAAAATGAAATTATCAAAACGTGACTGAAGCCCAACGGGGCGAGGGAATCCGCCTAAACCTTCAGGCATATAAGAAAAAGAAAACTCAGATTCAGTCGCTGAAAATAGGCCGAGTTGAAAGAATGCTCTACGAGGAATGGTAGCGAGAAAGTTTGGATTACCTCGCCCAGCATTCAGCATCATTCGGTCAGTTCTGCTTTGAGCTAATGCGATTAAATTATCTTTGAGTTCAAATGGGCTGAGTTTTGCATATTTAGAATAATCGACTTTCCCCATGGGACGTCTCCTTAATTATAGTGAAATGAATAAATTTTTAATTCAATGCATAAAATCAGGCTAAGCCTACGATGACTGGTCCAAGTAAAGTTAAGAACACATTCGCTAAGGCATAGGTGATTGCAAAAGGAACGGTAGGAATTGAATTTCCTGCCTTGTCTAAGATTGCGCCGAATGCAGGGTTTGCACTGCGTGAACCAGATAGCGCACCAGCCATAACCGCAACGTTTTTATAGCGCAGGACATAACGAGCGAACAGCATAGAAAGGAGCAGTGGAACGAGCGTCACAACAACCCCAATCATAAAGAGTGATAGGCCGCTTTCTCTAATGGTTTGAATTGCTTGTAAACCGGACTGTAACCCAACAGCGGCAACGAAACCTGCAAGACCTAAGTCTTTTAAAAGTTGTGATGCAGCTAGAGGCATGTTGCCATGAACCTGATTTCGACTTCGTATCCAGCCAAATAGAAGGCCTGATAATAAAGCTCCGCCGCCTGCTCCTAAAGTTAAGGGCACATCGCCTAAGCGAATAACAAACAGACCAAGGACTAAACCAACGACAAGACCAGCACCATGAAAAATCCAGTCCGTTTTTAAGCTTTCTGGCAAGGCTTTACCTGCTTCTTTGACTAAACGTTCCAGATCACTTTTTGTGCCGTAGACGGTGACAACATCACCTTGGCGTAAAACGGTATCATCACTTAAAGGCTGTGACTCATCATTGCGTTTAATCGCAAGTACATAAATACCGTGTTTTAAGTAAGCAGGGGTATTGGCCTTCACATCTCCTAAGGTACGGTTGAGATATTTGGAATTTCTTAAGATAACATCGCTGGTATCCATAATCATTTCCATACCTTGTGATGACTGTAGTTCAGTCCCAATCTGCTCGGCAATTTGGACTACATTTGCACGGCGACCTACCAGCAATATCACGTCGTCAGTTTGTAAAATCAGCTCGGGAGCCACATCAATAAACTGGTCTTTACGTTTTAACCGCTCAATTGTGATACTCGGTTCACGTGCCTCGATTTCGGCAATCGTTTGACCGTTTGCTTGCTTAACTTTATAAATACGGCCCACAATTTCCGGCATGGCAAGTTCTTGACCCGGCGCTAATTCAAAAGCGCCTTTGAGTCGTTCACTTTGAGCTTTTAAAGCGTCATCATGAATTTCCTTACCCATAAATTTAGGCAAGATATTCACACATACAATAATTGCGCCTAACGAACCAAAAATGTAAGTGACCGCATAGCCAATCGCGACATTGGCTGATGTGTGCTGAAAAAACAGGAGGTTTTAACTTGGTAAACTAAACACACTCATCAGGAGTTTACCATGAGCAAGAAACACAAGACTTACACCACAGAATTTAAAGCTGAAGCCATCAAATTAATTGAAGCCAATCAAGGCAATGTCTCGGAAACAGCCAGACAACTTAGCATTTCAATGCAAACTCTTTCAAATTGGAATACCAAAGCAAAGGCTGGAACTTTAGCAGGTACAAAACAGTATTCACCTGATCTAAACGCTCTACTCGAAGAAAATAAAAAACTCAAACAACAGCTCAAAATAGCTGAAATGGAACGTGAATTTTTAAAAAAGGCAGCAGCGTACTTTGCCAAAGAAAGTCAGTAAGGTACGCCTATATGAAACAAAAAAGATATTCTTTTCCAATTACCTTAATGGCTCGATTACTTCATGTTTCAGTTTCATGTTTTTATGATTGGCTCAAGAGAGGCGTGAGCAAAAGAACGATTCAACGAAATCAACAGACGATATTGGTGAAAATAGCCCATGAGGAGACAAAGCAGAGCTATGGTTATATTCGATTAACCAAATACTTACAAGCTCAGGGTATAAAAATGAGTATGTACGCTGTACGTCAGATAA
>NZ_AMSS01000014.1 GCF_000313935.1 Acinetobacter sp. WC-141 | reverse complement strand
AAGTGATAGTGCAAGCACCATCACCCCGCTCGACTTGCATGTGTTAAGCCTGCCGCCAGCGTTCAATCTGAGCCATGATCAAACTCTTCAGTTAAAAATCATTTTGCACCTTATTAAAGACAAGGTGCCAATTCTGGCTCATAATTTTCTGACTTAAATTTCGCTCAAATAAACTTCGAGTAATTTAAACCAATCAATCAATGATAATATTTCGATTAATCAATCAGTAAAAATCCACACAAGTTGTTCTTCAATTCTCTTAATGATCTTCTTCCTGGTTCGTCACCAGCAAGCTAGGTCGGCTATATTACTCTTAATCTCTTAAAAGTCAACAGGTAATTTCGATATTTTTAAAACTTAATCTCTAAACCAACTTCCCATCAAATTCATCACTTAAAGCAATCAACTCAATTCCAAGTAACTGTTTTTCAACAAGTTTCTATCTGCATCACCGCCGATGGATGTGCATTATAGAGGATTAATAACCCTTTGCAAGCGAAAATTAGAAACTTATGACTTGAGCGTTCACTTTTAAATCAACAACCTATTTAACCTATTGTTTTATATTAATAATTATTTTAATTATTTATTTTTGACCTAAATAAGCTAATATCATGCTCGACAATTCTCGCTTAAGTTGTTGTTCTGATATAAGAAAATTATTCTGACTCACATAGCGCATCATCGTAAAAAGCGTACTATTAATAATTACAAAGGATTTATGCTTCACTTGTTCGAAGTCCCACTGATGAGGATTTTTATTAAATGTATATAGCCCTACTTCAAAAAAATGCTTTTCTAAAATCTGAGCAGCTTGCGAATGGTTATAGTTATGCCAATGTTTTAGCACTTCTATAAAAAATCCATGATCGGCTTTTAATGCATTAAATCCTAGCTCTATAGCCAAGGGGATGAGCAGGTCTAAAGGAATATTTTCTTGCTGCATAACTAATTCTTTGAGTTGATGACCTAATAGTTCGCTTTTACGGCGTAATAGTTCTTCTATGATTTGATCTTTATTCTCAAAGTATTGGTAAATCGAACCTACACTTACTCCAGATTTCTCTGCAATTTTAGGAGTTGTGGTATGTAGTAATCCATATTGGGCAATACAGTGTTGTGTCGCCTCTAAAATATGGTCAACAATAATTTTTGAACGCTGTTGCTGCGGAGCTTTTCTCATCGGTTGTTTATTCGTTAAATGCGAATTGAATGCGAATAATTATTCATATTAGCCTATTTATTATTCAGTTCAATAAGTAAGTAACGATATGCAAACGATTAGCCCAACTCGACTTGCTTCTTTTAATGACATGCAAGACAGTAATTTCTTTACTCAGTTTTTAAATATCTGTTGCGAAAAACCAGCTCAACCAAACTATACAGAATATGCATCTTTACAACGTGCTCTTTGTGAAGGGGACGTTGAAATGGATAAGGTGATTGATTGGGTTATGCAAAACCCCAAAGGTCACCGAATGATTTTCAAGAAAGTATTATTTCAAGGCCGCGATGATCTATCTGAGCCAATACCTACTGAGTTAGAAAATTTCTTTAATTACATTGAACAAAAGCCTGAATGGTTAGACCAGCGCCAAATTGATGAGGCTATTAAATTTACTCATCGTTTAGGAATAAATAATGGTTTTATCCTTAGAGATTTATCTTTGATGGCGGGATATTTATATCCGGGATTTAATCAGCCTCTAATTTTAACAGGTGCATTAAATAAACAAGCGGGTACTCGTTTAGCAGAAACTACAAAATGGTGGGTTGATATTACTGAACCTCAGGGGCTTTCTCGTTTAAGTTCAGGTTTTACATCAACCATTTATGTTCGGTTTATTCATGCTCTTGTTCGCCGACAATTGAAAAAGTCTGATCGTTGGGATAGTGAAATTTGGGGAATTCCTCTTAATCAATTTGATTTGGCAATGACTAATTTGGCTTTTAGCAGTGTAGTTTTACTCGGTATTAGAGCTTTAGGTGTATGGCCGACGAAACAAGAAGCTAAGAGTTTTTTACATTTTTGGCGTTATGTTGGCTGGTTAATGGGTATTGATGAAAAATGGCTTATTCAATCTGAATCTGAAGGCTGGCGATTACTGTACTGGATGCAGTTTGCTCACCCTCGCTCTGATCACAGCAGTATTGAATTAGGATCAAGTTTATCTAAAGAGCCTTTTGAGAGAAAATATCTGCATTTGCGTTCTTTGCAGCAGAAGCTTGCATATCGACAACATTTAGAACTAACCCAATTTTTTATTGGTAAGAAAAGAATGAAACTACTTGGATTGCCTCAGCAGTCTGCTTCATGGTTTGCTTATTATCTAATTGTGCGTAATTCACTACTTTATAATGGTGCAAAGCTTTCACCAAAAGTTGAAAAGTTTTTATCTAAATCAGGCCGAAATATACAAAAACTTGGCTTAACGCTTTATCAGAATCAAGGTAAAGCAAAAACCTTAGCGAGTATGCATCAATAATTTTTAAAACCTAAAAATAAAAATGGAAGCCCGTTAATTAGACTTCCATTTTCAAATATTAAGGAACTTATTGGGCTGATGAACTGTGCATTTCAGCGTGATTCATTTGCTCGTGTGACTCTATCATCTGCTTCTTTTTTTGACTTGGCATGTAGTCAGGTTCATTATTGATGGCCAAGTAAAAAATAATCATAAACAATAAACTCAAGATAGAAGCCACAATAAGTAACCTCCATCCCCACCAAGATTGTTCAGGCGATAATTTATTTGTCATTTCATTTCTCTCTTTAAATTAATATTTTCAGTTCATTTCATTCGCTACGGCTTATTAAAACTTCATGCTCATACGAACCCAGTAATTTCTTCCGATATTGTTGAACTGCTCTTCGCTCGCAAATCCAAAGCCTGCACTACCCGCTTTGTTTAAGTGTTCGGTATAGGTTTTATCTAATACGTTATCGACACCAACAGAGACATCAATATCTTTACGAAGGTTGTAACTTCCATTTAAAGAAAGAGTTGAAAAACCTTTACTTGGTTTTAGGTCATATCCCACGATGTTACCTTGATGTAGACTCACGCGGTTTTGCTCAGCAACAGCTCGCCACAACAGACCTAAGTTATATTTGTCAGCTACATAGCGAATATTTAAGCGGCCTTCTAAAGGGGAAATTTGAGGTAGCGGTTTGTCATCTGTGGTGTTTTTACCCCACGCATACATAGCACTTAAATCTGCCTGAATATGGTCGGTAAACTGATATCCAATACCCGCTTCCGCGCCTGCAATGGTTGCATCGACATTTTTGGCACCCGCAGTAATATCATGGCTCATGTCATGCCCATCCATTCCAGTACTTGGATGATGGTGATAACTCATTAAAATGTAGTCATCTACTAAGCCTGCATAAGCAGAAGCCCATGTATTTAAAGCACCATGTTGCTGCTGGAAGCCCAGATCCAACTGTAATGTTTTCTCAGGATTCACACCGTTAAAAGTATTGGTTGAGCCAGCATTACCGTGTTTAGGCGAGAAAAGCTCCCAATAATCAGGCATACGCTCTACATAACCTAAACCGATATAGCTTTTTAGGTCATGCTCAGGATGTTGATTTTCCCAGCGTACAAATGCACTTGGTAAAGTTTTTTCAAGTTTGGTGTTAAAGCCTTGTGCTTGAGAGTCGGCACGTTCATCTTCAACTGTGACTCGATCTAAACGCACACCTGTGACCAGTTTGTTGAGATCGTTCCATTGATAACCAAGCTCACCAAAAGCACCATATGATTGAAAACGCATATCTTGACGATATGGAACATTCATAGAAGGCATATTTGGCGATGACATGCTTCCACCATGTTTATTAAATTGAGAATCTACACCTGTAATCAAACTCCACTTATTCCATTCAGAAGTCATGGCCAAACGTGAGTTTAATGTACGGCGCGTTACCTGCATTGCCATCGCGTTCGGCATCAGCATGGTCATACCACCATGGTTCATTTCAACTAATGGCGGAGTACGTAAGCTAAAGTTATCCATAATATGGTCGTTATAGCTGTAGTTCACCTGCCCTTCAATTTTCTTAATGACATCAGTGATGTTTTTCTTTTCAAAACGTAGCCCTAAGCTTTCACGCGCAAACTGAGAACCATCCATTGAACGCCCAGCATAAAGCGATTCACCATCAGATTTCCCACCCGTGAGCTCGATCCAAGTGTTTTCATCTGGAGTGAAGCCAAGTGCTACATCAGCATTCCACTTTTTCCATGCTGAAGGCACAGTATTGCCATCACCATCTTGATAACTATTAGACTCTGAACGGTTGGCATTTAAACGGATGTATTTCTTTTCATCGCCAATTGCCGCCTCAACGTTATGGTCAATACGTCCATATGAACCCAATAAGACACTTGCTTGTCCACGATAAGGTTTTTCAGAGGTGAGCTTCTCAGGCTGACGTTCAAAAAGAACAGTCGCAGCAGAACCTGTATTGGCATATTGAACAGTTTGTGGACCTTTAATGACAGAAATACGATCATAACTTTCTGGAGAGATATACGAAGTTGGAGCATCCATACGGTTTGGACATGCACCTAGGTTTTCTGTTCCATCTGTCAAAATTTTGATGCGTGAACCAAACATGCCTCGAAAGGTCACATCACCATTTGTTCCACCGCTTTGTATTGAGTTAAAACCCATAATACTTTGTAGATAGTCTGCGCCATCTGTAGCAGGTACTGGCTGAATGGGCTGTTTCGGGTCTGCATGTACAATCAGACCATTTGCATCGTTACCTTGTTGTGCTGTAACAACAATAGGTGCTAATGAGTGAAGTGTTTTGGTATCAACATCATTTTTTTCTGAATCAGCAAAAACTAGACCCGAATGAGAGACAGCAAGCATCGCAACCCATAGAGGCTGTAATAAGAATTTAGAATGTGGCATTTTTATACGCTCTAAAACATAAATAAAGTGATATTGAAGTCAGTTAAGACCCCAACAAAAAATTGCTTTTATTTATGCAAATAGAGGCGGTGCGCGCCCTTGCGGGAGTAGGAAAAGTCGCTGTAGCGCAAAGTAAACATGTCGAAATGCTTGTTGATAGGCAACTAAGCGGACTTGTATGCGGACTAAAACTTCTTTTACACCAAATTCAGGTGGTAAAACCAGATTGGCATAGACGGTACAATATTGACACTGGTGATTTGCATCATGATGATCATGTTGCCCAGAAGCTTGTGCCTGTTCAATATGATGTTCATGATGTGAATGCATGGTATGTGACATGGTTTCCATCTGTGCTTTGGGTTTAAGCAAAGCACGAGTAATAGTTTCACAGACCGGAGCAATTTGATATTGCTTCGGTAATAGCGGCTGTAGAAATACCGCAACCTGTAAAAATACTGCTGCACATGCAAGCAGTAAACCACTACGAAAAACCAAAAATCACATCCACACTATATTAATGTTTCAAGAATAGAAATTTTTAACGTTTTACTGCAACTTTTTCACGCTCACGTTGACGAACAACTTTTTCGACTTTTTCTCGAGCACGTTGACGTTTAAGTGGCGACAAATAATCCACAAATAATTTGCCATTTAAGTGATCCATTTCATGTTGGATACAAACAGCGAGAAGTCCATCAGCTTCTATCTCAAATGCTTGACCTTCAAGGTTAATTGCCTCAATTTTCACACGTGACGGGCGCTCAACTTTGTCGTATATTTGTGGCACCGATAGGCAGCCTTCTTCGTACTGCTGCTTATCTTCTGTCAGTGGAGTGATTTTGGGGTTAATAAAAACCAAGGGTTCATCTTTAGCTTCAGATAAATCTATAACGATTAACTGAATATGACGATCTACCTGTGAAGCTGCTAAACCAATACCGGGTGCGGCATACATGGTTTCAAGCATATCTGCTGCAAGTTGACGAATTTCATCAGTAACTTCTTCAACAGGCTTAGCAATGGTACGAAGACGGGGATCAGGAAAACTTAAAATAGGTAATAAGGCCATACTGACGTCCTCACTTATGCCATTGATTGAAAAACCAAATGAAGGAAATACTTCATCGAAAAATTGTGTGTTAGCCGCATATTATAACGCATCTGCACGCATAATTTTTAGGAATTATCATAATGAAAAAGGTTTTTAACGGCATGGTTGAATTTCATGCTTTGGGGATAAAAAAGCATTTACTTGCTTTCGCACTTTTTACAGGGGTTGCAATGGGTACAGTAGCAGAGGTTCATGCTGCTAGTCCGAACCATAATCCACCCTCTCTAAAAAGCAATGCACCACATGTCTACGTTGTAAAACGCGGAGATACGCTGTGGGATATTTCCGGTCATTTCCTAAGTAAACCTTGGCGCTGGCCAGAAATCTGGGCAAATAATCAACATGTCAAAAATCCACACTGGATTTATCCTGGTGACCGATTGTTGTTATGCAGTTTAGCGGGTCGACCATTGATCGGTAAAGATGAGGGAGATGGTTGCGTTGGCATTATTCGTCGCTACACAGGCCAAATGACAAACTTGCAACCTCAAGTTCGTGTGGAATCGCTTAACGATAATGTACCTGTTATTCCGCTTGAACATATCAAACAGTGGTTAGAACACAGCACTATTCTGCCAGCCGACGCAATTGAACATACCCCTTATGTTGTAGGAACTGCCGATCAGCGCGTCCTTGCAGCAAAAGGTCAAACCATTTATGCACGCGGACAAGGTTTAATTGACGGTCAACGTTATGCCGTCTACCGTGAAGGCGAACCTTACTATTTCACAGACAGCAAAGGTAAAAAGCACAGTCTAGGTATTGAACTGCAACAAGTTGCCTCAGGGATTGCGATCTCTTCTGAAAAGGACATAACAACGCTTGAGTTAACTGATAGCTATAATTCTGAAGTACGCCGTGGCGATCGGGTTATGCCAGAAGAAGATGCCACATTGCCTACTTTATTTTATCCAGTGGACGCTACTCAAGTGCCAGATGGCGGCAAAATCATTCGTGTAATGGGATCAATTGGCACTGCTGCCAAAAATAGTGTTGTAACTTTGGACCGAGGTACAGCACAAGGGATTCAAGTAGGACAAGTTTTTGATATTACTCAAAAAGGTGAGACCATTCGAGACCCTAAAACCAAAGAACCAATACAGTTACCAGGACAACAAATTGGTAGTCTGATGGTTTTTAGAACCTTTGATCAGCTTAGCTATGCCTACGTATTAGAAAGTGACTTACCTATTAAAGTAGGTTCGACTATTCAGCCACCTCGTTTTGATGATTAACGCTGGATATAACCCCTTACAATGCTTACTCAACTTACTTCACACCATTACCACACACTTAAAGTGTGGTATTTGGTGCAACACTCATTAGTTAGCTTCAAAAAAATTGTCAATTATTTTGGTAGCTGTGAAAAAGCGATCCAACCTGCTGGGTTATCTCAATGGCGCAATCTCGGGTTACATGCTAATCATTTAAAACGCGTAGATGAATTTCAAACTACTCAAGGTCAAGCTCAGTTTGAAAAACTGATTGAGCAGATCCAGAAATATACTGACTTTATTTTAACTACAGATGACTCTGGCTACCCTACGCAATTGCTACCATACACAGACCATCCACCCATCATTTTTGGAAAAGGCCAAGCTCAAGCTTTATTGCAACCACAAATTGCGATTGTCGGTAGTCGAAAACCAAGCCCACATGGTCGTCAGGTTGCTTATGATTTTGCCTATTACTTAAGTGAAAAAGGATTTTATGTAAGTAGTGGTTTGGCATATGGGATTGATGAAGCTGCCCATCAAGGAGCTTCAGCACATCAACGTACTATTGCAGTAACGGGAACAGGTTTAGACACTACTTACCCTGCTCAAAATAAAAAACTTGCAGAACAGATCTTGGCTCAAAACGGCGCCATCATTACTGAGTTTTTACCCGGCACACTACCATTACAACAGCATTTCCCTCGTAGAAACCGAATTGTCAGCGGTCTGAGTTTAGGAGTGCTCGTCGTAGAAGCGACTTTAAAAAGTGGCTCACTGATTACTGCCAATAAAGCTGCTGAGCAAGGTAAAACCGTATTTGCTATTCCTGGCCACATTTACAGTGAGTTTCATCAGGGCTGTCATCAACTCATCCGTGAGGGAGCCATTTTAGTCGATCATCCTGAACAGATTATTGAAGACCTTGCTTTACCCACCCAATGGCAAAGTCAGCAACAAAACCTAACTGAGGAGGTGGTAATTTCTTACGCCCCAGAAATTCCAGAGCATTTAATCAATCTTTATCAGTCTCTAGACTGGGTCGGACAAAATATTGACCAGCTTGTCATACATCACTCTCAACCTGTGGCAGAACTCACCTCTTCACTCATGGAACTAGAACTACTCGGTTTATGTATGCAACAATCAGGGCTGTATTTACGTTGTCGCTCTTAGTGCTGGAGCGCAATAGCAATTCTGTCTGATTAAAAGGAAGAGTATTATCATGATTACCACCTCAGTTACCGAAGCAGCCGAAAGTTTACAACAAGGTCAAGTCTTGGCGTATCCAACTGAGGCAGTTTGGGGACTAGGTTGCGACCCTTTTAATGAGCAAGCTTTCCAAAAAATTCTAGAGCTGAAACAAAGACCTATTGAAAAGGGGGTCATTTTATTAGCAGGCCATATTAGCCAAGTCGAACACCTGCTGACGTCTTTACCTCAAGCGACTCAACAAGAAATTATTGATTGTTGGACGAATCACCAACCTTCTGAAAGAGCCACAACTTGGCTCTTACCTGCTGGCGAACACATTCCTTCTTGGATTAAAGGTGAACATCCACTTGTTGCTGTTCGAGTCACTACACATCCTTTGTGTGTGGCATTATGCAATGCTTTTCATGGTTTTATTGTCTCGACGAGTGCGAACCCAAGTGGTCAAGAACCTGCTCATTCACTACAAGATGCCTGCCAATACTTTGGTTCACAATTAAACTATCTCAATGGCGACTTAGGCCAAAGTCAGCAACCAAGTAGAATCATTAACGCTCTCACTGGAGAGATTATTCGCGCCTAATTTTAGACAAAAAAAAGCTCAGTTATATAGGGATAACTGAGCATAAAAAAGGATGGGTATATACCGCATCCAGAGGGTTTGGATATCTCGGCAACGAAAGAAAATTTGTAGAAAACAGCATCTTTCGTGGTGGTCGCTATTATGTGGCAAGGAACCCTATGAGAGAAATATATTATTTCTCTAAAAAAAGCATGAAAAGTGTAGGGAATTTACGATTTTCCGCTTAAAAATTAAAATTATATTAATATTTTTACTCGGATTTTTTAATATTTATATTACAACCTTTTTTTATAAACTATTTATAAATCATATAGAAAAACTTTAACTAAGAAAAAAATGGCATATTTTCATCAATTTTTTTCAAAATATGCCATAGTTTTTTTACTCACTTTAGTTTTGCTCTTGTATGAGTTCACTCTTTTTAGAACCAGTCTTCTTTTGAGCCATAACGATACCAGTTAAAATTATTACCCC
The DNA here is from genome assembly GCF_000313935.1 of Acinetobacter sp. WC-141. GTDB lineage: Bacteria > Pseudomonadota > Gammaproteobacteria > Pseudomonadales > Moraxellaceae > Acinetobacter. The sequence continues at coordinate 159,486 of NZ_AMSS01000014.1, read as the reverse complement.
ACCTAAAGTGTGATAAATGGTCCACTGCTCAGACAACCAGACACTCGCAATGATTGCAGTAAAAACAGGAACTAAGTTCATAAAAATACTAGTTCTATTAGGACCGAGTTGTTGGACAGCCAACATCCAAACTAGAGGGGCAATGAGTGAAGCAAACACACCCGCGTAAATAGCACTTGGCGCATTTTCTGCATTTAGAGCGTCAAGTCCGAACCAGAAAATTAAGGGAAGATGAAACACAACAGAAAAACCAATCTGAACATATAAGCTCGTCATGATTGGCAGAGGCAGCTGCCACTTCTTAAGAAAAACTCCATAAAATGCATAGAAGAATACTGCAATAATCATTAATGCATCACCAAGATGTCCACCAGAACTTAATAGGTGGCCAATATCTCCTTGGGACATAACATAGAGCAAACCTGCAAAAGACAAAATACTGCCAAAAACTGCAAATCGATTAGGCACATCTTTCAAAATGGCAAGCGAAACGAAGATCGTAAAGATGGGAATAAATGCATTCACAATTCCCATATTAGTTGCACTGGTATAATGGGCAGCCGTATAAGCAAGTCCTTGATAAAGCACCATCCCAAATGCACTTAACACAGCCAGCTTAGGCAGATATGGTTTTATTAGTTGTCTTTGTCTCCAAACAGGCAAAAACATAAATGGAGTCAAAATAATAAAAGCGATTAACCATCGGTAAAAACTGATGCTTACCGGAGAGATATAATCCGAGACATAGCGGGTGACTACAATATTCAAAGACCAAATCAGTACTGCCAAAATGGGAAAAATAAATGCCCATTTGTGATATTTCATGACCTGACTCATAGTAATGCACCATCTACAAAAGAGATTTTATTTTGAAGAATGTCTTAATAAATTGAAATATCGTATTTACGACATTGATATTGAACTTAGGACATCTTCTTTTTCTAGAATAATGTCCAAGTCTTCACAGCATGCTCCACAACTTTATGCAATTGCTCTGTACTGGCACCGTCTCTTGCCTGAATTGTTAACCCTTGAATCACAGTCGCATAAAAATCTGTCATTTCTTGCAGAGGAGCATTAGCAGATAAATCACCCTGCTCTACCCCTTGCTCAAGACGCTTTAGTAATTTTTCTTTCGTCTTTATGCGCTTATCTAATAAATTTTGCTGTACATCTTGAGTCGCGTCAGAGCAATTCATGGCAGCAACGACCAACATACAACCAGCCGGTTTATTTGGTTGGACAAGACGTTTAACGTTATCGTACAAATAAAGTTCAAAAGCAATTTTTGCTGTTTTCGCCTCTAAAAAGATAGTTTCAATAGGACAAGCTTCATGAGCTAAATAGTAATCAATACTTTTATAAAACAATCCTGCTTTGTCACCAAAAGCACTGTATAAGCTTGGCGCCGTAATTTCCAAAGCTTGCGTTAAATCACTAATAGACGTTGCTTCATAACCATGCTCCCAAAAGAGCAACATTGCTTTTTGCAAAACCTGTTGTTCATCGAAGCATTTAGGACGTCCACGCTTTTTTTTCAGCGCGTCTTCTGTAACAGCTAAATTCGTTTCATGCCTATTTGTCATAAAGATCACATCTATTTTTATAACAATCGTTATTAAATTAATTGACGTTCGATTTTTTATCAACTATTTTATTTTCATAATGATCGTTAGTTAATTAATAAATTGCCTTTCTTCACTCCAAATTTAGCCAAGTAAGGATTTCCTATGGACCAATCTTCTATCTCTAAAGCGCGACCCACAACCTCCTCTCAAGGAAGCTGGTTTGCCATTTTGGCCGTTGCCATTGCAGCATTTGCATTAGTAACAAGTGAATTTTTACCTGTTGGTGTTTTAAATAGTGTTGCAACAGATTTAAATATTTCTGTAGGTACAGCAGGTCTTATTATTACTGTACCCGGCATTATGGCTGCAATTGCCGCCCCTCTACTACCTGTTTCCGTGAAACAACTTGATCGACGCTATGTCCTCATTTTACTCACAGCAATTATGGTTATCGCCAATACCATTACTGCCTTTGCAGAAAACTTTCATATTTTATTGCTCAGTCGCTTAATTTTAGGAATTTCGATTGGGGGATTCTGGGCGACAGCAATTGCTTTAAGTGGGAAATTAGCTCCCTCACATCTTCCTATTGCAAAAGCAACAGCTGTAGTGATGGCAGGTGTAACTTTTGCTACAGTTTTAGGTGTACCTATTGGAACATGGTTAAGTGAATTTTATGGCTGGCGTAGTGCTTTTGGAATTACAGCAGGAATTGGCTTAATTGTTTTAATCTTACAATTAATCTTTCTACCTAAACTTGTTCCAGACTCGCCAATCCATATGAGGGACTTACCAGCATTATTACGTACGCCTAAAGCACGTAGTGGTATGTTAATTGTTTTACTTATTGGTCTCGCTCATTTTTGTGCATATAGCTATTTAGCACCTTTCTTCAAAAATATTGCAGGCTTCAATGGTACAACGATTAGTTCCTTACTATTGCTCTATGGAATTGCAGGTATTTTCGGAAATACGTTTGCTGGATATAGTGGTAATTTAAATGTCCGGTATACACTTGCCTTTGTTAGTGCTTGTTTTGCAATTGTATTTTTTGGATTCCCACTTTTTGCCATTCATGAATTTGGTGCTATTGTCTTAACAGCTTTATGGGGATTCGCATTTGGTGCTTTCCCTACCTCAGCAAATATCTGGATGTTTGTACATGCGCCACATGCAGTTGAAAAAGGTATGCCTCTTTTTGTAGGTATGTTTCAGGTCATGATTGCGACAGGTTCATTATTAGGTGGATATGTGGTTGATCATTTCAATGAAAATACTTTAATTTATAGCGTATTAAGCTTTGTTGCTTTAGCACTCGTAAGTACTTTTACCTTAGCAAAGGGCTTAAACAATCCTAAAGCAACCTGTGAAAATTAAAATATTAGTCAGAGCATATAGATGAAAAATGAGGACCAACAATTTTCTTTATTAAACAGTATAGAAGTTCATGAATTTCTATATCAAAAAGAAGATATCGTTCGTCCTCATGCCTCTTTATGGGGTGATTTTAATTTCAGTTTAAATGGCATTTTAGAAATGCAGATAGAAGAACAAATATATTTGTCACCACCGAGTTATGGACTTTGGATTCCACCTCAAACTGTTCATCAATCTACTCATATCGACCATGAAATACACTATATCTGTATTCGTTTGCACCCTCGTCTATGCTCTATTTTAGGAGATATCTGTCGATGCTTCAGTATTCAACCTTTTCTGCGTACCCTAGTTTTACAAATTCTCGAACAGCAAAAACAATCTGAAAAACCTGAATATTTAGAACATCTTTTACAAGTTTTATTCGATCAACTCAAACAAGCTCCTGCCTATTCACATTATTTACCGCAAACGCGGCATCCTGTTTTATTGCCTATTTTAGAAAAACTTTCAGACCCATTACTTTTTGATCATTCGTTACAGCAGTTACTTCAAGAATTCTCGGTCAGTGATCGCCACTTATTACGATTGAGTCAACAAGAGCTTCAGCTTTCTCTATCTGAATGGAGAAATCGAGCCAAAATTGTTTATGCTATTCATCAGATTCGCCAAGGGACGCCTATCAAGCGTTTAGCATACGATTTAGGTTACCAACATAGCTCAAGTTTTATCGAGTTTTTTAAACGCTACACTGGCCAAACGCCTATTCAAATTAGAAATAACTAGAATCCAGTTTATCTTTTAAAATCTTTTTCTTTTTTGAACACGAATATTATTGCACTCCCCCCCAATAGCAGTTAAAACAAATGCGTTACTTGATATCAATTACAATCTTTAGGAAAGACTCATGACACAATCTGTATATCACATTCCAGTAAAAGCCATTTCAGGCGAAACGGTTGATCTTGAACAATATAAAGGCAAAGTTCTACTTATTGTAAACACTGCTTCTAAATGTGGTTTAACTCCACAATACGAAGGCTTAGAAAAACTTTATCAAGCAAAAAAAGATCAAGGTCTTGAAATTTTAGGTTTCCCTGCAAATAATTTTAAAGAGCAAGAGCCGGGCTCTGATGAAGAAATTCAGCAATTTTGTTCATTAAATTATGATGTTCATTTCCCTTTATTTTCTAAAGTATCTGTTGCAGGTGAAGATAAGCACCCACTCTATGAAACTTTGACAGTAGCTCAACCAGAACGTACTGGTGAAGGGCCTTTCCGTGAGCGCTTAGAGGGTTTAGGTATTCCAACTAATCCAGCTCCAGAAGTTTTATGGAACTTCGAAAAATTCTTAATTAATAAAAATGGCGAAGTCGTGGCTCGTTTTGCTCCAAACCTGACTGCGGATGATGAACAAATCGTTAAAGCAGTTGAAGCAGAGTTAGCAAAATAACGTTTTAAAAAACGTGAAAAAGAGCGTTTCTTACGCTCTTTTTTATTATCTGGTCAAAGTGTTGTTTGTTTGCAAAAATACAATCTTTCTCCATATTTTATGCCTATAGTACCTATTTGCTTTATTTGATGTTGTTTGTAGTTATGAAAAAAGTTTTACAGGGTGCATTTCTTCCTTTTGTAATTTTTGCCTCAGGCATGCTTTTACTCGGGTGTGATCAAGCACAAGACCATGCTACTGAACAAGAAAATACTGAAATAAGTGAACAGGCATCTGATCAAGCGATTGAACGACAAGAATCAGATATTGCCCCTAGCAAAACTGAATTCAAAAGCGGCAATATTTTTTATATGGTTCGAGATGCTGCTAATTTACAGCTTAAAGCTGGAGATTATGTTGAACAGCTTAAAGACACTCAACTTGACGTTGAACAAGCGATTCAAGATAAAAATAAAAATGAATTAAAAACAACTGTCACAACTTTAAAACAGCAGTTACAAGGTTTAAATCAAGCTCTACTCACTTTAGATATCAAGAGTCAGGAAATTGAAAATATTCGCCAAAGCTTATTACATGCTAATCAACAAGCTCTAAGCATGCCCTTGCTAAATGGAAAATTAGATCAAATCAATTTTGACCAAATTGAAAAACAGCTAAATACCATTCAAATGGATATGGTTAAACTCGCCGCTATGATTATGGCTGGAGATGAGAAGCCAGATTCAAAAACTGACCCTTAATCTAAAATCCATATCATAAAAAAAAAGCCACCTTACGGTGGCTTTTTATCGTTTATTTAGCAAGTACTATTGTTGTTTTACTACATTTACCTGTTTCAGCTAAATGGTATTCACTAATTGCTTTTTGACCTTGTGTATCATCTACTAATTTTAAGTTAGCCCCACCTACAAAAACGCCTGGTTTAATGTATTGTTGTACAAAATAATTTTTCCCTGCCTCCGTTTTAAACTTCAAATGATTTGGAGAAAATTCTGATTCGGTTGAAACAGTATGTTCTTCATTAGCAGTAACTTCTTTATAAAAGAAAATACCTCGTGCCGTTTCTCCTAAACACTCCCCATCAACCCAGACATCTTTTTTCAAAGCACTACCTACTACATTGTTAGAGCGATATACATAAATTACCGCATTTCCATTTGTTGGTGCTTTTAATTGTTTTGCTTGCTGAGCTAACTGCGGATTGGCCTGTGGTACTGATGCACAGCCAACAAAAGCAGTAGAAACAAGAATAGGTAACCAATATTTGATATTCATTTTAAGTGTCTCTTATTTATGATGATTTAAGTTTTGAAATGCGAATTTACATTAAAAATATATTATTTTAAATAAAAATATTAATTTATTTTCTACCTAAAAATTACAATAAAAAAAGCCACCTTACGGTGGCTTTTTTATCTCAAACCGACACTTAGAGTGCGCGGTTTTTGATTTTACGGATAGTTTCAAGCTGTGCAGCTGTTTCTGCCAAGGCAGCCAACGCAGCAGCTGAGTCCAAATCACTCTTTTGGTTTGCAAGCAATTGTTCAGCATTTTTACGTGCTTCTAAAATTGCAGCTTCATCCAAATTGTCTGCACGAATTGCAGTATCTGCAAGAACCGTTACAACATGAGGTTGAACTTCTAAAACACCGCCAGATACATAGACGATTTCTTCTGTACCATTTTCCAACTGAACACGAATCGGGCCCGGTTGAAGCAAGGTTACGAGTGGAGCGTGTCCTGGTAAAATACCAAGCTCACCACCAGCACCTTTCGCGATTAACATCGTCACTGCGCCAGAGTAAATAGACTCTTTAACACTTACGACATCACATTGCATAGTCGCCATGAGATGATCTCCTTAAATTAGAGTTTCTCAGCTTTAGCAATCACTTCGTCAATACCACCAACCATATAGAACGCTTGTTCTGGGATGTGATCGTATTCACCAGCTAATAGACCTTTAAAGCCACGAATCGTTTCTTTAAGTGGTACTAATTTACCAGGAGCGCCAGTAAACACTTCAGCTACGTGGAATGGTTGAGAGAAGAAACGTTGGATTTTACGCGCACGGTAAACAACCAATTTATCTTCTTCAGCTAACTCATCCATACCCAAGATTGCGATAATGTCTTTAAGCTCTTTATAACGTTGCAATACGTTCTGTACAGAACGAGCAATTTCATAATGCTCTTGACCAACAACTAATGGGTCTAACTGACGTGAAGTTGAGTCAAGTGGATCGATCGCTGGATAGATACCAGAAGATGCGATGTCACGGCTCAATACTACTGTTGCATCTAAGTGAGCAAATGTAGTTGCAGGCGATGGATCTGTTAAGTCATCGGCAGGTACGTATACTGCTTGGATCGATGTGATCGAACCAGATTTAGTAGACGTAATACGCTCTTGAAGAACACCCATTTCTTCTGCAAGTGTAGGTTGGTAACCTACAGCAGATGGCATACGACCTAACAATGCTGATACTTCAGTACCTGCAAGTGTATAACGGTAGATGTTGTCGACGAATAATAATACGTCACGACCTTTACCATTTTCGTCTTTTTGATCACGGAAGTATTCAGCCATAGTCAAACCAGTTAACGCTACGCGTAAACGGTTACCTGGTGGCTCGTTCATCTGACCGTAGACCATTGCTACTTTGTCAAGAACGTTAGAATCTTTCATTTCGTGATAGAAGTCGTTACCTTCACGAGTACGCTCACCAACACCAGCAAACACAGATAAACCTGAGTGAGCTTTCGCGATGTTGTTGATCAACTCCATCATGTTAACGGTTTTACCAACACCCGCACCACCGAATAAACCAACTTTACCACCTTTCGCAAACGGGCAAAGTAAGTCAATTACTTTAATACCAGTTTCTAAAAGATCAGTAGAAGCTGCTTGTTCAGCATAAGAAGGTGCTTCGCGGTGAATCGGCAAACGCTCTTCAGTCGCAACAGGACCTGCTTCATCAATCGGGCGACCCAAAACGTCCATGATACGACCAAGCGTAGCTGGACCTACTGGAACAGAAATCGGTGCATTTGTGCTGGTTACGTTAAGGCCACGTTTAAGACCTTCTGTAGAACCCATTGCGATGGTACGAACAACACCATCGCCAAGCTGTTGCTGAACTTCTAATGTAGTTTCAGTACCGTCAACTTGGAGAGCGTCATAGATCTTAGGAACGCTATTGCGCTCAAACTCGACGTCGATAACCGCGCCGATGATCTGAATGATACGACCGCTACTCATTGCTGTCTCCTCAATTCAAACTTAATAATGTTAAACGGCAGCGGCACCGCCAACGATCTCGGAAATTTCCTGAGTAATCGCGGCTTGACGCAGCTTGTTGTAAATGAGTTGTAGGTCTTTAATCAGTTGTCCTGCGTTGTCTGTCGCTGCTTTCATCGCGACCATACGAGCTGACTGCTCACATGCAACGTTTTCAATCACACCTTGATAAACCATAGACTCGATATAGCGAACCAACAAACCATTTAACAATTCTTCTGCTTCTGGTTCGTAGATATAGTCCCAACCATAAGTACGGTTGAGATCATCGCCTTCTTCTGCTGGTGCTAAAGGAACAAGTTGTTCTACTTTAGGCTGCTGAGTCATTGCATTAACAAAGCCATTTGATACGAGGTAGATACGATCTAATTCGCCTTTATCAAATGCATCAAGCATAACTTGAACTGAGCCAGTTAACTGTTCCAAACTCGGCGCATCGCCAAGTTGGGTAGTTGCACCAAGCACTTTACCGCCGTAATTCTTAAAAAACGAAACCGCTTTTTGACCAATTAAAGCAAATTCAACTTCAATTGACTGCTGTTGTTGTGCTTTGACATGCTGCACAACTTTCTTGAACAAGTTAATGTTCAAGCCACCTGCCAAACCACGATCTGAAGACACTACGATATAGCCAACACGCTTAACTGGGCGGTCAACCATATAACGGTGTTTATATTCAGGGTTTGCTTGGACCAAGTGAGCAATTACACGGCGCATATTATCGGCATACGGACGGCCCTGAGCCATGCGCTCTTGCGCACGACGCATTTTAGAAGCAGCTACCATTTGCATCGCGCGAGTAATCTTTTGCGTGCTCTTGATACTAGCTACTTTGGCGCGAATTTCTTTTAAATTTGCCATACGCTTAACCTAGTATTCGAAAGCTCTTTCGAGCTTCCGAAGGTTGATCCGTGAACCAAACTTAACTAAAACTGAACTTAGTAAGTTTGAGTCGCTTTAAAGCTTTCAATACCTGCTTTGATTGCTGCTTCGATGTCTTTGTTGTAATCACCAGTTTCATCGATTTGTTTCATCAACGGAGCATATTCTGAGCGGAAGTAAGAAATTAACGCAGCATCAAAGTCTACGATTTTCTTAACTTCTACGTCAGCCATGTAGCCTTCGTTAGATGCATAAACAGAAACAGCTTGGTCAGCAATTGAGTAAGGAGCATATTGCTTTTGCTTCATTAACTCAGTTACACGTTGACCATGTTCAAGTTGTTTACGAGTTGCTTCATCAAGGTCAGAAGCGAACTGAGCAAACGCAGCCAATTCACGGTATTGCGCTAATGCAGTACGGATACCACCAGACAATTTTTTGATGATCTTAGTTTGTGCAGAACCACCAACACGAGATACAGAGATACCCGCGTTCACAGCAGGACGAATACCTGCGTTGAATAATGATGTTTCTAAGAAGATCTGACCGTCAGTAATCGAAATTACGTTCGTTGGTACGAATGCAGATACGTCACCTGCTTGAGTTTCAATAATTGGCAATGCAGTTAAAGAACCAGTTTTACCAGTTACTGCGCCATTAGTGAATTTCTCAACGTAATCAGCAGATACACGAGAAGCACGTTCAAGAAGACGTGAGTGAAGATAGAATACGTCACCCGGATACGCTTCACGACCTGGTGGACGACGTAAAAGTAATGAAATTTGACGATAAGCAACTGCTTGCTTAGACAAATCATCATAAATAATAAGAGCGTCTTCACCGCGGTCACGGAAGTATTCACCCATTGTACAGCCAGAGTACGGAGCTAAATACTGCATTGCAGCAGGATCAGCAGCCGCAGCAGCGACAACAGTTGTATACGCCATAGCGCCAGTTTCTTCTAGCTTACGTACAACGTTTGCAATTGTTGATTGTTTTTGACCAATCGCAACGTATACGCATTTAATGCCAGAATTTTTCTGAGCGATAATCGCATCGATCGCCATCGCTGTTTTACCAGTTTGACGGTCACCAATAATCAACTCACGCTGACCACGACCCACAGGAATCATGGTATCAACTGATTTATAACCAGTTTGAACAGGTTCGTCTACAGATTGACGCCAAATTACGCCTGGTGCTACTTTTTCAACAGCATCAGTTAATTTTGCATCAATTGGGCCTTTACCATCAATTGGGTTACCCAAAGCGTCGACAACACGGCCAAGAAGTTCCGGACCCACTGGAACTTCAAGTACACGACCTGTACAACGAGCTTTTTGACCTTCTTGAAGGCTTAAGTAGTTACCTAAGACAACGGCACCCACTGAATCCTGTTCTAGGTTCAGTGCCATACCAAATAAGCCGCCGTCAAATTCGATCATTTCACCGTACATTGCATCAGCAAGACCGTGAATGCGCACGATACCGTCGGATACCATAACAATGGTACCTTCGTTTTTAGCGGTCGCGCTGGTGTCCAGATCGCTGATACGCTGTTTAATGAGCGCACTGATCTCGGATGGATTCAGTTGTTGCATTGCGCTATTCCTCAATCTTTTATTAGTTCAGTCTTCATCATTTGCATTATGCAAGAAGACGAGTACGCATTTTTTCAAGCTTGTTAAGCGCAGAATCATCTATCACTTGATCGCCTGCACGAATTACAACACCTGCAATAAGCTCAGGTTTAACTTCAACTGAAACAGTTACAGTACTGTTGAAACGCTTTTCTAAAGCAGATTTCAACAATTGTTCTTGTTCAGCAGTTAATGGGAAAGCCGATTCAATCACGACATCCACATTGTTGTTATTCTGTGATTTAAGCTGTTCATATTCTGCTTCAATTTCAGGTAACAACATTAAACGATCATTATCTGCAAGGAGTGTCAAAAAGTTAGACACTGCTTGAGATTGACCTTCACCTAAAACTTTAGCAAAAAGCTTCACTTGCTCCACAGGAGTAAGTTCAGGGCGATTTAAATAAGCGGAAAATGCTTCGTCTTGCACCGCAGCACTGAGCACTTGTAACGCATTCGACCAATTGTCTGTTGCACCTTGCTCAGAAGCATAAGCAAATGCTGCTTTGGCATACGGACGTGCCAACGTCAAGAGTTCAGCCATGATTCGCCTCTCTTAAAGTTTAGCAGCCAGCTGTGACAGCATGGCGTTATGAGCATCTGCGTCAACTTGCTGGTTCAGGATTTTTTCTGCGCCAGTTACTGCCAAAGCAGCTACTTGTTGACGTAATTCTTCGCGAGCAGAATTGATTTCTTGATCAACAGCTTCTTTAGCCTGTTGACGAATACGCTCACCTTCAGCCGCAGCTTGAGTACGAGCTTCTTCAATCAATTGTGCTGCACGACGGTTCGCTTGTTCGATCAATTGAGCCGCTTGTGCTTTAGCTGCATCAAGCTCTTGCTTTACTTGCGATTGTGCATCGGCAAGGTCAGCTTTCGCTTTTTCTGCTGCATTTAAGCCATCAGCAATTTTACGCTGACGCTCACTAATCGCATTGATTAGTGGTGGCCAAACAAACTTCATGCAGAATGCAACAAAGCATGCAAACGCAATCGCTTGACCAATCAATGTGAGGTTGATATTCATTGCAATTCCTCAAATAGTGGATTTAGGAATTAAGATGATTAACCTACAAATGGATTAGCGAAGATGAAGAACAAGCCAATACCAACACCGATCATAGGCACAGCATCAAGAAGACCCGCGATTAAGAACATACGAGTTTGAAGTTGTGGAGCCAATTCTGGTTGACGAGCAACAGCTTCTAGAAAGCGACCACCCAAAAGACCAAAACCAATCGCAGTACCTAAAGCACCGAAAGCGATCAAGATAGCAGATGCAATTGCAACTAGACCTAAAGTGAGTTCCATGAAAAATTCCTCAGAGGTTAGGTTATTACCAAATTAAATTAAAAAAATTCAGCCCAACCATCGTTTGATAGTTAGGCAATACCATTAATGTTTTTCGCTTGCCATGCTCAAGTAAACGATGGTAAGCATCATAAAGATGAATGCCTGCAACGTGATTACAAGAATGTGGAAGATCGCCCAAGGCACAGATAACGCCCATTGAATCCAGAACGGCAATAAAGCAATTAGGATAAAGATCAGCTCACCAGCATACATGTTACCGAATAGTCGGAGAGCTAATGAAATCGGACGAGCAAGGAATGTTACCAATTCCAAAATCAAGTTCACTGGAATAAGCAACGCTTTTGCAACTGGATTACTTGGGTTAAATGGGTTAAGTGCCAACTCGCCAACGAAACCACCAACACCCTTTTCGCGGATGCTGTAGAACAAGATAAGTACAAATACAGATAAAGACATACCTAAGGTAATGTTTGGATCTGTAGATGGAACAATCTTGAAGTAAACGTGGTGAGGGTTCATACCAAATACGTTTGCACCTACAAATGCTGCAACTTGAGGAATCCAGTCAACTGGAATCAAGTCCATTAAGTTCATGAGGAAAATCCACACGAAAATAGTAAGAGCAAGTGGAGCAATTAAACGTGATTTGCCATGAAAGGTGTCACGGACACTTGAGTCAACAAACTCAATGATCATTTCAATTGCAGACTGGAATTTAGTTGGAACACCTGCATTTGCAGCTTTCGCAACCATCCAGAATAACAAACAGAAAATAACACCAAGGCCAATTGACCAACCCATTGAATCCAAGTGAATTGCAGTGAACCCCATCGAATGAGCTTCTTCAGCAGTCTCAGCCAATTTCCATGTACCGTCTGGCATTTTGCCATAGGTCATATTGGTCAAGTGATGCTTGATATACTCTGTCGAAGTGAGGGCATGTTCTTCAGCAGCCATAAATCACACCTGGTCAATGTCAATTACTAAAAAGAAGGGCTACGAACATCGGCGTACTGTCGATATCTCGCCACCCTCCAAAAAATCTTCAATTCTTCTTGTTTCTACACCCGTTTTTGTTGACGTGACACCCAAAACGGAGCGACCCACGACATTGCCTGAACGAGAATAAAACCAAACAGCAATGCTAACGGTGATAAAGGTTTAACATTGCTCAAAATCAAAATAAATCCAACGATCATGATTGCAAATTTGCCTAACATGCCCCTATACATGTTAGCCAGCACTTGTTTTGATGCTCTCGCACCTGCTGTCCTGAAGGATTGCCATGAAAAATAACTCATAGCAAGCCAGCAGACCAACGCACCAAGTGCCGCACTCAATGCTGCTGTCATGTCTTTTATGCTCCACGCCACGAGGGCGGAAACAGGGATCATACATGCTTGTAAGAAGACCAAAGCTTTTGCTAATCGTCGGTCAATCAAGCGACTAGTTTGGCTCATTATTTATCCACTCACAGCATAAATGCTTGACAAGTTTAGCTGATGATCGCTTTTAATCGCAGGCATTATAGAGTTACACCCCTGAACATGCAATCTTTTCCCGACTTTAGTCGGGGTTTTTCATGACAGGTGGTGCTGACGCTACAGTCAGCCTTTGTTTATTTTTTATCTTACTTTTGCGTACTTAATACACATTTATCCGTTTTTATAGCCAGTTTCTTCCATGCAGTGACGAAATCATCCTCGTTATTCATGCTCTCGTCTACCGATTGAAAAGTAATGTTACCTATTTTTTGATACTGACTCTTAGTAGTAAAACTTTCTGCGAGTAAACACATCTGAGCTTTTGGTCGATTATCATTAAGATACTTAATTTGGGCTGCTGTTGGTGCAACATGGGGATCATCTGTTAAAGCGCCGGCGAACTTTAAGTTTAACGAGCGCTCTAAATATTGATAGGCATCATGATATGACCAATATGGCTTACCATTACTTGAACTGTCATAAGCTTGCGCTGCTTGCAACATCTTACGGGCAAAGATATTGGCATTATTCCAATATTTAGCTTTATTTTCAGGATGCTGCTGAGAGCGTAAAGCAGCAATAAAGAAACCAATTCGAACTGCGTTATTTGGCTCTAGCCATACATGAGTGTCTACTGTATTAGGTAAAGCTACACCGCGTGTACTACGCAACGGTAAAACAGAAACAATGCCACTATCTAACAAGGCAATCGCTTTCTTATTATTACCTAACAATTTATTTAGAGGAGCTTCGTGAGCCTTACCCAACCAGATTACTAAAGATGCATCATTAATTGCTTTACGGTGAGCCGGAGTCAACTGTACGTCATGACCGGTCTGACCTTTAAGCAAAAGCTGAGGTTCTTCCACACCCTGAGTGATTTCTTTTGCAATCAGATAAATCGGGTGTGTAGAAACCACCAACCCCTGACTCCACCCTAACGTACTCAAAAGAGAGAACATACTGAAAACAAAAAAACGGAACATGCTAGACCATCAATTTAAATTAGCTCGAAGCATGTTATAATATAACAAAGTTACAAAAATACCTAAGATTAATCGAATGAAGCATCGCTTCATGCTAATATTCCGTTAAAAATTCGAGGTTATTTCTATGAGTTCCTGCTCGCATGAACATCATGATTCTTTGCATGGTGTGCATGATCACCATAATGTCGCAAGCCGTTTAGCTGAAGCAGAAAGTTTATGTTCTGCGACTGGCGCACGCCTTACACCTTTGCGCAAAGAAGTTCTGGAACTCATTTTAAATGCATCGGGTCCAATGGGTGCCTATGACTTATTGGCACGTATAAAAAGTCAAACCGATCGCCCTGCTGCACCTCCAACTGTATATAGAACTTTAGATTTCTTATTAGAAAAAGGCCTCATTCACCGCCTAACTTCTATTAATGCGTATATTCCTTGCTGCCACCCGCGTGAAGGTCATCAAGCAGCGTTCCTGATTTGTACCGAATGCCATATGGTTAAAGAAGCTTCTTCTCAAGGCCTCACACACCAGCTTGACCAGCTTGCAGCTTCAGATGACTTCGTGGCTCAACACAGCATTATTGAAATTTCGGGGAAATGCCAACAGTGCCGCACAACTCCTTAAATCCTGTATTAATTCAGCTTGAGCAGGTTTCTGTTCGTCGTGATGATCGGGATATATTAAAAAAAGTTGATTTTGCCCTACATCAAAATGAGATTGTGTCTTTAATTGGACCCAATGGTGCAGGCAAATCAACACTAATTAAAGTTCTACTCGGTATTCTCCAGCCGAGTAGCGGGCGTGTTATCAATCATAAAAAACTTAAAATGGCTTATGTGCCACAAAAGTTTAATCCTTCACACAGCCTTCCTTTACGTGTTCAGGACCTTCTTGATTTAGAAAAATGCAGCCCTGCCCTGCGTCAGGAAATTATTCAAGACACAGGTATTTCAAAGTTACAACAATCAAAAGTACAACAACTTTCCGGTGGAGAGCGCCAACGAGTACTGTTGGCTCGCGCTCTACTTCGTCAGCCAGATATTTTAGTCCTTGATGAACCCATGCAAGGTCTAGATATTCAGTCAGAAGCGGAACTTTATGATTATGTTCGCAGCCTGCCAGAACGATATGGGTGTGCGATCTTAATTGTTTCTCATGACTTACAATGGGTGATGCAAGGAACACACCGTGTAGTGTGTTTAAATAAACATATTTGCTGTAGTGGACTACCCGAAAATATCCAACAACACCCTGAATATCAGGCAATATTTGGAACTCAAAGGGTTTTCTATCAACATCATCATGACCATTGTGCTCACGGTGATGCTGCACACCCCTGCCCTCATAATGACCGTCCTCACATTCACCCAGAACCGGAAGCTTAAGCCATGATGGAATGGTTACAATTATTGTTACCCGCATGGATTATGGGAACTCTGCTAGTATTTTTGACTGCACCTCTGGGTTGTTTGATGCTTTGGAGACGTATGTCTTTTTTTGCCGACACGATGGCGCACGGAACACTACTCGGAGTTGCTATTGCAGGAGCCTTAAGTCTTCCATTATGGCTTGGCGTTGCAGGTACGGCGGTTTTACTGGTAGGCGTTTTATGGGCTTTACATGACAACCGTTTACCCAATGATGCTCTGCTAGCCTTATGTTCAGCAACATTACTCTGTAGTGGCCTGTTGTTTATTCAACATGTTCCAAGTTTAAGACCCGAGCTTTTAAGTTATTTATTTGGTGATTTGCTTAGTATTGATTGGCCAGATCTTCCTGTTTTTACTTTAATTATTGCGATATCACTCATAATTCTTTACCGTTTTTGGCAACCACAAATACAGTTTGCAATTGATCCGGATATCGCAATTAGTGAAGGGGTGAATGCAAACTGGCAACGCCTTATTTTTATGCTGTTATTGGCTTTATTTACAGTTTTAGCTTTGCGTGCTGTAGGTTCTTTGCTAATGGGGGCATTACTCGTAATACCAGCTTTAAGCGCTCGTCTATTGGCAAATTCACCAAAGCAAATGGTTATTTGGGCATTCGTGTTAGCCCAGCTTGGTGTTAGTGTCGGTTTATGGTCAAGTGCAGCACTTAATATCTCTACAGGTCTTAGTATTGTTTTATGTATGGCATTAAGTTTTGCTGTTATTTTTATAACTCAAAAACTAAAAAATCAGACCCAGGCGGCCTAAGTTAGGACGCCTGATGAACAGTGCTCAATAATAAAGCCGCACAGCTAAACATTACAGCAAAGCCCCGATTTAAATATTTCTGCTGTCTAGGGGATCGAAGTAATCTTAAAACCTTTGATGCCAGCCCCGTGTATCCCGCCATTACTATCAAATCGATCGTAATCATAGTAGCCGCCATAATTAGATATTGTATCCATTGAGGCTTACTCAAATCTAAGAACTGCGGTAAAACCGCCAATAAAAATACGATCGCTTTAGGATTACTAATATTAACCACAAAACCATTTAATAGCAGAGCTAAAGCAGACTTATCTCTTTTTTCTTGTTGAATTTCTATATCTTTTACAGGTGCTGTCCACTGCAAATAGGCCAAATACAATAAATAGGCTACACCGAACCACTTAACGGCCTGAAAAGCTAAAGGAGTCGTTGCAAATAAGACCCCGACACCTGCGGCCACCACCATAATTTGAAGCACTAAGGCAACTTGCAAACCGATTGCATTCCAGTAACCATGTCTAAATCCATAGTTTAGACCACTCGACATTGAGGCAATAGCTCCCGCACCCGGAGAGATACTAATAACCCAACAGGCCAACATATAGGCAAACCAAACTTGCAAAGACATAGTAAAAATAGACAATAAAAGTGGAATTATACTGTTATATAAAACTATATTGATGAGAATTCAAACAATAAAATCAAGAAATAGACTACTAACGGCTCTTCGCATCAGGCACAATAATTAAAGCTCATACTAAATTATAATTGAGGAGATACCTTCCAATGACTGCTCAATCTGTCATTTTGCCGTTGCCATCAGATCATGCCCGATTTATTGTTCTTCGTTTAAAAGACTTATCAATTGATGAATTAAAAGAACAACTCGAAGCGTTGTTTGAAACACGCGACCGTCTCATTACTCAGCATTCAGACGCGCAAATTAAAACAGCAGTCGCTTTTGGTCCAGAACTTTGGAAGCAACTTTACAGTCAATCTCCTGCTGGCTTTAAACAACTTGAACCAGAAAACGGCGCATTCAATATGCCAGTTGTACCTGCTGATGTCCTCATCCATATTGCTAGTATGCGTTCTGATATTTGTTTTGCATTAAGCCAAGCATTTTTTGAAGGTATTAAAGATAAAGTTGAAGTTCTTGATGAGCGTGTTTGCTTCCGCTATTTTGATGGCCGAGATATTACAGGCTTTATAGACGGTACAGAAAACCCTCAATTTCCAGAGGACCGCGCAGAAACAGCCCTATTGCCAGAAAGCGCGGGAGTTTTTGCGGATGGCAGTTTTATTTTCGCGCAGCGTTATGCACACGACTTAGAAAAATGGAAAAAACTAAAAGTTGATGCTCAAGAAAATGTCATGGGCCGTACCAAGCTTGAATCAATTGAACTTGATGATGATGTTAAACCAGAAAATGCCCATGTCGCCCGTACTGTTGTTGAAGATGAAGAAGGCGAAGAAATGGAAATCTTGCGCCATAGTCTGCCTTATGGTGACGGCCGAGGTGATCAAGGTTTATTTTTCATTGCCTACACCAAGGACCTGAACATTATTGATGCCATGCTAAAACGTATGTTCGGTACAAGTGGAGATGGTATCCATGATCGCCTATTGCATTTCGTGACACCACTTGATGGCGCATATTACTTTGCACCTAGCGAAGAATTGCTAGAAGAAGTTTTAGAAGACTAAAATAAAAAAGAGGAGCATAAGCTCCTCTTTTTACGTTCTCAACCTTAGAAAGGAATACGCTTATATTTGCGGTATTCAGGTTTCCAGAATGATTGATCAATTTTTTGCTGTAGTAAGTCATCACTAATCGTTACAGCCACGCCATCTGTCATGGCAGCTTTCGCAACTTCAAACGCAATAACCTTAGAAACTTGCTGAATTTCACCTAAAGGTGGCAATAAATCAGCTTGTGGATCTTTCAGTAATGGTGAGCAATTCGCTAAAGCACTACTTGAAGCCATTAACATATTTTCAGTTACGCGTTTAGCACCTGATGCCACCACCCCTAAGCCAATGCCAGGGAAAATGTACGAGTTATTACACTGAGAAATATTATAAAGCTTGCCGTGATGATTCACAGGAGCAAACGGACTACCTGTTGCAATTAACGCTCTACCTTCAGTCCACTCCACAATATCTGCTGGCACAGCTTCAACACGTGAAGTTGGATTAGACAATGGCATGACAATTGGTCGTTCACAATTCGCTGCCATGGTTTTAATAATCTCTTCGGTGAACAGACCCGGTTGACCAGAAACGCCAATTAACACTGTAGGCTTAGCATTTTTAACAACATCAAGGAGTGAAATCACTTCTTCAATATTGCCCCATTGATCAACCACCTCAGCTTTTTGCGCCAATTTGCGTTGGAAGTCCAATAAGTTTGGCTGATTTTCGGTAATCAAGCCAAAACGATCAACCATATAAACGCGTGCACGGGCTTCAGAATCAGTCAGCCCTTCAGCAACCATTTGTGCAACGATTTGCTCTGCAATACCACATCCCGCAGAGCCCGCGCCTAAGAAAGCAATTGTTTGATCTTTTAATTGCTTGCCTGCTGCACGACTTGCAGCAATCAAACTACCTACAGATACCGCTGCTGTTCCTTGAATATCATCGTTAAAACAACAAATTTTATCTCGATACTTTTCTAAAAGTGGCATCGCATTTTTTTGTGCGAAATCTTCAAACTGAATTAACGCTTTTGGCCAACGACGCTTCACAGCCTCAATCACCATATCAACAAATGCGTAATATTCATCGCCACTAATACGTGGCTGACGCCAACCCATATAGATCGGATCATTTAACAATTGTGGATTATTCGTCCCCACATCAATTGTGATTGGCAATGTATAGGCTGGGCTAATTCCACCACAAGCGGTGTAAAGTGAAAGTTTCCCAATAGGAATACCCATACCACCAATACCTTGGTCACCAAGACCTAAAATACGTTCACCATCAGTAATGACGATCACTTTTACATTATTTTTATTTACGTTTTGCAAAATATCATCAATCACATCACGATCTGGATATGAAATAAAAACACCACGATGACGACGATAGATATCGGAGAAACGCTGACATGCTTCACCTACTGTTGGGGTATAAATAATCGGCATCATTTCTTCAAGATGATTTTCGATTAAATGATAGAACAAGGTTTCGTTGGTATCTTGGATATTACGCAAATAGATATGTCGATTGATATCATCAGTAAAAGCGCAATATTGCTGATAAGAGCGCTGGCTCTGCTCTTCAATAGTTTCAATAATATGGGGGAGTAAACCGTGTAAGTTAAAGTTACTTCTTTCTTCTTCAGTGAAAGCCGAACCTTTATTTAAGAGTGGTAACTCTAAAAGTGTAAAACCTGCATATGGAATATAAAGGGGATGTTTACTTGGGTGTCCTGATATCATTGCCTATCTCATTTTCCAGCTTAGAGTAGAGAAAAACACATTTTGTATGGTCTCTAAAACTCTTTGTGCGTATAAGCTTAAGCCTAATTCGACCAAAATAGATATTTTAAACCGTGATGTTGAAATTAAACACTATTTAGTTAAAACATGTCTAAAAATAAATAATAAAAATCAGTATGTTAATATTTTTATAATTTTAAAAATTTCTTTTATTATCTCGACTTTAAAAGCCATAATTATATGTTTTAGCGGCAACAGGTATTTTCTCAGGAAATAATATTAAATTAAACACGTAATTTACTCACAAAAACTGCCCAGAAGGCTTGTAAATCTTTATTCTCAGAATAATAAGGCGATTCATCAACCAACATTCATTTAAAAAATAATCATCAATAATTTGCATAAAGAATTATTGGAATATTAAATCCCCTCCCCTAAGTCATCGGAAATTTGCTATATTTGACGTTTTTCTGCGACATCTATTTTCGATTGATATGAATACGGCAATACAAGCAGCTCTCGACCATGCAGTGCAAACTCTTCAACAAGAAGGGGTGCTTCCTTCCGACTGGAAAAACACAAGCAATTTAACACGCACAAAAGACCGAAGCCATGGCGACTTTGCTTCTAATATTGCCATGATCGGCTCGAAAGCTGCTGGTATGAAACCACGTGATTTAGCTGAGAAAATTCTAGCTGCATTACCGGAAGTGGCAGATATCAGTAAAGCTGAAATCGCAGGACCTGGATTTATTAACTTCTTTTTAAATGCAGACCAGCGCTTTGCTATTCTTGATCAAATTCAAGCACAAAAAGAAATTTTTGGTCGTAGCCAAGCAAATGCAGCGAAAAAGATTCAAGTCGAATTTGTTTCTGCAAACCCAACGTCTAGCCTACACGTAGGTCATGGTCGTGGTGCGGCATACGGTATGACTGTTGCTAATTTACTTGAAGCAACAGGTGCTAAAGTTGACCGCGAATACTACGTGAATGATGCTGGCCGTCAAATGGATATTTTGGCGACTTCTACTTATTTACGTTATTTGGAGCTACTTGGACAAAACCTTGTATTCCCTAAAAATGCATATCAAGGCGATTACGTTAAAGAAATCGCACAAGGCATTATTGATAAAGATGGCGATGCTTACGTTCGTGAAGTTGCAAATGTCTATAAAGACGTACCAGAAGATGTGCAATATGCTGAAGAGCTAGATAGTGAAGGCAACAAAGTTGTGTTATCTGGTGATAAAGAAAAGCATATTGATGGTCTTATTGCCAACTCACAACAATTATTAGGTGAAGGTTACCGCGTATTCCACCAAGCTGCTCTTCATGCCATTTTAGATGACATTAAAGATGACCTTGCTGACTTTGGTGTAACGTTCAACCAATGGTTTAGTGAAGCATCTCTTAGTGCAAAAATTGATGAAGCTTTAGAAACACTTGATCAACGTGGTTTCCTTTATGAAAAAGATGGCAACATCTGGTTTAAATCGACTGAATTTGGCGATGAAAAAGACCGTGTTGTTAAGCGTCGTAATGGTCAAACGACTTACTTTGCTTCTGACATTGCATACCACTTAAATAAACTACAACGTGGTTATACTGACCTTATCGATATTTGGGGTTCTGACCACCATGGTTATATTTCCCGCGTAAAAGCGGCAATTGATGCGATGGGTTACGACTCTAAAAAATTAACAGTTCTTTTAGTTCAGTTCGTAAGTTTGTGGCGTGGTGGCGAGATGGTACAAATGTCTTCTCGTTCAGGTCAATTCGTGACTTTACGTGACTTGCGTAAAGAAGTAGGCAACGATGCAGCTCGTTTCTACTATGTAATGCGTAAGAGCGAACAACACATTGACTTTGACCTTGACCTTGCTGTGTCACAAAGTAAAGACAATGCTGTGTACTATATTCAATATGCACATGCACGTATTTGCCGCATGTTAGAAAAAGCAGCAAGCACAAACTTACAATTCGATGTAAACACTGCTCGCCCACATGCAGCACGCTTGTCTCTTGATGCAGAAACCGAGATTCTTGCTAAACTGGCAGCTTATCCAGATGCAGTGTTGCGAGCGGCAAATGCCTATGAACCACACCAAGTTGGTAATTACTTAAAAGAGTTAGCTGCCTTGTTCCACGGTTGGTACAATGAACATAAAGTATTAAGCGATGATGCAGAGCTTACACAAGCCCGTTTATTGCTTTCAATCAATGTACAACAAGTACTTCGTAATGGTTTAGAATTACTTGGTGTATCTGCACCAGAATCTATGTAATAAATATATTGCATGACAGCAAATTAAAGGTCATGCAATATATAGTAAGCAGTGGTTTGTAGAGTTAAAATATCGATACAAACCACAGTTTTTTTAGCATCGTAAGACGAGACTCAAACTCGAATTAAAAAACAATCAAAATACAGAGGAATAATCCACGTGTTTGGCAAAACGCAACGCGGTGTATCTGAAAGACCTAATAAGCCTAAAAAGCCCCTAATTCCCAAATGGTTAGGGACACTTGTCGCTATTTTGGCGGTCTTATGTATCGCTGTAATGCTTATGCTTTGGAAACCTTGGCAACCTGTTCCTGCGAAAAATCAGATTACTTCTGAACATTATCAAGAAGAAGATACCAATAAAGACTATCGCTTCTACGATCTATTACCTCAACAACAAGTAACACCTATTCCTGAACAAGCAATCCCTGAAAGTAAAAATCAAGGCACTGCTATGATCGTTGAGGCACCAAGTACAACTCAACCAGCTGCCTCTGAAAGTGTAGGAATTGACCCGAATCAATCAGCTACCACTCCTCAGCAACCTACCTATATTTTACAAGTTCGTAGTTATAACGATCCTGATCAGGCTGATGCCCGCCGTGCAGAAATCATTTTAAATGGCTTATCTGCTGATGTAGTCAAAAGTACTGAAAACGGACAAACATGGTATCGCGTTATTTCCGGACCGTATGATACTCAAGACGCTGCTTTAGCTGCTCAGCAGACCTTACAACACAGTGGTATTGATTCTATTGTGATCAAACGCAAGTAAAGTGAAAATAAAAAAGGAACAAATATTTGTTCCTTTTCTTTTAAATATCAGCACAATTCCTTTCATTGGAACCAATTCCCTTTTGTCTCGCTTTTTGAAACGCAGGTCTTTGCTGAATACGGTGTAAAAAAGCTTGAATATGAGGGTATTTACCCTGTAAGCGTGATTGTAAAGCCTCCAATGGAAAGCTCATTTGAACATCAGCAAATGAAAAATCACCTGCGAAATATTCATGCTCAGTCAAATAGTTTTCTAAAAAGCTAATATGATCTTTCATACGTGGGCGAACAAAATTTGCCTTTACCCCTTCCGTGATTTTTTTAGCTACTGGTTGAATTAACCATGGTACATGCTTGTTTACATTATTCATGACCAAAGTCATCACCAATAATGGCATAAGTGAACCTTCTGCATAGTGCATCCAGTAAATATACTGCTGTAAATCTTGTGGTTTTGTAGGTTTAAATTGTTGCTTCTGATCATAACGCTGCTGTAAATATTCTAAAATCACAGCAGATTCTGCGATGACTTGTTCATCATCAGTCAAAATTGGAGCTTTGCCTAATGGGTGAATACATTTCAATGTTTCTGGGGCAGAGTAGTTAGGTAAGCGTTGATAATAATGAATATCATAATCTAAGCCCAACTCTTCTAAAGCCCATAAAATTCGAAACGATCGCGAACATTCCAGGTGGTGCACACTAATCATGTTATTGCCTGCTTTTATTTTTCTTTTTTACATAAAAAACAGCATGTGAACATGCTGTTTTATTCCATTTGTGGGATGGATATAAAATCATCCACCTCAACAAAATAGCATTTTTATGCTGTAACAAGCACAGTATGAATGTCTAAACTACGTAACAAAGTTTTAGTGACTGGGGTTTTACCACACACCAACAAGATTTTTTGTTGAAGTTCTTCATCTGGCAAGTCTTTAAAAACAATACGACGCTCAATATGTTCTTCATGCTCTCTATTGGTATGGAAATCGATTTCAACCGAAAACTCACCAAAATCATAACCCTTATGCTTTGCATACATTCTTAAAGTAATGAGCGTACACGCGGCTAAACTTCCAGTGAGCAAATCATATGGCGCCGGACCTTGGTCTTGCCCTTCTAGCTTCTCTGGCTCATCACAAAAATATTGATGGCGACCACTGGTGATTTCGCCCTTCCATTGTTCAGCAAGGGGCTTTGCTTTACTGCTTGCGATTACTGCTGTCATTTTGATGCTCTCATTTGATCTGGAAGAACAGGGGCTTCTAAACGCGCACCTACATAATCTGGGATTTCACCAAAACGTGCATCATGGTTAATCCATTGCTCACGGGCTTCTTTTAAATCATCCATTGTACGTGCAACAAAGTTCCACCATAGCAAGATCGGTGTTTCAAACGGTTCACCACCAATTAACAAAATCCGATTGCCTTTTTTTACTTCAATCTCGATTTCACTAAGCCCCGTATCTAATACCACCATGTTGTCAGCAGTTAACTCATGACCATTCACATGAGCGCTACCCTCAAGCGCCATAAAACCATATTCATAATTAGGATTTAATGGAATGCGGGTTTTAGTATCTTCGGTAGCAATTAAGTCAACACCCACTAATGGTGTATGTACCAAGACCGGAGAAATCGTTGCCAAATATTCACCCACAAGCACGGTAAATTCTAGACCGTCTTTCTCAACAACAGGCAGTTCAGGATAATGTTCAAATTTCGGATCCATGTTGCGCTTAGCATCTGGTAAAGCAATCCAGAGCTGCGCAGCGTGCATTTGAGTTTCAGTATCAGGTGCAACTTCTGTATGTGAAATTCCGCGACCTGCCGTCATTAAATTAACTTGTTTAGGTCGAATCAGTTGTTTTGAGCCTAGACTATCGGTATGCATCATCGTGCCTTCAATCATCCACGTGAAGGTTTGCAAACCAATATGAGGATGAGGACCAACATCTAAACCATCACCCGCCGGAAAAGTTACTGGGCCCGCATGATCTAGGAAACACCACGCACCAATCATTCGTTTTTGTCGGCTAGGTAAAGCCCGCTTAATGACTGTCCCCTGTCCAATTTCAGCAGAGCGAATTGGAAATTCCTGAATAAACTGATTGGCAAATTTTTCGCAATCCTTTGAATCAGAAATATCGTAATCATTATTATTGCTCATGATATTACTCTCTTTTACCTATGCTTTTGCAATGAGTTGTTCTAATGATCTTAACAATACACTCATTATTCAATATAGTCTTTTAGTAATACACAGGGTGCTATGAATGAGACAATCAAAGTTTTTAATTACAGAAAATTAAAGCTGCATTGAGTAGCTTAAGATGATTGAGTTTTAACGAGCTGTTTTAGGTTCTTCATAAATTGACCAAATTGTGGGAGAAACTCTTGAAATAGTGGGTGGTCTCGATTTTCCAGCATAACCTCACTAAAAAGTTTTAGCCCAACTCCAAAGGATTTTGTTGTTTCATCATCAAAAAAATCTGCTTTTTTTAAGCGTTCAACAATTTCAAAAATATCGTCATGATTTCCCGCATAGAATTCAAGGCGTTCAGTATAGGTTGAGGCTTCTCCTTTTGCATTTTTTAAGTGTTGTACCGTGACATGATATTGATGTTGTTTCATTTATAAATTCTCTCTTAAAAATTAATAATTTTGAATAATTTCAACCTGCTTAAGGTCGACTTGAAACTGTGCAAATACTGCTTGTAAAGACGCTAAAAATTCCTCTTGTTTAGCCGCGGTTAAATCTGTACAGAGAATTTGCAATAATTGATTATTTTCGACTGAGGGCAAATTAAATTTAGCTTCGTCCCATTTTAGTTGAAGATTTGAAATTAAACCCGCTCCCGCTAGGTCGTTTACTACCCGATAGACTGTAGCTAAACTTAATTTCTGTTTTTGGACGTATAGCTTTTGGTAAATCTGTTTAACAGTCAGATCTTCTGCTTGTTGTTGAATTACAGATAAAACAGCAAGTCTTGGATGAGTGACTTTTAGGCCCGCTTCTTTAATTTTATGCTCTAGTTCTAACATTGCTTTTCCCAATTTATAATCGCCCAATCGCAACCGCAGCTTGATCAATTTTTTCGGCAATTTGATAAATCTGCTCTTGTTGTAAAGCTGTCGAGTTCAACTTCAAACGTAAAGCAGTTTTTAGGTTTTCCATTGCACGGTGAATTTCAATTAATTCATCTTTACTGTGAATTTCACGTCTAAGGCGTAATTTTTCTAATAGCTCAATCAACTTGTCTTGCTGTTCAGTTAAATAAGCTTCTCCAAATTCCGTGATTTGATATTGCTTACGCTCTACATCTAGCAAATTAATCAAATTCATTTCTTCGAGACTGGTTAATGTTGGATAAATTGTTCCTGCACTTGGAGTATAGCCATCACCCACCACATCACTTATTTCTTTAATGATTTCATAACCATGCTTAGGGCTTTGCTGAATAAGATGAAGTACCAAAAGTTTCATACGGCCAGCTTCAAAAAGCCTCCCACGACGCCCCGAATGGTGATGGCCGCGATGATGTTCGCTGTGTTCAGCATGATGATGTTCTGATTGTTGTTTCATCGTTTAAAATCCAAATTGATCAATTTATAATTATTAAGATATATCTTAATATATCTTTTATCAAGAATAAGTATTAAGAATAGATTTATCATTTTGATAATTATTAAAATTAATTTTAGTCTTTAAAACTTAAGTAATAAAAAAGGACGCTAATGCGTCCTTTTTTTACAACAACTAGAGGAAAATTATTCCCACTCAATTGTTGCTGGTGGTTTAGATGACACGTCATATACAACACGTGATACATCTTTAATTTCATTCATAATACGCGTTGAGATTTTATCAACCAATTCGTATGGCAAATGTGCAAAACGAGCTGTCATAAAGTCAACCGTTTCAACTGCACGAAGTGCAATTACCCATGCATAACGACGACCATCACCTACTACACCAACTGACTTAACTGGTTGGAACACAGCAAATGCTTGAGCAGTTTTATCATACCAACCGCTGTCACGAAGCTCTTGCATGAAGATATCATCAGCAAGACGAAGAATATCTGCATATTCTTTCTTCACTTCACCCAGAATACGAACACCTAAACCAGGGCCCGGGAATGGATGACGGTAAATCATGCTGTGTGGCAAGCCAAGTGTAGTACCTAATTTACGAACTTCGTCTTTGAACAAGTCGCGTAAAGGTTCTACTAATTCAAATTCTAAATCGTCTGGTAAACCACCTACGTTGTGGTGGGATTTAATTACGTGTGCTTTTCCTTGTTTGCTTGCAGCAGATTCGATTACGTCTGGGTAAATCGTACCTTGTGCCAAGAATTTCACACCATCAAGTTTACGTGCTTCTTCAGCAAATACTTCGATGAATTCACGGCCAATGATTTTACGTTTTTTCTCTGGATCAACTTCACCAGCCAATGCAGTTAAGAAGCGTTGTTCAGCATCTGCACGAATAACACGGATACCCATGTTTTCAGCAAACATTTGCATCACTTGATCGCCTTCGTTTAAACGAAGTAAACCATTATCAACAAATACACATGTTAACTGGTCGCCAATTGCTTTATGTAAAAGCGCAGCAACGACAGACGAGTCAACACCACCAGAAAGGCCTAAAAGAACTTTTTCATCACCGATTTGTTCACGTAATTGCTCTACGCGTAAATCAATGATGTGTTCAGGTGTCCAAAGACCACCGCATCCACAGATTTTATGAACAAAGTTTGCAAGTAACTCTTCACCTTTTGCCGTGTGTGTTACTTCTGGGTGGAATTGCACGCCATAGAAACGACGCGCTTCATCACTTACAGCAGCAACTGGACAGCTTGGTGTGCTTGCAGTAATGGTAAAGCCTTCTGGAATCTGGCTAACTTTATCGCCATGACTCATCCAAACATGAAGTTGGTTTTCACGGTCTTGTAAGTTACCAATCAGTTGGTCGCGTTTAACGATATCAACTTCGGCATAACCAAACTCATGTACAGTACCTGGCTCAACTTTACCGCCCAACTGTTCAGACATGGTTTGCAGGCCATAGCAAATACCCAATACTGGAACGCCTAACTCAAACACTACTTGTGGTGCGCGAGGGCTGCCTTCTTCATGTACGCTCTCAGGTCCACCTGACAAAATAATGCCATTTGGCTTAAAAGCGCGAATGTCTTCTTCAGACATATCAAAAGCATACATTTCAGAGTAAACACCAGCTTCACGTACACGACGTGCAATCAGCTGACTATATTGAGAGCCGAAATCCAGAATCAGGATACGATCTTCAGTAATTTGAGTATTGGTAGTCATGACAAACCACTAAATGGCAAAAGAATTAAGCGCGCCATTTTAACATTTTTCGCGCTTCGGCGCACCGCAAATCATCATATATCTTATTTTTTTCATATCAGAATCATTTCTATAATTAGATTGTTTGATATAAATCAAAATTTACTTATATTTATCAAATGTATGGGTTACGCTTAGAAACTCCATGTGTATTGATAAATTCATCACATTCTATGCAACATCGTCTTGGATTTGATGTTAAGATGAGCCGATAAAACAGGCATTACCATGGAAAGGTAAATACCATAAGCGATATTTGTCTGTGCTTAAACAATTATCCATTTTTATGGCTTGTTGCCCCCTATCAAAATCAATAGAAATCTAAGGAACAACAATGCTTCAAACTATGATTGCAGATTTCCAGCAACATTTTTGGTTGTATATCTCTATTCCTTTTATGAGTGGTTTAATTGGCTATATCACCAAAGTGATTGCCATCCAGATGATGTTTTCGCCACTTGAATTTAAAGGTATTAAACCCTTTCTGGGTTGGCAAGGTATTGTGCCTCGCAAAGCCGAGAAGATGGCAACCATTGCTGTTGAACTCATGACAGCAAAGCTGATTAAACCTGAAGAAATTTTTGCACGCCTAGATCCTAAACGTATTGCCAAAGAAATAGAAAAACCGCTACTTGCGGCAGCTGAAGATATTACCCGCGATGTCGCTCAAGAATATCAGCCCGGTTTATGGGAAGGCATGCCAGAATTTGCTCGCCAAAGATTGATCCGTCGAGTGCAATCCAAAGCGCCAGAGATCGTTGAACACATCATGAGCGAAGTACAGCGTGATGTGAATCGATACTTTGATATTAAAAATTTAGTTATCAGCAACTTGCTTAAAGATAAACGTCTACTCAACAATATTTTTAAACGTGTAGGAAAACAAGAATTTAAATTTTTCAGTAATGTTGGTTTCGTATTTGGCTTCGGTATCGGTGTGATTCAGATGCTGTGCTGGATTGTCACTCAAGGAAAATATCCCTGGATGCTACCTTTGTTTGGTGGTTTTGTGGGTTTCTTCAGTGACTGGATTGCACTGCAAATGATGTTTAGACCACTTTATCCTAAAAAGATATTGGGTTACACATGGCAAGGGCTGTTTATTAAACGTCAAAATGAAGTTGCAGCTGACTATGCAGCTTTAATTTCTAAACAGCTTTTAACTTCACGTCACATGATGGAAGAGTTATTTTCGGGTACACATTCTGCACGTGTTATTGATCTGGTTAACCGCCATGTCAAACAAGAAATTGATATGCAAGCTGGAGTTATTCGTCCGTTAGTTGTATATGCAATTGGCGGAGAAAAATATCAGAATATGAAATCACAAGTTGCTGAACGTATTATGCAACAGCTTCCAGAGACGATGAAATATGTAGAGTCTTATGCAGAAGATGCAATGAATATTCGTAGCACACTCATTGAACGTATGCAAAAATTAACACCTTCTGAATTTGAAGGGATGTTACGTCCTGCATTTAAAGAAGATGAGTGGGCCTTGATTGCAGTCGGCGCAGTTCTTGGTTTCGTGGTTGGGGAATTACAAATCCAATTTATGCTTTAATTTTAAAATAAAGAAATAAAAAAACCGGATGACTTGCTCATCCGGTTTTCTTTTGTCTTATATCTTATTTTTCGATTGCATGATCCAGACTAATACGGCCAGCACCATGAAGCATTAGGAAGAATAAACCACCTGCCATTGCTAAGTTTTTCATAAAATGGATGCCATTATTGTATTGTGCCGCTGCATCAGCCCCACCTTGGTGGAACAAGAATGCAGTTAAAATACTGAAGATACCAAGACCAAAAGCTGCAAAGCGTGCTTGGAAACCAAATAACAAGGCTAAACCACCACCAAACTCAACCAAGATAACTAAAGGAAGAATTCCACCTGGTACACCCATTGCTTCCATATATCCTGCAGTTGCTGCATAACCGGTAATTTTCCCCCAACCAGCAACAAGGAAGATATAAGCCATAAGAAGACGAGCAATAAGACTAATAAAACTGTCCGCGCCTGATTGCGTTACGATATTTTTGACCACTACATTTGGATTAAACATTTTGCCACCTTTATTTAAATGCTTATTTATTGATGAGCTCATTCTAGGTATAGGACATTGATAATTAAATACTCAAAATCCATATATATCGTTGCACAAATAGAATGATCAATTTGTATATTTTTGATGTTTTATACTGACTTTCTATAGGCTCACTGCTAGGATTTGAGCACGGTTTACCACTTAAACATCTCATGGAACTTCTTGATTTTATTCTACACGTTGATCAACATCTCGCCGAGTTTATTACAAATTACGGGACGTGGATTTATGGCATTTTATTTTTAATTATCTTTGTCGAAACCGGTTTAGTGGTCATGCCGTTTTTACCGGGCGATAGTTTGTTATTCGCAGCTGGTGCTTTAGCAGCCTCTACTGGTGCGATGGATCCATGGTTGTTGGGGGCTCTACTCTTCATTGCTGCGGTTTTAGGCGATACGGTGAACTACCATATTGGGCGTTTTATCGGTCCACGTGTTTTCGAAATGAATTCACGCTTCATTAATAAGCAGCATTTAATTAAAACTCAAGAATTCTTTGCTCGTCATGGTGGCAAGACAATTATTTTTGCTCGTTTCGTTCCATTTGCCCGTACCTTTGCACCTTTTGTTGCTGGTGCTGGCAGCATGAACTATAAGTTTTTCTTAACTTATAATGTGATCGGAGCATTTTGTTGGGTCGCTTCTTTTGTGACGTTAGGGTATTTATTTGGAAATATGCCAATCGTTAAAGATAACTTCACTCATCTTATTTTTGGCATCATCATTATTAGCGTTTTACCAGGTATCATCGGCTTTATTCGTGAAAAACTAAAAAATCGAAAAGCCAACGTTTGAGGATGATTTAGAAAAAACGGAATACCACTGGAAGCATACATAAAATGAGTAACATAGCCGATCCTTTATATAAATGATCGGCTTTTATTTTTTGCATTGAACCCGTCAATAGAGCACGTCCAAAAATCATCCAGAAACTCGCTGCAGGAATAAGAGTTAAAGTAAAAGCGGCAAAAACCATAAGAAAATTTTCAGGCGAATTCCATGTTTCAGCTGGGAAAATACCTGCAGCAAATAGTAAAGATTTCGGATTTCTCAAAGTTGAGAAGAATAATTGACGTGGGCGAATGTTACGGTGAGTTTGACTAAATTGTTGTAAATGAGTGGTTTTCCATAATCGGAATGCCATCCAGAACACATATGCCACACTTGTAATATGTAAAATGAGCAATAACGCAGGCCAAACTGGTGCTGCCAAATGAATGAATACAGCCCAAAAGCTAATACCGTAGGCATAGCCTAACCATTCCATAGGGATAAGCCAAAACGCTTTAGATAAACCTTGAGAATGAGCAGCGGTTGCAAGTAAAGCATTTGTCGGCCCTGGAATGAGCAAAACAGCCAACATTGCCAATACAAAAAACCAACTCTCAATCATAAAGTTTCCATAATATCCAAGATGGGGCCACCTTAAACGAAACAGGCAAAATATAGCAAGTTTATGAAGCTTTTTGATTACAGAAAATGCAGGTTTTTAGAAGCAAAAAATGAATAACTGATTTATTTATATTAATTTTATTATGAAACATTTTGCTAAACTTTATTCATCACAACATGCTTTTATTAGCATATTGTGATGTCAAATTGACTATTAATTCGTCTTTTTCCGAACAATAATTGGACAATTCTTGAACTGAGCAGCCTGAACAATCGCTTCTTGTTGACCTAAAACACGAGAAAGTTCGGTGTTCTTCGTTGAAGAAGATTGCCCCATATTTACAGAAATAGAAGGTCCGAATCCCCAACCGCCTCGTCCCCAGCCACCACCGAGTCCGAGACCAACACCCATACCTGTACTTTTTGGAGTTTGCACGCCATTATCGATATATTGCTGAATACGGTTATATTCACTTTGTAACTGTTGGCAGCTCAAAGATTGATATTGTGTTGGAGACACATAAGTCGGTTTTACCGTTGTAGCACAAGCGCCAAGCAGTAAAGTGGCTGCCACCAAAGGCGCAATATATAAGCCTTTCATCATTTTTCTCTTATCGTTTTGGCTCAATCTCACCAAACAATGTCTCATAAGCTTGAGTCAATTTATGTTCTGGTGCCAAATGTGCCAAAGGTAAATTTTTCTGATGCGATTCTTTCATCAAAATCGAAGGTGGTAACATGCTATTGAGTACAGGCAACCCTTCATCTTTTAACTGCTGAACCACTTCCCGAGGTAATTTTGCTTGGGATTGGAATTGATTCACCACAATTCCTTCAATTTCCAAGCGATCATTATGATCATCTTGCGTTTCGAGAACATTTTCAATCAATGTTTGTAACGCACGCTTTGAAAAAACATCACAGTCGAAAGGAATGAGTACTTTATCTGCCGCAATCAGAGCAGAGAGAGTAAAAAAGTTAAACGCTGGTGGTGTGTCTATATAGATACGGTCATATCGCCCAACTAAGTTTTGGATCGAATCACGTAATTTATAAATTTTATGTTTACTTTCAAGTGCATGTTCAAGTGCACCAAGTGTAGGGCTAGCTGGAAGCACATCTAATTTTGCAAAAGGGGTTGAATGTACAAAACTGTCGAGATCTTTATTTCGTGGGGCTTTTAAAATTGAACCTAGCGCATTACCGATTAAACCTTTTTGTTGATTGTTGCCCAACACATCTTCAAAAAAGTTTTCGATATTCGGTTCTAAAATTGATTTTTCAGCAGAATAGGTTGCTTCATCGCCTAAAAGATACTGACTAGAATTGGCTTGAGGATCAAGATCGATCACCAATGTTCTTAAGCCATGTTTGGCACTAATTGCAGCCAAATTTACAGTAATACTTGATTTCCCTACACCGCCTTTTTGGTTAAACACCACACGAGTTAACATGTTTCCCTCTGCATATTATTTTACTGTATGCAGTTTAACCTAGAGCTTAATCAAAAAGGCAAAGAATGTAGAACAATTAAGCAAAAACAGGTTTCACAATCACTAAAATAATAATAGCAATAAATGCAATCGCACTAATGACCAAACCTGCACGGCGCTGTGCCAACAAAAGAGTGTCATCTTTTTTAAAGGCTTTCATTAAGGAAGATAACAACACTAAAAATAGAATAATTTTAGCGTAAAACCACGGTTGTACTTGAAAGTCTTTCATGACTAACAAAATTGCACCCGTAATGAAAACCACGGTAAATGACAAATGTTGCAAGGCAACTAATACTTTACGCCCTGCTGGGTTAGGTTGTTCACCTTGAACACCTATAAACAAAGTTGAAGCGCGTAAAACAAAGACCATAAGTGCGGCAGCTACCGCAGTCATATGAATAATTTTAGTGAGTAAATGTGCATCCATGAAATTAACCCTTAGCTTTTAGGTGCATGTGCACATTCTGGGCTAGCAGGAGCTTGACCTTGCCACTCACTTGGCAAATAAACATGAATTGCTAAAGCATGAATTTGGCCTGGATTCATCAAATCAGAAGCTAAAGCGTATACTTTTTGATGACGTTGAACTAAACGCAATCCATTAAATTCGTCGCTCACTATAATCACTTTAAAATGAGATTCTTTACCTGGAAAATAACCACCATGTCCTGCAGACTCATTGATAACTTCCAAATGGCTAGGTGCAAGGGTTTGTAACCGTTCAATCAACTGTTGTTCAAGGCTCATAGCTTTTCCTTTTACGATTATTCGTATATTTACCCCTAGTATACCCTGTCTACACACAAACAAAAGTTGCTCTTGTATGCTTTGACCTCAAACAAAATGTCTATTTATTCGGCAACTTAACGATAAAAATACATCTAATTGCTCATTTCTGATTTTATTTTATGCAATCAGCATATTTATTTGCATAAAGTTGTTGACCCATGTTTCGCTTAATGTATTATAAGCGGCACGCGGGAATAGCTCAGTTGGTAGAGCATAACCTTGCCAAGGTTGGGGTCGCGAGTTCGAGTCTCGTTTCCCGCTCCAAATTGGTTTTTTTTGAGAAAGTTTTCGTAAAAACTGCTTATATATGCGGGAATAGCTCAGTTGGTAGAGCATAACCTTGCCAAGGTTGGGGTCGCGAGTTCGAGTCTCGTTTCCCGCTCCAAATTTAAAAGGCCCTAGTCGAAAGACTGGGGCTTTTTTCTTTTCATTAATTCATAATTTTTTTACGTTCTATCTATTCACAGCATAATTCATTGAGAATGGCTCGGCTCATAGCCAAATATTTTATTACTAGGTTCACATTTTTAAATCATCATTTATAACGATTCAATCTAGCCATATTTACAAGGCGTTGGAGTTATTCGATGCGTAGATATAAAAGGTAATACTTGAAAACAATCTATATTAAAGCTTTCTAGGCTATGGCTTTGTTGTAAACATATAGAAAAGATAAAGTTATGATCATAGACATAACTCTGGAAATAATACTCTTCTGTCTTTTGAGCATCATTGGTTGAGTCGAGAAACTGTATATGTTCAGGCAACACATGAAAGTTGAGCTTCTTTAAATGACGGCTCATTCCTTCGCCCGTACATTTGATATAAGCCTCTTTTAAAGTCCATATTTGAAAAAACCGCTGGTATACACTGGATGAATCAGTGAGTTCATTCTCTTTAATCCACTCAATTTCAATCGGTGCTAACACACTATCAACACGCATCCATTCGAACTCACGGTCCACCCGTTCAACATCGACTCCTATTTCCCCTTCTTCTTCAGTCACCGCAAGAACAATAACGTCTGCTGAATGACTAAGATTGAAATAAACGTCTTTATTGCCTTGTATAAAAGGTTTGCCGTTAGGTTGTAATTGAATATTAACTTCATGGGGTGAAATGCCTAGCTTATCCGCCAAGACAGTCTTCACTAACACACGAGTGATCAAGAAAAGGCGAGCCGCCTTTGGATGATATTGATCATATCTCAACTTTTCTGCCGCATTGAGAAAGCTGAGATAATGACTCAATATAAAATGATCTTGTGGTACACGTGAAACTGGGCAGACATAGACCTGCACTTGGGCACGACCAGACATTAAGAAGCTATAGTGTTGTTGTATTTCATCAGAACAGATGCGAGATAGTCAGAAACCGCATCTACATGTGTAATGTGCGGATTATGGCCTGTACCAGCGATAATATGTATAGGGATATCTGAGCTTATTGTGGTAACAATTGGGTCTTTATCTCCCATAATGATTTCAACTTTAGAGCTAAGCTTGTTTAACAAAGCTGTCTGAGTTGCTCGCTGCTGCGGCAAACTAATACGGTGCATATACTCACTAATATGCTTGGCTACCGACACTCGACGTAATGAATCCATCGCATAACTAACAGACGGATTTTGTTGCCCCTCTGGATGTAGGTCTTTAGCAATCATATCTTTTGGCACAAAACGGAAAATCAGATTAGATATAGTTTTTATCTGAAACATTTTAGCGGCTTGTGCCTGAACAAAATAAGGCGATATGAGGATGAGGCGTGCAACTTTATCTGGATATTTCTTTGCAAGATTTAATGCAAAGAGACATCCTAACGAATGTGCAATAACAACACTATTTGGCGCTAAAAGCTTTGCAGCAGCATCAATAAATTGATGGTTGTTGTCTTCCATCATCTCATAACTACCTGAACGCCCAAGTCCCGGCAGGTCCATCATAGCGACCTGATCGTATGTGATTTTATTAATGATTGGAGACCAGCATGCACTATCAAATGGAATCCCATGTAAAAATAATGCAGATGAGGTGTCAGAACTAATCGGCTGTTTAGTATAGATTTCTGTCCAATATCGATTCTGATAGCTGAAATGACTAGGTGTTGATACTTGCATACGACCAAAGCGTGTAAGCACCAAACGATCAATCCAGCGAGAGAAATAAGGAGTGATATTGATCAGGTCTGCGATGCCCATTTTCGCTGCCATCGCCTCTGCTCCCGCAACATGATAGTGCTCGGTAGAAATGAATGAGAGTTGCTCTTTAGAACCGTCAAGTAATACCTCTGGTAATTTCTCGAGCAAAACTTTAGGTATTTGTAAATGTGGTGAACTAACTCCCAAATGCTCTGCAGCTAGGTGAACGAGACGATGAAATTTGGGTGTCGCAGGATCAAGCAGCATATACTCCTGAGCAATAGTCTCAGGATAAGACATCGTTCGAATCAAAAAGCTCACGATATACTGCATATTGCATAGTGGCAGGAATGTGTCACGACCACCTGGCAATGCAAGCAGACGCCCCTGATAGAGCTTATCAATCATGTCAGCAATACCGATATATTGCATATCGCCATAATTATAAAAACCATCAATGACCGTCGCCGGATTTATTGCAGTCCATGGCACATTTAAACGCTTACAAGCTTCAATAAAAGCTTGATAACCCAAGATTTTTGAAGCTTCATAGCCACCGTGTTTGCAATACAACTCATCAGCCGACTCGTGTGGCGGAGCCGCCACACGATATCCACCAATCCAAATAAATCGCTCATGCTGCTTCAATGTTGCAGCCCATTCAATCAAGGCAAGTCCTGACTTAATATTGGTACGCTCAGCTTCAGCTTTGCTAATGCCCCAATTAAAGGATGCGGCAAGATGATAAATCACATGGATCTTTGCCTGAGCATCCGCTAGCAGAGAGTCCAGCTTAAAATCGCGACTTAAATCATATTCGACAAACGAAATAGACGGATCGACCAGCCCTTCTGTTGCAATGAAACCTAACAGCTTATCTTTCTTGGTTGCGGCATTACGCAGCGCAGCAATCACCTGATGACCTTCACGCAGAAGATCAACGATCAGTCTACTACCAATAAAACCTGCTGCACCTGTTACTAATATGGTCTTCCGTGAAAAATTATCTTTTTTTGCGTTATTTAAATTATCCATAAATCACCTTATTAGGGACTGGGCACTCCCAGCATTGTTTTGGAGCGAATTATCTTAAAAATTATATCGAACCTGGGCATACACCAGACTGTTATCTCTAAATTGTCCTAACACCGTATCATTTCTACCCCAGAAGCGATCTCCACCTACATTCAATTGCCAGTGATCATCAAGGCTGTAATTAATACGTACTCTCAACAATTCATTAGGCTCTGGTGCAAAGTAGAATCCTGTTACTTCTAATTTCAGATTATCATTCAGTAGGTTAAGTGCATAGCGCAGCATAGCTCCATACTGATCCTGCTCATATTGGTCACTGATCGTTTGCTGATAACGGTAGACTTCTCTCAATACTGGATTTGTTAAGCTGTCGGCAGATCTAAAGTCCTCCGTATGTTTGTATACGCCAACCAAACTTAGTGTGGAATTTTTCAATGCTAATTCTGGACCCATGACCACGGTCAGATTATTTTTTTTGTGCGTAAGATCTTCACTACCATTCGAGTCAGTATGGGTATATGCTGCTTCACCGCGCCATACGATATCGTTATGGTTATAACTGAAATCAAATCCATAGACAGACATAGGATTATTTTTCAGCTGCAATGTTACCTCCCCTGTTGGAGATGCAGAAAGAATTGACAGATCAGGCATGTGATCCAAACCTGAGAAATACGATGCACCAACATCGAGACCATCTACAGAATAATCCCAGCGCATTGCAAATGCAGGACGGCTCTTCTTATCTATTTCATACTGGACACCAGAAATCTGGCGCAATGGAATCACATCTGAACGACTACGCGGATACCACAATGCTGTCAATTTATTGGTTCCCGATTCAGGAATATATGTCAATTTGATTGCATCATTTCCAAGACGTTGATCTGTCTCATCGGGTACTAGGCGCGTATAGTCACGGGGCGATAGATTATCTGTCGGATTAATCCCATCAGCTCTCCCCCAGACTACAATCTGGCGACCAACATCGACATAGACTGTCTGACCCCAGTTATAAGAGGCATACAACTCACGTAAGTTGCGATTTACCTTACTCACCTGATCTGGGTTTACAGTACGGTCCGTTTCGTCTCCAATATTTATGTCGTAATGGATCTTAAACTCTGGATTAAACTTGAGCGTACCATTGGACCAGAAACTTGCTTGCCCAATATTTTTTAACGAACTTAAATCACGATCTGATGACCACACATCGAGTCTGGCTGAGTTCTGGCTCACAAAACTAATTTCGCTGTCATCTGCATGAGCATGCTGCAGTAGCATAAAGCTACTGCAGCATGCAAATACCCAATAGGCACCTTGCGTCATTTTTCAAGACTCTGCGGTGAGAAAAGCTTATCGGATAAGGTTTTCTCTGCGACAAAATCATTGACGATAACTTGTGTCATATGCTGAGTTTGCAGGTTCTTTGCCATAGACTTCATGGCCTGCCATCTTGGTTTCACTTTGCCGTAAGGACGGATATCCGTGAACTCAATATGCTTTAACGGCTTACCTGCTGTATCCCAAATGTCGATGGTTGCTGTAACAAAGTTGTCTTTGAGGATGCACATGCGTCGTTTGCTATAACCAAAGTCACTCTTCACAGTATTATTGATTGGCGTTGCTTCAATCGTGTAGCAATCTTTGCCATTAAATTTGCCATCCGTCAGTTTAGTGTACTTCCAGTCACTGAGCTTATAACCAAGTACATCACCATAACTAAAGTCCGTACCAATAAAAGCATCGCCCTTATTCGCTGATGCAAGACGACGTACTTTTTTCAATGCAGGCAAATAGACAAACATGCTATCGCTGCCTTTTGCATTCTCAATCAACAGCGTCGTGGTTCCCTGCACATCTGCTGGTGAGATGAATTCAGTCAAACGCATATTGTTCTGAGTATTTCCAGCAAGCTTGGTCATATTTTTAGTTAAACGTACACGTTGCTCGCCGCTTTTAGATGTCAGCACAAATTTAGCACTAGCACTTGAAGACAAGAACTTAGAGGCATCATCACTACGATTAACAATGTCTTGAACTTCATCTGCATGAGATGTTTTAGGCATCGACATTGTAAGCGCTGTACCTAACAAAAGGCTTGTCACAACAGTTTGTGCAACAGGAACGCTCTTCTTATTTGAAGAAAAGATAAAACGAGGTTTCAACATCAGAATCATTGTAGGTACCATAATTAAGGTTGCAAATACACTGAAAAGCATCGCAATCACAATAAACATTGCGAGCCATTGATGAACGTGGAAGCCTTGTGATAAGGACAATACGCCATACCCACCGGCAACCGCAGTCGCGACAAAAAGAGATGCCTTACCAGCAGTACTTAAAGTTTTACGAATAGCGTCTTTGATATCGCCGCCTTCTTCGCGCAAGATTTCACGCAAGCGATAGAGGAAGTAGATGGCATAATCCGCACCAATACCTACAGCCATGGCCGAGATGAGAGAGTTTGGAATATTGAGCGGAATGTCGAGCCAGCCCATCACACCAAAGATGGCAAGAATTGAGAACAGAAGTGGTGTCAGGACAATCAGTCCAGCTGAAATCGAACGGAAGACCAGTGCTGAAATAAAGAATACGGCAAATGAAATTTGTAGAATGTTCATGAGCTTGCCGTGAACCATGGTTTCGGTCAAAGCAATGGTTTGCGTCACGTCACCACCGAAACTCACTACAGCCTTGTCGCCCAATTGACCCGCCATATACGTTTTTAGCGACTCAAGGATTTCTTTAATGCGATGATTACTGCCAGTTTTCAGAAGAATCGTGATCTTGGCATAGCGCTGAGTCGTATCAATGTAAGATTCAAAATCAGTCGGCTCACCAGACATTGAATACAACAGCAGATATTGAGCAACAACATCTTTAGTTGCTGGAACCTGAAATGCCTGTGGCTGATCGGCATTCATTGCCTGATTCATTCGTTTGATATAGTCCACGATAGAGATGGTTTTACCGACCTCTGGAATTGAGTTCGCGAACTTTTCTGTATTATCAATTGCTTTTAGGATTTCAGGGTTTTCAATACCATCACGAACTTTCGTATCAACCATAATGTAAAGGCTATTTGTGCCGCCAAGAGACTGATTTAAAAATCTGTCGTCTTGTTGCATTGGTAAGTCGCGAGAGAAGAAATTACGGCTATCGTTGTCTACCACAATACGGCTCGTGCCAATAGCAAGTAAGACTCCCATTGCCGCAATCGCAGTCATTAACATCATTCGCGGACGAACTGACAAAATGACATCACCAATACGGTTTGGAATCCAATCCCAAATTGGCAAGCCTTTGCGTTTGACCTTCACAACCGAAGGTGGTGGCAACATTGAGCGGAGTGCCGGAATAAAAGTCATCTCAATCACCAGCGTACTGATGATCCCAATTCCTGTAAAAATACCGAATGAACGGATGGTCGGAATATTGAAGGTCAACAGAGAGAAGAATCCAGCCGCTGCAATACCACCAGCCAACACCATAACCGGACCAACACGAACCATAGACTGCACCACGGCTTCGCTATTTGCAGCTTTAGGCTCCATCCCTTGGGCAATCAGACGATCAAAATCTTCATAGTAGCGCTTGAGCAACTGCACGGCGTGCCCTGCCGCAATAGCTAAAATCAGAATTGGTGTAGGCGAGTTAAAGATATCCATTGGCTGTTTGAACAGACCCATCATGCCCATACCCCATGCCACAGCCAACAAAGCTGTAACGAGTGGCAGAATCAAACCTTGCTTACTGCGGAATGCCTCAAAGTGCAATAAACCAATCACTAATACGGCAATCGGGAACAAGATATTGATACGCTTAGAGTAGTCTTCAGCTTTATCCAGATACACAGGATTGCCACCAACACTGATAGTCATATCTTTAGATTGTTCGCTCTCTACGATTTTGTTAATCGGGCCCATCATCTTTTGGAAGCCCTCTGGACTTTCCTCAAGTTCAAGCAAAATCGCAGCAGTTCTTTGATCTTTCGATACCACTGAATTCATATAGGTTGGATTCAGTGCCAGTAGTTTTTTCAGGTGATCGATATCCTCCTGAGTGACTGAACTACTCGGCAATAGTTTCTTGGCATCGAACCCTTCTGCATTCGCCTCGATACCTTTCGCCTGACGTGCAGCCAAACTCATCATGGTGGAACGGACCACGCCCGGTGCATTGTCAACTTCTTCGGTAATGCGTTTGACTTTCTCCAATACTTGCGACTGATAAATATCACCCTGCTTTGGAGTAATACCAATCACGACCATATATTTGGAGCCGAATTTCTTTTCAATCAGCTTGGTCGAGGTGATGTAAGGATGCCCTTTAGGCGCAAGTGCATCTGGGTCAATAATAATTTTTACACCAGATGCCAGATACGCCAGAGCAAGTGTTAAGAGCATCACCACAATCAAGACAATACGGCGATGGCTAAGAATCCAACGCGCGTATTTCTCCATCATTTGTTGAGTCTTACGAGGTGGTTTATTGGTTTCGAGAGTTGGTTTATTTTCATTGCCAACCGACTCATAGGCTTCACCCTTCTGAGCCAATGCTTGAAGATTGTCGACATCTTTCTTGAACTGAGCGAGCACCATCTTTTTTAGCAGTGCTGGCGGCAATACACCAAAAAAGCTACCTGGCTCTGCTTCAAACACCCATTCAATCCATGTACCTTCCGAATGTGGTTTGAAACGGTAAGTACCTGTGTAGTGAAAGGGTCCTTCCACTACTTTAAACGCATACAATTCGTTCGGTACCAGATGTGTAATTTCACCTTTAAAGGACATTTCACGACCAATAAAGCTAAAACCGATTTCGTACTTACTGCCCACACGCGGAGTACTGTCTAGCAATTCAGAATGCTTACACGACAATTGCCAACCTGCATCATTGGCCGGGTTTGCAAGGTAGTTGAAAACCTTGTCAATCTTGGCCGGTATGAGGAAAGCATGTTCTATGGTCACCATAGTGGTTCTACCTTCTTATATTTCTTATGCAGGAATTGGGTACATCTGATCAATTGTCTGGGCAACAGCCACGACATTCTCAGCGTACATAATTGATGAGTGGTCACCAGGCAAATCCACCTGTGTAAATGTGTCTTTAACCAGTTGATCCCAACCTAAGCTTTCCCCAAAATCTTCTGGCTCATCTTTTGCCTTCACAAAAAGAATCGGAAAATCTTCAGGATCTGGGAAATAGGTCTGGAGTGCGATGCCATTGGCCAAATAAGTATCAAAGTAAAGTCGGAAATCTGATGGGTCTGCATCGAGAGGCAGGACATTAATAGCCTTGGCTTCTTTAAGCACATGATCAAACATGTGATCTGGACTCAACTCACGCAAATATTGCGCTGGGATCGTCAACTTTTTGCCATAAGGTGCAGCCAAATCACGGGCAAACCAAGACAAAAGCATGGCATCGTCGGCATCTTCAGGCACATTTTCTGGAATTGGAGCACGGGTATCGATCATGACAATACCTGTGACCTGCTGTCCCATTTGACGCAACTGACGACTGATCTCATATGCAATCGCACCGCCAAAGCACCACCCACCGAGGAAATAAGGTCCTTGAGGCTGCATCTTTTGCATTTCAGCAATATAGAGCTTTGCCATATCTTCGATTGCCACTTCTGCAGCATCTGCCTCAATCAGTCCAGGAGACTGAATAGCACGCAAGGTACGTTTCGGATTGAGATGACGCGAAAGCTCCATATAACAGAAGGTACTGCCACCAATTGGATGGAACAACCACAGTGGTTGCTCGTAAGTTCCACGGCGCAGCTCAATTACGATGGATGGTTTGATTTCTTTATTTTCACGAATGATCTCACCCAGACGCTCTACAGTGGAGTACTGTGCTAACAAAGCAACTGACAGTTCGGTACTGAAAGCCTTTTTGAGATGGTTAACAAGCTTCACAGCTAATAGTGAATGCCCACCTAGTTCGAAGAAATCATCATGTATACCAACACGCTTAACCGACAAGATCTGCTCAAAGGTAGTACACAGCTCGATTTCGATCGGATCACGCGGTGCAACATAATCATTGCTCTGCTCAAACACTGGCTCAGGAAATGCCTTACGGTCCAACTTATAGTTGGCCGTCATTGGAAACTCATCCAATCGGATAAACGCACTTGGCACCATATAAGCTGGAAGATGGATTTGCATGGTCTTTCTCAAATCAGCAATATCAATCTCATGGCCGGTTAAATAAGCCACTAGTTTCTGGTCGTTGTCAGCTGTAGTTTTAACCAGCACTACTGCGTCTGTGATACCATCGATCTGTTTGAGAACATTCTCGATTTCCCCTAATTCGATACGGAATCCACGAATCTTGACTTGGAAATCTAGACGTCCATGATGAGTCAAACGTCCATCTGTACGCAGGCAGACTTTATCCCCTGTACGGTAGAGTCGACCAGCATTTGGTAGAGATGGCAATGTTCTAAATTGTGCATCTGTCAGTTCAGGTCGATGCCAGTAATCAACTGCTAGACCATCACCCCCAATCCAAAGTTCTCCCATAACGCTTGGTGGAACTAAACGCTGCTGCTCATCAAGGACATAAAGCTGGGTGTTCGCCAGTGGTTCGCCTAAATCAATATACTTTGCATCAGTGATACGAGCCGCACTAGACCACACTGTAGTTTCGGTCGGACCATAGACATTCCATAGGCAACCGACTTTACCCAGCAGTTTTTCTGCCAGAATAGTATCTAGCGCTTCGCCTCCACAGAGTGCTGTCAATCCCGCATTGCCGCTCCATTCGCTGTCTAAGAGCATTTTCCAAGAAGCGGGTGTTGCCTGTAGTACATTGATAGACTTAGCATTTAGATAATCCACCAATTGATTGCCATCTTGTGATACTTCACGTGGGCAAACATGCACCACACCGCCGTAGATCAGCGGAATCAGCAACTCAAGAATCGAGATATCAAATGCATAAGTGGTAATTGCTAATAGCTGAGTATCAGCAGTTATTTGCAATCTATCATTCATAGATAGCAAGAAATTGATAATTGAAGGATGCCCAATACGCACACCTTTAGGCTTACCTGTCGAGCCTGATGTGTACATCACATAAGCAATGTCGCCAAAGGCAAGCGTATCGCGCACCTGTTCAAGTACCACAACACCAGCTTGATTGATATCTAAACGCGGCACAGAAACGTTAAGAGCATCCATTAACTCGGTTTGAGTCAAGATGACTTTAGGTTCGGCATCCTCAATGATGTTCTGTAGACGTTCAGTTGGGAAATTAGGATCCAATGGCACATAAGCTGCCCCTGCCGCCCAGATCCCGAGGATTGCTGCTGGCAATAACGCCGTGCGGTCTAACATTAGACCTACACGATCGCCACGTGTAATACCGTGTGCACGCAAATATTCAGCAATACCAGCAATATGTTGACCTAAGTCATGATAACTAATCGTATGATCGTTTGAGGTTAAAGCAT
Organism: Acinetobacter sp. WC-141; assembly: GCF_000313935.1. Classification (GTDB taxonomy): domain Bacteria; phylum Pseudomonadota; class Gammaproteobacteria; order Pseudomonadales; family Moraxellaceae; genus Acinetobacter. The sequence goes on along the minus strand of NZ_AMSS01000014.1, from coordinate 114,962 downwards.
GATTTTCACCACGCTCAACAATCTGCTTTAGAATCATTCCAAGTAGATCATGCTGAGCATAATCAGTCACCTTTCCACGGAGAGCCTCGAACTGAATGCCATCTTTATAATCAGGAGCGATATCTAGCTCAACAATCTTACGTTCAGGATGGGCCACCATCTCTGCGAGTACAGCTTGCAACAATTGCACCATATTCTCGGCAGACTGCGCAGAAAATAGATCAGTGTTGTATTTCAATACGCCAACGAGTTCACCTTGATATTCACCGCCCATTTCCAGCGTAATATCCAACTGTCCTTCTTGCTGGCGAACCGGAAAACTTCCTAACGTCAAATCTTGTCCAACCAAAGTGGCCGGAGTCTGGATTGGTAGGAGTAGTTCTTTAAACTCATCCATACCACCCAGACGTTCCCAGAACATTCCTATCTGAGCCAATGGATTAATACTGCCATCACGCTTTGGTGAGACAGCTTCAACTACTCTAGAAAAGGCAATTTTTTGATGTTTAAGGCTTTGTCTTAATTGTTCCTGAACCTGCTGCGTAAATTGACGTAAAGTCTGATCAGCATCGATGTCCATGTGAATAGCAATCGTGTTGACAAATTGCCCCAATGCATTACGTAAAGAACGTTCAAGTCGACCTGCTACGGGCGTAGCAATCACTAGATTATTTTCATTAGAAAGTTTGTGCAGCAGAACATAAAAGCCAGATAGCACAAGCCCGAACAATGTGATCTCATAATCTTTTGCTAAGTTTACAAGGCCAGATGACACTGACTCAGGCACACGGAAAACCAGTGAACTACCTTTATGATGCTGTACGGCTGGACGAGGATAATCAAGTGGAATGCTATGCACATGTGGTGCATGCTTCAGTGCATTTTTCCAGAAAATTAAGCTCTCATCAGTATCATCAATCACGCTGCTCTGCTGCTTATCGGCATACTGTGCAAATTCGATTCCGTTCACTGCATCCGACTCTGCAACGAGTCCAAAACGTTTGCTAACGTCTCGCAGCAATAGACCAATTGACCAAAAATCCATGAGCGCATGATGAATCACAAATGCGATCACATAATGATTTTGACCGCGTTCATAACAATGAATACGCCATAACGGTGGCTGAGTCAGGTCAAATGGCTGCTTGGTGTCCTGTTCAACCAATTGCGTCAAATCAGAAGCTTCAATATGACGAGCATCAGAAAAGATGATATTCGGATACACGCGATCCCAGATGAGTTGTTCAATCCCCCGATCATTGGCAGGCATACTTACACGTAGCAGCGGATAATCATGCATTACCGCTTCCAGCATCTCCATCGGCTTGTTGCCTAATGGTTGGTTAACCTTCACATCAAAGGCCACCACCATATTGTAGGCACTGCAAGTTGGCTCAAGACGTTGGATGTACCAAATACCAAGCTGTTCTGCAGAAATCGTATGACGAGACAGAACTTCTGGTTCTAGTCGTGCAAGGTTGTTCATGAAGCAACTCCTTGTTGCAACTCAGAAACAAGATATTCAGCCAACGCATTGATTGTTGGGTAATCCCATAATAGTGTTGGCTCAAGTTCTAATTTCGTCAGATCTTCTAAATCCCCAGACACAGACAAAGCAACAATCGAATCAAGACCATAACTGGTAAATTTTTGATCTGGATCAATCGTCTCAGGCTCTACGCGCATCTCTTTAGCGACTAGCGTACGAATGATTGCGCTCCAGTAAGCTTTATCTTTATTCATGGGGTAATCTCCTTTTTAACCGGTTTGGCATCACGCGGTGCCAGTGCAAAATCGATGACAGATAACATGTGATTGGTTGAAATTCGGTCCAGCAGATCTGCCAATGTGCTTTCACGTAGTGACGTCATAGGAGGAGCTGTCTGCCCTTCAGCAGCATTTAGGAAAATGATCAGCCATGCACCATCCTGTAAAGCAGGCCTTAAACCATGGCGGTTAAATACCCAGAAACCCAACACAGCAATACGAGCGAATAGCTCTGCATAACTACGCGCAAGACTAAAGCGCAACGTTTCAAACTCTTTGCTTTGCTCAGAATTTGAGAAGTAATCCTGAATTTTTTGATCCAACGAATGCTGCTCAACCAGAAGTTGGTTTGCTTGTTCACGTAGCGTGGTGAGTGTCTCAGCAGACAACCCTGCTGTGACATCGGCATCATTGAGCATTTCGATGATTGTCCCGAGTGATTCCATCACCAAGTCACCATCGCGGTTGAAAATCTCAAGCTCACGAAAATCAATAGCATCCGTCTTCACCTGTAAGTCATATAACTGGTGATAGCGTGCTTTCGCTTCGGCTTGATTAAGATAGTCAGCTTTTTTGCTACGACCTTTATTGGCAGATTTGAGCTGAAAACTCAGGCTGTCTAGACAGACGGTGCTACTACCGTCAAACACACTAACAATCAGATGGTCTCTGAATGCTTTCTGGTACATTCCATCCGCATATGCATTTCTTAAGAAAAAACGCGACCCAAGCACTGAAGAAGTGATCTTGGCAAGCGACTCTACATATTCAGGCACCAGTACCTTGACGATTGGTGACCATGTACTGAACTGATTGATACAAACGTGTAACCCTCGCGCACCAACAAGTGATAACACCTCCGCTGCTAAAAGGTAGGCATAAGCTGTAGCGAGTTGCTCACGTACCAACGGTATGCTTATTACTTTTTTGTTATATAACTCTCGTTCAATCGCAAACTCGGTTGCGATGCGTAGCATCGTATCGCCAGCACCTAGAGAGAAACTACTGCAATATGCACGTGTTACCTGTAGCGTCTTAAGTCCAAGTTCTAAGCCCTGACCTTCTTCACCGATCAAAGCATCTTTGTGAATTTCAGCGTTGTTAAAGCCAATACCGCTGATATCTAAACCACGCATACCTACTGTTGGAAGACGGTTCAGGCTATACGTTCCTTTAGAAGCCATATGACGCTTATCAAGCCAGAATGCGCTCAAACTACGTGGTCCACGATCGTTCGATGTTTTAGCGATCAGACTTAAAGAGTCTCCTAAAGTGGCGCGGTTGATTGACCATTTTTCGCCATTTAAGATGTATTTACTCTCGGCAGGCTGTGCTGTTACTTCACTAGATAATAGATCGGCACCATGCGCTTTCTCGCTATAAGCTAATGCTGGAGCAGCACCACTTAAAATTCGACTAGCAATATTTTGGCATTGATTCGCATTACCGCCGATCCACACAATCACAGACCAAGCATTCGTGCTATAAGTCGAATTGATGGTTAGATCTCGTCGTGCCAGCACGCGGTGTAGATATAACAACTCTTCACCAATTTCCATGCGACCTCCGAGCTCTGAAGGCACATAAAAACGGTTCATACCCACAGCATTCAGAAAATCAACAGCTCGCTGAGGGTATTGCTCTTTCTCATCGCGCTCGATAGCTGCGGACCAAGAAAAATCATTATTGGTATCATGTACGGAGCCTAAAATTTGCTCCAGACGAGCAGCAGATTGAAACTGCCGCAAATTGGACGTAAGTGACATGGATTTTCACTCAAAGATTTAAAAGATAAGGGTTAAAACAAAGCACTTTTGAGTCGATTAAAAATGAGCGCGCGTACTTCTCGTTCCTTGATCATTGAGTTGAGTAGGTTGGAGCTATAACGAATCAGCTGCCCCCGCTGCTCACGATCACGGATGACTTCTAAGCCGTTTTTGACATAGTTTCGAGCAATCATCGTTCTACGGTTTGGATGGGTTAAACAGACCAGTTGACCGCGTTCGATCTGCTCTTTAATTTTTCTTCTTCTAATTTTGCCGCTCGTGGTCTTATTTATTCGGCCTTGATGCAATAAATAGACACCGTCTACAGGCAATCCAATATCAGCCGCCACTTGTTCTTTAACCTGAGTTCTAATGGTTTCAAAATTAAGTGTCTTATCTAAGGACTTTTTCTTAATCTCAAGTACAACCGTAACCCCTTCAGAATCATCAAAATTTACTGCTGCAACACAGCCTTTACGAACAGCAGGATGTGCCGTTTCAACAGAGCACTCAATGTCTTGAGGGTAATAGTTTTTGCCACGAATGATAATCACATCCTTAAGGCGGCCGGTTATATAGAGGTCTCCGTTTTTGATAAAGCCCATATCACCCGTTCTTAAGTAGTGTACTTGGCTAGGTTGTCCCGCTTCATTAAGGATCGTGGCTTCAAAGGTTTCCTGATTAACTTCCGGCTTTTGCCAGTAACCTGCAGTGACACTCTCGCCTGCTAGCCAGATTTCACCGACTTCATGAGCCGCTACCTCTTTACGGGTATGAGGGTTAACGATACGGCAATCAATATGTTTCGAGATCTTGCCACAGCTCACTACTTGCACGGCTGTCTGATCTTGGCTGGTCTGTACCAAATGGGCATTTAACTGGTCACGATCAAGTGAAATTGCATTGAGTGGGCCAGTTACGCCACTGACTAAGAGCGTCACTTCTGCCAAGCCATAACATGGCAAGAAAGTATCTAGTCGGAGCTTCGATTGTGTATTGAACTTCTCCATGAAGCGTTGCATAACATGGGCCTTGATCGGCTCGGCACCATTAAACAGCACACGCACACGGCTTAAATCAAGCGCTGTAGCTTGCTCATCAGTGATGCGATGCAGACATAATTCATAGGCAAAGTTTGGTCCACCACTAATCGTGACGCCTTTTTCACTAATAAATTGTAGCCATTTAAGAGGTTTTCGAATGAAATCCAACGGCGACATGACATAACAAGTCAGCCCCATATATACGGTTTGCAAAACCGAGCCGATCAACCCCATATCGTGGTAAACAGGCAGCCACGTCAGGCCAACATCTTCTGGTTGTGTACCAAAAGCTTCGGCAATCATGACTTCATTGGCCATAATATTTTTATGAGTGACAATTACGCCTTTAGGCCAGCCTGTTGAGCCTGAGGTATATTGAAGGAAGCAGATATCTTTTTCAGTAATAAGCGGAAAATCCTTTTCCACCAAGTCACGCTGCAATTCGGCATCAACAGCATGTAATATCAAATTTTCATTTTGAGCTTTTAGTGTGATAAGACCTGCTAGCTCAAGAATCTTTTTTGTTGTGAGTACAATCTTAGGCTCACAGTCATTCATAATATTCAAAATATTAGAAAAACCATTACGGTTAAACGGTAAGCTGACTGGTACTGCAATAATTTTAGCTTTCAGACAGGCAAAGAACGATACGATAAAGTCCAACCCAGGTTCGAATAGCAATACGGCACGGTCACCACTGTCTACAATATTCATTAATATTTGGGCTTGATGTTGAACTCGCTCATTCAAATCTGCATATGTCAGAGATTGAATACCACCAGACTGGCGTCCCAAATACTCAAAAGCGATCTTATTTCCATTTAATTTTGCGTGGGATTCCAAAGTTGCAATGATATTATCCGTACACATTACAGCCATAACTTACTCCGATTAATTATAATTAACCTTTAAAATCTGCTAATTCAGAAACGACATTTTTTGCTAGGTTTCTTAATAAAGAATAAATATACTTTTTATTTAAAATATAAATTCACATTATATTTTATGTATGAGTGTTACTTATTACACCTGTAAGTGTTTACAGGTTAGTGATCTCTTATCGAAAATTAAGAAGCTAAATCCTTTATATGAATCATTTTTTGTTCAGTTATATATTTTTAATTTCTTATCATTATTTTAAATTAATGCCTCACCTATTCCTAATTTAGATACTCATAAGCCAAGTCTTTGAAGGTTTTTACTCTTAAACAGTTGCATCATTATTTTTTAACTCTAGAGTAAATATTTTCAAAAAATTTATAAAAAATAATATAAATTAAAAATTAAATTATTATATTTATATAGGTACACATAAAAAATAAATATTTAAGAATACAGCATGAAGATAAATAAAAAGTTTTATTTATTATATTTCTTTAAATTTAAAATATTTAATTAACTTAAATCAATTATATAAATCTTAAAATTATTTATTTCTTTTAATTTTAATATTAAATTTCTGTGTTATTTATACTCTCTACAAAAGCCCTAGCATTACAGCTCGAATAGCTGCTGAAATTTTATTATTTACATTTAACTTTTGCATGGAGTTACTGAGATGGAAATTTACGGTTCTTTCAGTTACCCCAAGAATCTGAGCTATTTCTGCTGACGTTTTGCCTTCGGCAGTCCAACGTAACGCCTCTTTTTCCCTGTTCGTTAAATAAAGATTGAATTTAGCAAACTCTACATCATTTACTATTTTAGCAATGCTGGAATGCACTGTTTGAGTTAACCAGTACATATTCGTATATTGTGCTTTTTGTTCTTTTTCTGATAACTGGTCGTTGGATCTTGCTAGTGTTAGCATTCCTCGGGTCCCAATAAAATCACGGCTTGACTGAGCCCAACCGACATTTAAACCATAAGAACGCGCTTCCTCCCAAAAATCTTTTTCGGTCTGTGTCTTTGCAGATTGACTCGACCAAACAAGAGGTTGAAGTGATACCATACAATGCTGCACGGTGGGATCTATCTTCACATATTGCCGTTCCACATAACGTTTCTGCCATGCTTCTGGATAATTATTCAGCATAATCGTTTTTGGTTCAGCAATAGATAAGGGTGATTGCATACCATAAGCGCAATAGTCAAATCCGAGCCTTGATGCGGTAGATTTAACGATCTCAAACAACTGGTATTCATTCTTTACCACCAAAAATGCTGATAATAAATCCTCTTGCCAACTTTCCATTTGCTCTCATTAGACTCCATTCACAGACTATTTTTTATTCGGTTGCATATTGTGAATCCAAGCAATCAAATTGAAGTGTAGGTCTAATCTTTTACCGTAATTTCAATAAAGTCCTTCAAAAATCTAAAAGATTCTGAAGTTGCTAAATATATTTTCGGCGCCTACTCTTCTATTAGAGCTCTCAATTAAAGACTTTGAATTCATCATCCAATTAACAACACTTTTAAGCCCGGAATAGTTGCAAATTATTCAGATAAACTAGATGTCTGAAAGCTTTCAAGGTTGTTATATTTCATGCGCAGATTATGCTTTAAAAATTAAAATTTACAGGATGCATTTTATTCCAAAATATATATTTTTTTAATTTATAAAGAGGTCGACTACTTAAACTTCATCGCATATTTTTATTAATTTAATTAAATAATATTGTCTATCAATTATTCGATATCTCTAATTTTCTTATTTTTTATATATAAAAACTAAAAATAATTATAATACTTTAAAAACCAATCAATTAAAGTAAAAATCCTCATACTTATAATTAGTATTTGAGTACAAGAAATATTGGTTAACTAATAATCTCCATCGAGGGAGTCTCTTTAAAAAATAATTTTTTACCCCACAACCTCTCTAATAAGAAGAGCTTAAAGATGTGCTAACACATTATAGTTAACCTGTTAAATATAACAGTATTTTATTGGCAAAACTTTATGTTATTTATTCATTAAATCTTAATTTAGGGTACTTAAGCAGGTAGCATGGTTAGCATACCCCCTCATTTCTCTATCTCAACAGATGGTTTTATTCGAATGAACAAAAACCAACTCATGAGTTATCCTCTTCAACACATCATCTCTATCGTTGAATCTAGACATACTGAAGCGTCTCAAATTTTCTATTATGGTTTTACCGAATGGGCAACCTCACAGACTCCAGCATTAAGTACCGGATGGGATTGGGAACTCATTGAGAATAATGGCATCACTACCGTAAAACGAGTGGGGTTACCTCGAAGCAATATCATGATTGTTGATGTATCTGGTATGGATATCGGATTTGATATTAATGAAACATTACTCGAGAAAAAAATAGATACTTTGTTCTGGGAACCATTTATTTATACCCAAATCAATACTTCATTAACCAAGTCTTCATTAAGTCAAACCTTCTCTTAGAAACCTGTAAATTCTTACAGTTACCACCTTTCCAGCTGTTCAGTAAAGTCACTTGAAAAATAAGTGGAAGCACTTTTAATGAATGTTATTGCTGGATTTCAAAACAATTTTTCAGAAGGCCTATATACCAAATTTAAAAGTTACCGCTACAAGGTATTTGTTGAATATTTAGGTTGGGAGTTGAACTGTCCTAATAATGAAGAGCTAGATCAATTTGATAAAATCGACACAGCGTATGTCGTTGCTCAAGATAGAGAATCTAACATTATTGGCTGCGCGAGACTTCTACCGACCATCCAGCCTTATTTACTGGGTGAAATATTCCCTCAATTAATGAATGGAATGCCTATTCCTTGCTCACCAGAAATCTGGGAATTATCAAGATTTTCAGCCGTAGATTTCTCGAACCCGCCGACCTCTGCTAATCAAGCAGTGTCATCCCCAGTCTCTATTGCTATTCTGCAAGAAGCGATCAACTTTGCAAGAAAACAAGGCGCAAAACAACTTATTACGACCTCACCTCTTGGGGTAGAGCGGTTATTACGTGCCGCGGGTTTTCGCGCCCGTCGTGCAGGACCGCCAATGGTCATCAATGGATATGCTATGTTTGCATGCTTGATTGAAGTTTAATTTCTTATTTGGGACTCATACCTATTTTTGGCATGAGTCCCAATTTTTATATAGTCAGGTAGCAATACGATTAAGAAACATTAATACCTATTAATCAATTTTGGTTTTTAAATTTAAATTCGACTTTTTATAATAAGTTTCATCCATTTTAGCACTCCAATCGCGCGGCATAAATGACGTCGATATAATTGCGACTACAGCCATACTTCCAATATAAAACATAATTAGATATGGATTACCCTGCCCGATACTCAACAATTTAGTAGCAATCATTGGTGCCAAACCACCACCTAATACGCCAGCTAACTGTACCGAAATCGAGATTCCACTATAACGAATTTCCGCTGGAAATTGACGTGCAAAAAGCTGAGCTTGCGGCGCATACATAATTGGGAACACAACGCCAATTGCTAAAACAATTGCGGTCCAGACTAACACCGGGTCTTTTGTGTTGAGCATGGTAAAAAATGGATAGCAGTAAAGCGCCAGTATGCATAGGCCAAACATAAACATATTGCGTTGGCCGACTTTATCCGACAAATGTCCGCATAAAGGTGTCATAAATAAAATGACGGCTGCGCCGCAAATGGTAGCAAATAAAATGTCTTGGCGTGGAATTCCAAGTTGTGCGGTGGTATAAGCCAATGTAAATGTTGAGGCAATATAGAACCATGCATTTTCGGCAGCGCGAGCCAAAATAATGGTGATGAGTTGCTTTGGATGATTTTTAAAAACCTGTAAAGCAGGAACTTTGACTTCCTCGGACTGTTGTTTTACTTTTTCGAAATCTGGCGACTCAGGCACTTTTACTCGAATATACCAACCTACTGCCAGTAAAATAATACTGGCAAGAAATGGTAAACGCCAACCCCAGCTAAACAGTGCTTCTTCAGGTAATAACGACACCAGACCCAACGCGATTGAGGCTAGCATTAAGCCACCACCTGTACTAGCTTGAGGTAAACTTCCCCAGAACCCTTTACCGCCTTCGGGAGCATGTTCAACGGCCATAAGTACAGCACCACCCCATTCACCGCCCATTGCCATACCTTGAATGAATCGCAAGACAACCAAGCCAATCGCAGCCCAATATCCAATTGATTCATAAGTCGGTAATAAGCCAATCAGTACGGTTGGGATCCCCATGAGCATCAAGGTCAGTAGCAACATCGATTTACGGCCAATCTTGTCACCAAAATGACCAAAGACTAAGCCGCCTAATGGTCTTCCAATAAATCCAACGGCATAGGTGGCAAATGCAGCAAGCACGCCGGTAAGTGCATCCAGATTTGGGAAAAATAACTTATTAAAAATGAGCGCTGCTGCCGCACCGTAAATAAAAAAGTCATACCATTCAATGGTGGTGCCGACCATGCTAGAGATGCCTGCTAATCGATGTGACGACTTTTTAGTATTTGAACCGTTTCCATGTATTGATTGCATCGTAATATCCTTTTTAGATTTTCTTGTTTTATCTTTTTTATGCTTATGACCAGCCCTGACCATAAGCATTTTCAGGTCTCGCTTTTTCTCCTTAAGCTTTTTATATTTTTGTAATTCGGTTTAGCTCAATTTTTCTAAAATTGGCTCAAATTTCGAATTACGTTCTTGCCACTGTGGTTGTTTGTCTTTATCGACAATGAGAGCGCGGACACCTTCAATAAAGTCACCGTGCTCAAACCAGATATCCTGTAAATCACGTTCAAGCTGCATGCACTGAGGTAAAGAGAGCCCTCGACCTAAATGTTGCAGTTTTAAACTGGTTTGCTTGGCAATAAATGAGCGTTGCTGCAAAATGCTGAGCATCTTGCTTGTCCAAGTCTTTAAGCTTTCATCTTGTTCATTTTCAAGACTTTGCTCGATTTCATCTAAATGCTGATATCCGAAGTGTTTACGGATACCTTCCGCCAATTGTTTTAATTCACTTTCGGCAGGGCGAGTAATAAATCGGGTAATGATGCGTTCAATTCCCTCTTTGCTTAAACTTGGCGCGCCAACGAGAGCATCTTGCAAAGCTTGTAACTGCTCGCTTGGCACATGGTAGTCAATTAAATCGAGGTAAAGCGCATCACTACTGCTGATCTGCTCACCCGTAATGGCCATATAAACACCAATATCATCAAGGCGAGAAAGGAAATGAGTTGCACCAACATCTGGGAAAAAGCCAATCGCTGTTTCAGGCATGGCAAATCTGGATTTTTCACTGCTCACCACAATGTGGCAAGCCTGAGCCAAGCCAAAACCACCACCTAATACATAGCCATCAAGCACAACAATGATTGGCTTTTCATATTCACGCAGTATATTTAGCATTTTATATTCGGCACTAAAGTAGCCTTTGTAATCGGCCGTACCATTTTTATAACTGTCATAGAGATAGCGAATATCTCCACCTGCACAGAAGGCTTTTGGGCTATTTGACTTAATTAACACTGCCTGAACAGCAGCATCATTTCGCCATAGTTCCAATTGGGCACCAATACTTTTAATCATATCTAGCGATAATGCATTGAGATGAGTCACACGGTCTAAGGTAATCATGCCCAACTTACCTTGTTGCTCAATCATTAAGTGATTTTCTGTATTCATTTTATTGATCTCTTATTGATTTTTAAAATTTGCCTTTCGTTTTTCAACAAAAGCCTGCATCCCTTCTTTTTGGTCAAATGTTGCAAATATTGAATGGAACATACGTCTTTCAAAACGCAAGCCTTCAGTAAGGTTTACTTCAAAAGCTCTGTTGATGGTTTCTTTAAGCATCATGTTTGCAGTTAAAGATCTGGCTGCAATTTTTTCAGCGGCTTGCAAGGTTTGTTCAAGTAATTCTTCTTTAGTAAACACACGCGCGACTAAACCACTTTGCTCTGCTTCTACAGCGCCCATTTGACGAGCGGTAAGGCACATTTCCATTGCTTTGGATTTACCAATCGCATGAGTTAAGCGTTGTGTGCCACCAATACCCGGAATCACACCTAAAGTGACTTCGGGTAAACCAAACTTGGCGTTATCAGCACAATAAATAAAGTCACACATCAGCGCCAATTCACAACCACCACCCAATGCATAGCCACTCACCGCTGCAATTAGAGGTTTACGGCGCTGTGCAATACGGTCTGCAAGATGAAAAAAGTCATCAAAATAAATATCAGGAAATGCTAAATCAGCCATTTCTTTAATGTCGGCACCTGCGGCAAAAGCCTTTTCAGAACCTGCCAATACCATGCAGCCAATTTCGCGGTCTTTTTCGAGCTGATCTAATGCCTGATTAATTTCGCTAATTAATTCACTATTTAAGGCATTGAGCGCTTGAGGGCGATTTAATGTAATCAATCCGACCCCATTACGCTTTTCTAATAAAATACTTTGCCACTGCATTATTTATTCCTTATTCTGTTTTTATAGACTACGTGCAATCACTAAACGCTGAATATCACTCGTGCCTTCGTAAATTTGGCAAATACGGGCATCACGATAGATACGTTCAATTGGGAAGTCTCTGAGATAGCCATAGCCACCAAACACTTGTAGTGCACTCGAACACACACGCTCAGTCATTTCTGAAGCAAATAACTTAGCCATTGAAGCTTCATTGAGACATGGTTGTCCTGCTTCTTTTAAACGCGCAGCGTAGTGAACCAGTTGTCTCGCTGCTTCGATTTCTGTTGCCATGCTAGCAAGGCGAAACGCGATGGTTTGATGCTCAAAAATTGGTTTTCCAAAAGTAATACGTTCTTTGGCATAACGAGTTGCTTCTTCGAGTGCTGCACGTGCTAGACCAACTGCTTGTGCAGCAATACCAATACGTCCACCTTCTAAATTGGCGAGAGCTATTTTTAAGCCTTCGCCCTCTTTGCCTAGCATGAGGCTTTTGTGAATGCGTACATCTGTCAGCGCAATTTGGCAGGTATCTGAAGCATGCAGACCCAGTTTTTCTTCAACACGAATCACTTCATAGCCCGGTGTTTCGCGTGGGACTAAAAAGGCACTAATACCTTTTTTGCCCGCGCTCGGATCGGTCACGGCAAACACAATAATGACGCCGGCATTATTACCCGAGGTAATAAACTGCTTTGCACCATTTAAAATGTAATCGTCACCATCTTTCACTGCTCGGGTTTTAATGGCTCCCGCATCTGAGCCAGTATGCGGTTCGGTTAAAGCAAAAGCGCCAATCATTTCACCTTGCGCTAAAGGTTTTAAAAAGCGCTCTTTTTGTTCGTCAGTACCAAATTTTAAAATAGGCACACAGCCAACCGAGTTGTGTACGCTCATGATGGTTGAGGTTGCGCCATCTGCTGCCGCAACTTCTTCGAGGGCTAGTACATAAGCTAAGTTACCCGTGTCTGAACCGCCCCATTGCTCTGAAACAAGCATACCCATAAAACCGAGTTGCCCCATTTGAGCTAAGGTGTCTTTCGGGAAAGTCCCGTCTCGATCCCAATCACTGGCATGAGGCTTAATTTGTTCTTGGGCGAAACTTTTCGCCATATCACGAATGAGTAATTGTTCTTCGGTAAATTGCATTATTATTTCCTTTACCCTGCTTTAGCTTGTTGTTTAGCAATTTCTTGATTACGCAATAAAAAGCGCTGAATTTTGCCACTTGGAGTTTTAGGTAATTCACTCACAAATTCAACTAAACGTGGGTACGCATGTGCAGAAAGTCGTCTTTTAACAAATTGGCTGAGTTGTTCAGCAAGTGCCTCTGACGGTTGAGCATCCGTAGCTAAAATTACAAATGCCTTAACCACTTCGGTACGGTCTGGGTCAGGCACACCAATCACTGCAGCCTCAACCACTGCATCATGTTCAAGCAAAGCACTTTCAACATCGAATGGCCCAATCCGATAGCCCGATGTGGTGATTACATCATCACTGCGCCCTACAAAGCTCATGCTGCCATCAGCATGTAACTCGGCAGTGTCGCCAGTTAAGTAGTAATGACCAACAAATGGTGATTTTCGGCTTTCTTTATAGCCGCCGAACCACATCATTGGAGACTTGCTAATGTCGACTGCTAAAATTCCCGGTGTATCTGGCGGCAGTTCTTCACCTTGTTCATTAACAATCGCAACACGGTAACCCGGGCTTGGGAAACCTGCTGAACCAGCATGAATTTCATGTTTTAAACCATGATGATTACACACCACCATACCCACTTCGGTTTGTCCATAATGGTCATAAATTGGAGCATCAAGCACTTGTTTAAACCAGCGAATGACTTCTGGATTCAGCGGCTCGCCTGCACTGCTCACTACACGGAACTGCCCTTTTAACGGCGTCATTTGTGCTGGATCAGCCGCCATCATCATACGGTAAGCCGTTGGTGCACCTGCCAAGTTGTTAACTTTATAATCTTTCACAATTTGGCATAGGCTATCTGTGCTAAAACCACCTTCATAAAACAAAGTAGCGTGACCCAAGAATAACGGCCCAGTAATCGCATAGTACAGACCATACGCCCAACCCGGATCGGCAATATTCCAAAACGAATCTTCTTCGGTTAAACCAATGGCATCTTGCATATATCGACCAAAGGCAATTAGTGCTTTTAATGGCACTTCCAATGGTTTAGCTGGCCCTGTAGTGCCTGAAGTAAACATGAGCAAGAAAGGATCTTGGATGCTACGCATAACCAAATCACATTGATCAGACTGCGGTTTTACTTCATTCCAAAAGTTAAAATCGCCTGCTTTAAGGGGAGTACCTTGTGCATCGGCCACCGTCACAATTGCAGGGCAATTTTCAATTTCATCAAGCTTGCTACGGTTGCCCGTATCGGTCACCACCAGCTTACTTTGTGCAAGCTGAATACGGTGCTCAATCGCTTTTGGGCCAAATGCAGTAAATAGTGGTTGATAGACAGCACCAATTCGCCAAGCTGCAAAAATAGTCACGATCAATTCGGGTGTTCTTGGTAATAGACCTGAAATACGGTCGCCTGCTTTTACACCTTGTGATTTTAGAAAGTTGGCAAACTGACTTGACCACTCTTTTAATTCACGGAAGGTATATTGCTCTTTTCGTCCGTCTTTTCCTTGCCAATACAGTGCAATTTTGTCGCCATCTGCGTGTCGATCACAGCATTCATAACAAGCATTTAAGGCATCAAGTGAACCTGATAACATCTGTTTTGCAGTGCTTTCCAAATCGAAAGTCTGTGCAGCATTTTGATAATCCATCATATCTTTTCCCTCAGTCCGGATTTGTTGTTATTCACGACAGGGTTTATGTGTTTAAAGCCATCCTTTGGCTTTACCGTTATGCCTCTTGTGGCAGGTATTGCTGAATAATGCTCGAAAAGTCGAGATTGGCATTACCACGCATGCACATTTGCTGATACAGCTGTTGCACCATACCGCCTAATACGACTGGCTGTTTGACTTGGCCTGCCGCTTCTACTGCAAGACCCAAATCTTTTAGCATCAGCTGAGTTGCAAAGCCGTCTTGGTAACCTCGAGATGCTGGGGCATTTTCATTAATATGCGGCCATGGGTTACATACATCCGAACTCCAACAACGACCGCTTGAAGTGTTAATGACGCCTGCCAATGCTTGTGGGTCAATACCTAGCTTCACACCAAGTGCCATACCTTCGGCCACCGCGGCCATTGAAATACCCAAAATCAGGTTATTGCAGATTTTGGCAATTTGACCTGCACCGACATCGCCACAATGAACTATGTTTTTGCCCATGTGGCTAAGCACAGGTTTTACTTCGTAAAAGGTTTGATCATCGGCACCCACCATAAAGGTTAAGGTTCCTGCTTGAGCACCAATGGTTCCACCTGAAACTGGTGCATCACAGATTTTAATATTTTTGCTTTGCGCAACAGCGGCAATGTCTTTAATGGTTTGTGGATCAATGGTACTGCTATCAATGCATAAGCTACCTGATTTTAGCACTTCCAATACACCATTTTCACCCAAGTAAACTTCTTTAACGTGCTTGGCCGCAGGTAGCATGCTAATAACCACATCTGCTTGTTTAGCTGCATCCTGTGGGCTGTCGCAGACCACACCACCTGCCTCGGCAAAGTGCTGGATCGCGACTTCACTAAGGTCATAACCATAAACTTTGATTCCGGCTTTAAGTAGATTATGGGCCATTCTGCCGCCCATATTGCCTAGACCGATAAAGGCGATATTCATCCGTGATCCCCTTAACGTAAACTAATTGTTGTATTTACACCGCCAACTTCATGGCTATCTTCAAACCAACGACTGGTAATAGTTTTAGTTTGAGTGTAGAACTGCACAGCCTGTTTGCCGTATGGTCCCAAATCACCCAGTTTTGAACCTCTTGAACCCGTAAAGCTAAAGAAAGGCACTGGCACAGGAATTGGAATATTGATACCGACTTGACCAATATCAATGAGGTTTTGGAAAGTACGTGCAATCGCACCGCTTTGGGTAAATAGACCTACACCGTTACCAAATGGGTTGGCGTTGATAAGCGTAATCGCTTCATCAAGGGTATCTACACAAATAATTGAAAGAACTGGACCAAAGATTTCTTCTTTATAAATACGCATGTCAGTATTTACGCCACTAAAAATCGTTGCCCCCACGAAGTTACCTGACTCATAACCTTGTACTTGAACATCGCGACCATCGAGTAGCAACTCTGCCCCTTGCTCAACACCGCTATTAATTAAATCAAGCACACGCGCTTTAGCACGTTTTGAAATGATTGGGCCAATGTCAGTATTTGGCTCATGGCCTGCATTTACTTTTAAGGTTTTCGCTTTTTCAACTAACTCTTGAATCCATTGTTTGCTGTCGCCAACCATCACTGCAACCGACAATGCCATACAACGTTGTCCTGCTGCACCAAACGCTGCACCCACTAGAGCATTTAAGGTTTGTTCTTTATTGGCATCTGGCATCACAACCACATGGTTTTTTGCGCCCATCATCGACTGCACGCGTTTACCATGTTGCCCTGCAAGGTTATAAACATGTGTGCCAACTGCAGTTGAGCCTACAAATGAAATCGCTTTAATATCTTTATGGGTACACAAACGGTCAACTACTTCTTTACCGCCATGCACAACGTTCAGCACACCTGCTGGAACACCTGCTTGAATGGCAAGCTCAACCAGCATCATGGTTGATAAAGGGTCTTGTTCTGATGGTTTTAAAACAAAGGTATTGCCGCACACAATTGCCATTGGGAACATCCAAAGTGGAATCATGGCTGGGAAATTAAACGGCGTAATACCCGCACAGACACCCAAAGGTTGCTGCAATGTGTAAGTGTCTACACCGCGTGCAACACCTTCAACATATTCACCCATTTGCAAAGTGCCGACCGAACAGGCATGTTCAACCACTTCTAGACCACGTTGAATATCACCTTCAGCGTCTGCCAAGGTTTTGCCTTGTTCAGTCGTTAGTACTTGCGCAATTTCTTTCATGTTGGCACGGATTAAGTCTTGTAACTTAAGCATGATACGCATACGTGCCTGAATTGGAGTCTGACGCCAAGAAGCAAAAGCATCTTGTGCAGCTTGAATAGCAGCATCGACTTCTTTAACCGTTGCAAATGGTACGCGACCAATCACTTCCTGAGTCGCAGGATTAACAATGTCTTGCCATTCCTGTGTTTCAGATTCGATAAAATTTCCGTTAATGAGTAATTTAGCGGTTTCCAATTCGATTTTTTGGATTGTGTTCATAACCTCTCCGTAGGCCATATTTTTATTGTGTTCAATTATTAGAAAACACCTTTTGATTGTATTTTCTTTATTCCAGTTTCAATTGAGACTAGCAAAGAAAACTTTGACCACCAACGGAAATTCATGCACGATTGTTGTGCAAATATGCACAAGGATGAAAACAAAAATGAAAGTGGATTGGGATCATCTACATTTTTTTCTGGTTTTAGCTCGGACTAAAACCTTGACCAATGCTGCGCGAATTATTGGTGTCGAGCACAGTACGGTGGCTAGACGAATTCAGGCACTAGAACTTGCTTTGGGTACAACGCTGTTTAAGCGTGAAGCGACGGGTTATGAGCTGACACTCGAAGGGATGGCACTGGTTCCTCGAGTTGAGCAAATGGAACAAGCTTTCTTACAAATTGAAAAACCACACCAACCTTTGCAAGGTCGTGTGCGAATTGGCACACCTGAAGGTTTTGGTACTGCGTTTTTAGCTCGGTTATTGGCTGAGTTCTCTATCCAATATCCACTGCTCACCATCGACCTAATTCCAGTGCCGAAAATGATTAAGCTTTCACACCGTGAGGCAGATATTGTGGTGTCAATTGATCGTCCTACGTCTGGCCCTTACATCATTACGCGATTATCAGATTATTGTTTAAAAATTTATGGTAGCAAAAACTATCTGGCCCAAAACCCGCCTATCCGAGCCTTAGAAGATTTAACCCAACATCGCTTTGTGAACTATATTGATGATCTGGTATATAGCCCTGAGTTGTATTGTCTAGAACGTCTACCTTTGAAGCTGAATGCCAACTTCCGTAGCAGCAGTATTTTGGCCCAGCAAATTGCGGTGAGTGCTGGCGCAGGACTTGCGATTTTGCCCAAGTTTTTGGCAGATGATAAACCGGAACTTGAAGAGGTGCTAGAGCAACAAGTTCGCTTTACTCATACCTTCTGGATGCTGACTTTTGTTGATTTACAACATGAACCGCGCATTAAATTGGTTTGGGACTATTTGCGTAAACAAGCCGATAAATATCAGCATTTGTTGGTTGATTAAAGAACCTAAATAAAAAAGCCAATCACGGATGATTGGCTTTTTTGAAATTAGCAATAATTAATCAAAAGTTTCTTGGCCTAGTTTTTTCATGCGTGGTTTATAAAACACATGATAGCTAACACCTAAAACAACCAGCCACAATGGACTCACGTATACCGCTTTTAATGTATCTGGCTCTAGTGCCAAAATCACTAAAGTGAACAAGAAGAATGCAATGACAACATACGCCATCAACACCCCACCCGGCATTTTAAAGGTCGATTTAGCATGTAACTCTGGACTTAACTTACGGTAACGTAAATAGCATGCCATGATCAGAAGCCATACACTAATAAAGAGAATCACACAGAGTGAACTTGCCAAAGTAAATGCTTCCATCGTGTTTGGAACAAAGTACTGAAGCACTGCCCCACCCATAATGAAAATACATGAGAAGATTAAACCATTTGAAGGTACGGCACGTTTTGATAAACGCCCCAATGCACTCGGTGCCTGACCATCTTTCGATAAACCGAACAGCATACGACTGGTTGAAAACACACCGCTGTTCATTGAAGACATCACTGAAGATAGCACCACCAAGTTCATGATGATGGCTGAAATCGGAATACCTGCATTTAAGAACAACTCAACAAATGGACTTTTATCTGCACGAATGTGATCCCAAGGTGTTACTGACATCACCACAAAGAGTGCCAATACATAGAATAAAATAATACGTACAGGAATCGCGTTAATTGCCTTTGGTAGATTTTTCTCTGGATCTTTCGTTTCAGCAGCAGTTGTACCAATCAATTCAACACCAATGAAAGCAAACACGGCAATCTGGAAACCTGCCAAAAATCCGCTTACGCCTTTTGGAAATATGCCGCCATGCGACCACACATTACTTACACTCACAACCTCACCATGCGGAGCTTGAAAATGAGTGAGGAGCATGTAACCACCGACTCCAATCAGGCCAATAATGGCCAAAATCTTAATGAGTGCGAACCAGAATTCAACTTCACCAAATAGCTTAACGGTAAGAAGGTTAAGCCCTAAAATGAATAGTACACAGCCTGAACTAATCATGGCTTGTTGCATGGGTGAGAAACTGGCGCCTTCGGGCAGCCAGAAACTTAAATAGTTAATGACCGCAGATAAATCAGCAATACCGACCAGTACCCAGCCTAACCAATAGGTCCAGCCGATATAGTAGCCAGCCCATGGTCCAATCAAATCATAAGCCATATCGACAAATGATTTGTAATGTAAGTTGGCAAGCAGTAGTTCACCCAATGCACGCATCAGAAAAAAGAACATGCCACCAATTATCATGTAGATAACGAGGATTGAAGGTCCTGCGAGGGAGATGGTTTTGCCCGAGCCCATAAATAAGCCGGTTCCAATTGCACCGCCAATTGCAATCATTTGTAGATGGCGATTATTTAATTTCCGTTGTAAATGATCAGGGGAGCTTGCCTCATCAGAATGATGAACCATTGTCATATTAGAAGTCCTTTTTATATTTTGCTTAACTTAAATCAGCAACCTATAGGGAGAAAAACGAACCGTATATCGTGGGTTGCTGAGTCTATACCTCAGGACAAGATGTTCAAGTATATTTTTTCCTTAATTGATAAATCGTTTGTCCTGATTTTTTTAAGTCACATTATTTATGTACTGCCTTCACGGCAATTTTAATTAATCAATCTGGGGTTCCAGATTAGCCGAAGTGTAGCATGTGATCCTGCTATATGTACTTTTCCAATACCCTCCAAACTGCTCTATTGATCCAAAAATAAACAATATTATTCCGATAAAAAATCTAATAAAAATAAAAAAAGCCAATCATGATTGATTGGCTTTTTAATAAAACTTAATGATCGTTGACGAGTTCACGTCCTAGTTTTTTCATACGTGGTTTATAGAGCACATGATAGGTAACACCTAAAATGACCAGCCATACTGGACTGACATATAGAGCTTTCAATGTATCTGACTCTAATGCCAAGATGACTAAAGTGAAAAGCATGAATGCCAAAACAACATAACTCATCCAAACACCACCTGGCATTTTGAATGTTGATTTTTCATGTAATTCAGGACGTAATTTACGGTAGCGTAAATAGCACACCATGATGAGACTCCAGACACTAATGAATAGAATCACACAAAGTGAACTTGCCAAAGTAAATGCTTCCATCGTGTTTGGAACAAAGTACTGAAGCACCGCTCCGCCCATGATAAAGGTACAAGAGAAAATCAAACCATTTGAAGGTACTGCACGTTTTGATAAGCGTCCAAATGCACCCGGTGCCTGACCGTCTTTTGATAAACCAAACAACATACGGCTGGTTGAAAACACACCGCTGTTCATTGAAGACATGACCGAAGACAGCACCACCAAGTTCATGATGATTGCAGAAACCGGAATACCAGCATTTAAGAATAACTCAACAAACGGACTTTTGTCTGCACGAATATGGTCCCACGGTGTTACTGACATCACAATAAACAGTGCCAACACATAGAACAAAATAATACGTACCGGAATCGCATTAATCGCTTTCGGTAAGTTCTTCTGCGGGTCTTTGGTTTCAGCAGCCGTTGTACCTACAAGTTCAACCCCGACAAAAGCAAATACAGCAATCTGGAATCCTGCCAAGAAGCCTTCTGTACCTTTCGGGAATAAACCACCATGTGACCAAACATTACTGATGCTTGCGACAGCGCCTTGCGGAGCTTGGAAATGGCTGAAAATCATGTAGCCGCCCACTCCGATCAGACCAATAATCGCCAAGATCTTAATGAGAGCAAACCAGAATTCAATTTCACCAAATAGGCGTACTGTTAAGAGGTTAAGACCCATCACAAACAACACACAACCTGCGCTAATCATGGCCTGCTGTATTGGTGAGAAACTTGCGCCATCGGGTAGCCAGAAACCTAAATAGTTAATGACTGCTGAAAGGTCCGCAATACCCACCAGCACCCAACCTAACCAATAAGTCCAGCCCAAATAATAACCAGCCCAAGGACCAATCAGGTCATGAGCCATATCAACAAAAGATTTGTAATGCAGATTTGCAAGGAGCAACTCGCCCATTGCACGCATTAAGAAAAAGAACATTCCTCCAATAATCATATAGATCAAAAGGATTGAAGGACCTGCGAGGGAGATAGTTTTGCCCGAACCCATAAATAGGCCGGTTCCAATTGCACCGCCAATAGCAATCAGTTGTAAATGACGGTTAGACAGTTTTCGTTGCAGATGATCAGGAGAATTTTCTGTATCTGAATGACGAGCCGTTGTCATATTAAAATTCCTTTTTGAATTCCTTTGTTAAGATCAGCAACCTATGGCGAAAATCGAACCGTATGCCATAGGTCACTGAATCTGTTCACCAAAAAAGACTGGTTAAACCGTATCTATCTTCCTTCTGTTAGATACATCATCATTTTTGGAGTAAAAACGAATTACTTTTGTGCTGCCGTCACGGCAATTTCAATTAACCAATCCGGATTTACCAAATCGGCCTGAATTGTGGCACGCGATGGAGCAACACACCCTTTTAACCAGTCAACCCAAATTGCATTTACGGTTGAAAAGTCAGAAAGATTTTTTAAATAGAACTGTGCAGAGAGCAAGCGAGATTTGTCGGTATTGGCTAATGCCAAAAGTTCATCAATCGTTGCAAGAATTTCACGAGTTTGGCCTGCCACGTCTTGCTCGGTATTTTTAGGTACCTGACCTGACAGATAAACCACTTTGTTAAAAACAGTCACGGCACTCATGACTTCGTTAGTTTTAATCTTTTGTATATCTGAATTAGACATTCGGATTTCCTTATACCTGATTAATAAATTGAACACGGGCGGTGACGGCACACATCAGTTCATAGCCCACCGTACCGGATGAAATAGCGACATCATCAATAGGTAAAACGACGCCTGTACTTGATTGGCCCCAGAGCACCACTTCGCTACCAACTTTGGCATTTTCAATGCCCGTTAAATCAACTGCCAACATATCCATGCTGACACGACCAATTGTGCGAGTGCGGACTGAGTCCACTAAAACAGGCGTACCTGTTGGTGAAATACGTTGATAACCATCAGCATAGCCACAAGCGACAATCCCAATCGTCATCGGTTGCTCTGCGACAAAGTTTGAGCCATAACCCACGCTTTCATTCGGCTCTAAATGCTGAACGGAAATAATTTCACTACGTAAGCTCATGGTCGGTTGTAAGCCCCAATCCGCAATACTATGCGTTGGGTAGTCTGGCGAGCTGCCATAAAGCATGATGCCACTACGGGCATAATCTGATCTGAGCTGATCTTGATAGCGCAGAATTGCCGCACTATTACTTACCGATCTTTCACCCGGTAAATCCTTAACAATTTCTTCAAAGGCAGTAATTTGATAATCAATACCCTGCTGCCCGAAACGATCACCATCTGCATCTGAAAAATGCATCATGTGGGTAATCTTGGAGACATTTGGCAAATTATTTAAACGTTCCCAAGCCTGAACATAGTGCTGTGGTTTAAAACCAAGACGGTTCATACCACTATTCATTTTTAGGCAAACATCAAATTGAGCCGGATAAGGATGCTTTTCTACCCACTCAATTTGCGCTTCACTATGAATGGTGAAACTGAGTTGATACTGCACACAATCAAATAAATCTTGAGGAGAGAAAATTCCTTCGAGCAATAAAATTGGACCTGTCCAACCTAAAGCACGAATGCGTTTTGCTTCATCAAGATCAAGTAAGGCAAAGCCATCTGCTGCTTTAAACGCTTCATAAACACGTTCAATTCCGTGTCCATAAGCATTGGCTTTTACAACGGCAAAGACCTTACTGTTTGGCATAGCCTTGCGTACCACCGCCAAGTTATTTTGTAAGGATTGTCGGTGGATCACTGCGGTAATAGGACGAGGCATGATGACTTTCCTAACGTCCGTTATGCAGCATGCGCGTGTGAATAACGCTGAATTGAAAGGCCATCGGTACTGATTTCAGTCTTATGATTCAATACAATGTCACTGATTAATTTTCCTGAACCACATGCCATGGTCCAACCTAAAGTACCGTGACCTGTATTCAAGAACAGATTTTTAAAGCGAGTCGCTCCAATAATTGGAGTGCTGTCTGGTGTCATTGGACGTAGACCTGTCCAGAAAGATGCCTGTGCCATATCACCGCCTGGGAACAAGTCCTGAGTCACCATTTGCAAGGTTGCACGGCGGTCTTCATTCAGACCTAAATTGAAACCGCTTAGCTCTGCCATCCCACCTACGCGAATACGCTGGTCAAAGCGAGTAATCGCAATTTTGTAGGTTTCATCCAGCACTGTAGATTGCGGAGCAAAAGCAGGATCAACAATTGGAATTGTCAACGAGTAACCTTTCACAGGATATACAGGTAGCTGTAGATCAAGTGGTTTCAAGAAATCACGTGAATAGCTACCAAACGCTAGAACATAACGGTCCGCAGTTAAGACCTTACCATTGACCTGAACGCCCTTAATTTCATCGCCTTCAACAATCAATTTTTCTACGTTTTGGTTGAACTGGAAGTTAACACCCAACTCTTTGGCAATTTGAGCTAAAGCATTAGTAAATAAATAACAGTCACCTGTCTCGTCATTTGGTAGGTGTAAACCACCGACCAATTTATCTTGCGCATTTGCCAAAGCTGGTTCTACACGACCAAGCTCGTTGCCATTTAATAATTCGTAGCTTACGCCGCACTCTTCAAGCACGCTAATGTCGCGTTGAACCGCTTCCATTTGTGCTTCTTTGCGGAATAACTGCAAAGTACCCTTCGCGCGGTTTTCGTAGTTAATACCTGTATCTTTTCTTAACTCACGTAAACAATCACGGCTATATTCAGCCACGCGCATCATACGTTCTTTGTTTACAGCATAGCTTTGTGGATTACAGTTTTTCAGCATTTGCGCCATCCACTGTAACTGCCACATACTGCCATCTAAATTAATCGCAAGCGGTGCGTGATGTTGGAACATCCATTTCACAGCTTTAAAAGGGATACCTGGTGCTGCCCAAGGAGTCGAATACCCAGGCGAAATTTGACCTGCATTACCAAAACTTGTTTCTTCAGCAGGACCTGCCTGGCGATCGAGAACAGTAACCTCAGCTCCTTGTTGAGCTAGATAATAGGCACTTGCCACTCCAATAACGCCGCTACCTAAAACAATTACGCGCATTTCCATTCCCTCACGCACACCAGTTTATTTCACTAGTATATTTCTGCTTCAATAGTTTATTTCACTGTTTTTCAGGGTATAATCTAGGTAAATTTATGTTTTTCTCGCGAGAATTTTAAAAAAAGAGGAAATATCTATGCGCCCCTTAGATCGTATAGATCGCATGATTCTGGATATTTTGCAGCGCGAAGGACGAATTGCGATTAGTGAATTGGCATCGAGAGTTAACCTGTCGACCACCCCCTGTTCAGAGCGTGTAAAGCGCCTTGAACGCGATGGCATTATCATAGGTTATTACGCACGGCTAAACCCAGCCTTTGTGGACCGTAACCTTCTCGTCTTTTTAGAAATTAAGTTATCTGCCAAATCAGGCGATGTATTTGACCAAGTGGCCAGAGATTTAGTTGAGATTCCTGAAGTACTCGAATGTCATCTTATTTCAGGCGAATTTGACTACCTCGTAAAAGCGCGTTTAAAAGAAATGAGCGCATACCGCCGCTTATTGGGAGATCTATTAAAGAAACTTCCCGCTTCGGCATCGTCACACAGTTATGTGGTTATGGAAGAAGTCAAAGAAACTTTATATTTAGATGTAAGTAAGTAAAGCGAGCATTATTTAACTCGCTTTACTCACCTTTTAGAAATTAGAAATATTTTAAAATCGAAATATGTTTGTTTTGATGTTTGAATTTCGAGAACCACTTAACCGCTGGATAAAGTACAAAAGACAGTACAATTGTAATTAGCCATAGCATCCACACATGGTTGACCGACAAATAATTCCCGTAGTTAGCTCCCCACACGCTGAGTGCGAACACATACATCAATTTCAGCATATATAAGTGTAATAAATAAAAGAACATCGGCACCGAGCCAAATACCACCAATGGTTTTAAAAATGAGTATTGCTGCATACGCTCAAAAGCAACGAGCACAATCAAGCCAATTCCAACATTTAGCAAAATAAATAATAAAGACGGCGGATACTTAGTGAGGTTAAAAAAGCTCATGAGACTCAGTTGGAATGACTCAAAATGTTGCCAAGGCTGGTCGCCATAGATATTGATAAAACGCAATAAAACAAATAGCCCAATACTTACTAAACCAAGGCTGAGTAAAGCGCGGCCTCTTTGCTTTGCTGAATATTTAGAACTAAACAACTGCCCTAAGGCATAGCCCAGTAAAATCACCCCGATCCAAGGCAAAATGGGATAGCTTGTGCGAAGCTTGATACCCGCAAATTCAATCCAACCACGTTCATGTAAAACGAACCATATATTTTGTAAAACACCTTGTGAGAAGTGCACAGAATCTAGCAGGTTGTGCCCAAAAATAATGACCAACGCTACACCAGCAAGGACTGGTAAAGGTAAACTCACACAGCACGCTAGCACCACCATGCTAATACCAATCGCCCAGATCACTTGTAAATAAATGACTTCAGGCGGAAAAGTTGCCGTCCATGCAAATTTCACCAGCGTGAGCTCTAGTACAATCAAAAATAAGCCACGTTTTAATAAAAAAGCACGTGTTTGCTGTAAGTCTTGTTTTTTTGACTGAAATAAAAAAGCAGAAATACCCGTTAAAAGTACAAAAACTGGAGCGCAAATATGGGCCAATAATCGACTGCCAAATAAAGCCGGTTCTGTTACTGTTACGTCCATTGGATCGGTAACCTGTTTATGTAAATAGAAAGTTTCTCTTACATGGTCGAGCAACATAATGATGATCACCAAACCACGCAATGCATCAATCGACTGTAAACGTTCAATATTCTTTTCTAAAGACATAGCAGTAATCAACAAAATAATGTAACGTTATACTATTACATTTAATTCCTTTTGTCTTTTTATGGCTGATTATTTATGCGACACAAATTAGGATTGTTGTCTTCGTTAGGTCTATCATTTATATCGACACTCACTTGGGGAGAGGAAACGTCAACGGTACTTGAGACCATACGTGTTCAGGCTGAAAGTACCCGAGAAGATGTGAGCCAAAATAGCTCGGCAACTAAATTTACTCACGATGTTTTAGATGTCCCTTTTAACCGTGCTTATCTTTCTAAACAAATAATGGAACAACAAGACGTTCAACGAATTGATGACGCATTAAGCTTAGTGAGCGGGGTTTTTCATCAAAATAGTTTCGGTGGCGGCTTTTGGGATAATTACTCTTTCCGCGGTTTTAGTACCGATCCCAATTTAGGTGCCTCAATGATCCGCAACGGCTTGAGTGTCAACCGAGGGATTAGTGCTCCAAAAGATGTAGTAAATATTGAATCTTTAGAGTTTTTAAAAGGACCAATGGCGGCTTTATATGGTCGCGGCGAAACAGGTGGTTTACTTAACCTCAATAGTAAAAAACCACAATGGGAAAGCGAAAGTAAACTTAACCTACGCGCTAATACCCAAGAACAATATCGAATAAGTCTGGAGCATACTGCCCCTATTAACGATGAACTGGCCTATCGTGTAGCAGTGGCTCACGAAGATAATCAAAGCTTTCGTGATCATGTCAGCAGTGAACGCTGGTTCTTTTCACCACAGCTCACATGGAAAATTTCAGACCAAACGCAACTCGACTTTGACAGTGAATTTACTGAGCATAAAGGTACCTTTGACCGTGGTGTAAGTACAGTCAATCATCAGTTTGTGATGGACCCGAAAACCTTTACAGGTGAGTCTGATGACGGCGATTTGAAAATAAAAGATTATTTTTACCAATTGCGTCTTAGTCACGAATTTAACCCTGACTGGAAACTAAATAGTGCGGTCAGTTATAAAGATGCACAAATGGTCGGCTTTGCGACCGAACCTCGTCGTATGCAAGCCGATGGACGTACTTTAGAGCGTCAACGTCGCTATCGTGATTATACAAGTGAAGATGTGCTGGCTCAGACAGAGTTACTTGGCAAGGTTGATACGTCTTGGGCACGTCATGAAATTTTACTTTCAACTGAACTTGGTCAACTCGACTACAAACAAAACCAACTTCGTCGCAACCACAGCACAGACTCACCAAACACAATTGATATTTACCAACCTGAATATGGCAAATATTTACCAAACTTAGCACCGTTTACCGACACTAAAGAGCGCCAGCGTTACTTTGCGCTTAATGTACAAGACCAGATCTTTTTTAATGATCAGTGGAGTGTGCTATTCGGCAACCGTTTTGATCAGGTCGAACAAGACTTTAAAAATCACCTGACTCAGACTGAAAGCAACCAGACCCTCCATCAAAATAGTCCGCGTTTCGGAGTAAATTTTAAAGCCTCTGAGCAATGGGCTTTTTATAGCAATTATGGCCGCTCATTTGCCATGAATAGTGGCATGAATCGAAATGGTCAGACTTTTGCTCCTGAAAAAGGCGAAAGTTATGAGGTCGGCACCAAATATAAAATAAACGACCAAAGTGTGCTGAGTTTCGCTTTGTTTAAAATGAAAAAACGAAATGTACCCACAACCGACCCAATCGACAGTAACTTCCAAACCGCAGCAGGCGAAGTGAGTAGTAAAGGAATTGAGTTCGACTTAAATAGTCAAATCACTGACCGCTGGTTCGTCAATGCCAACTATAGTTATACCGATGCTCAAATTGAAAAAGACCAAGACTTGGCAAAAGGTGCCCGTCTAAGCAATGTTCCAAAACACCAAGGCTCATTGAGCACCAATTATGAATTTCTACAAGAAGGTCCGAAAAAAGCAGGTGTAGGTGCTAACCTCACCTATGTGGGAGAGCGCAGCGGACATAATCTTGATAATGGCTTTAACTTACCGAGTTATACGTTGGTCAATTTAAATGGCTACTATGCCCCATCTGACCGTTTACGCTATCAGCTCAATGTGAACAACCTGTTTGATAAAACTTACTATGTTTCAAGCTATAGCGATTTATGGGTTCAGCCAGGTGAACCACTAAACACCTCAATTTCGGCACAGTGGAAGTTTTAATTCATACATAAATAAAAAAGCCCGAATTATTTCGGGCTTTTGATTAGAACATACCATTTTCATTGATGAGGGGGTCGGGCTGTACTTGACCAATATCCCAAAACTCAGCAATTTTACCCTTTTCAAAGCGGCAAATATGAACCACGGCCAAGGTGGTTAACCCATTCATTTGCATTTCAAGTTTTGAATGCACAGCAACCAAATCACCCTCTTCAATGACATGTTGAACATCAAAGACTTTGTTGGGAGTTTCAATTGCACTTTCACGCATCCCTTCCTTCAAAGAAGTCGCATCACCCGCATAATAAGGGTTGTGATGCTTAAAGTTCGGCGCAGTGTAATTGCTGTAAGCTTCATCAACTTCACCCGCTGCGGCAAGCTCTAAAAACCGTACTGCAATTTGTTTTTGAGATAAGTTCATGATTATCTCCTACTCTTTATTTTAGACCTTACTGCAACAGGTCATCTTCTTCGTCTTCCTCGAAGACATAGGCCATACAGCCCCACCCATCATATTCGCCCTGAAACTTCTCAGCGATACTGGCAAACCATTGTTCCAAGTCAACAATATCTGAATACTCAGGTTCCATGTTAACGAAAATGGTAATCACCCACTCGTTTGGCTCAACAGAGTCATCTTGAAAAAGTGAAACTTTTTGTTCTTGGTAGAGCAGATAGAGTGCACATTGCTCTGCATTTTTCTGATCATGAAAAGCAATAGAAAATTCAATTTCATGCAACTCGGTTAAATCATCCCCGTCTTCAGCCATTTGCCAAAGTACATTGCCGTTATCGTCATCTGGAAATTGTTCGTAGTCACGAGTCATAAAGTGATCCTTGTTGTTGTCGCAGTATTAATATTATTCAACATCAAGAATACCCGACTTTTATTGCAGTTTGGGTATATATTCAGTTCCCAATTGCATCAAATTAATTCTTTTAATTATATAAATTTTAAAAAGGCACTTGCGACTCAATCACCACATCCGTTCCATTTAATGGATGCTGAAAAGCCAAATATGCAGCA
Organism: Acinetobacter sp. WC-141; assembly: GCF_000313935.1. GTDB lineage: Bacteria > Pseudomonadota > Gammaproteobacteria > Pseudomonadales > Moraxellaceae > Acinetobacter. The sequence goes on along the minus strand of NZ_AMSS01000014.1, from coordinate 85,453 downwards.
TGTAAAGCCATGCGATTTAAGTGAAAACGTTTAGGCTCAGGGTGATATAACTTATCCCCCATAATCGGATGTCCTATATGCATCATGTGGACGCGTAACTGATGCGAACGCCCTGTTACTGGTTCAAGTAACAATCGACTTTGATCGGTTGTTTCATCATAAACCAACGGTTGAAACAACGTTTTAGCATGTTTGCCTAATTCAAAATGTACAATTTGTCTTGGGCGATTTTCCCAGTCGGTAATGAGCGGAACTTCAACGCTTCCCTCTTGTGCGACTTGGCCTTGCACCAAAGCAATATAATGCTTTTTGACTGTTCTGGCCTGAAACATTTTACTTACCGCAACTTCTGCATCACGGTGCTTGGCAAACATAAGTAAGCCTGATGTTGCCATATCTAAACGATGTGTGACCTTAGCTAAAGGGAACTTTTCCAGCACCCGTAAATAAGCACTGTCATGATGCTCAGGTAAACGTCCCATGACCGACAACAAGCCCGCAGGTTTATCAACCACAATTAAATCGTCATCTTCAAATAAAATTGAAAGCGGATCTTGTGGTGGAGCGTAAACAAAGTTGTCGTTTAAAGGCATGGTCGTAGAAACAGCAATGGAGCATGGCGGCAAATCATAAAGAAATTTCGAATCTACCGCAAAGTAATCTATAACGCTCTACTCATGTTCCACGTGAAACTCAGAAAATCTTTATCGTTTTTTATTCATTTCAGCCAAAAGATCGAGCTGAATTTCTTGAATATGCGCAAGTCTTTCCCATTGATGCGACAAAAGATGGTCCATTTTTTCATGCAAATGGCGAATCTCAAGCTCGGCTTTTAAATTAATCTGATAGTCATGTTGAGAACGTAAGCGGTCTTTTGCTTCTTGGCGATTTTGGCTCATCATAATAATAGGCGCTTGAATTGCAGCTAAACATGACAATACTAAATTCAGCAAAATAAAGGGATAAGGGTCGACGGGACGTACTACCATCACGACTGTATTTAGAACAATCCAGCCTATTAAAAATAGAGCAAAACAAATTAAAAACGCCCAACTTCCCCCAAAAGTAGCTATTTTATCTGCTAACTTTTCTCCCAATGTCCAATTCTGATCAAAATCCGACTCTGTATTTCGGCTAATCAGCTCATGGCGTTGCATACTGCCAATCACTTCGTTTTCTAAATTAGAGAGTTCGCCCTTTTCGGAACGTAAAAGTGATTGAACATATTTAACTCGATAATCTGCCAGATCTGCCCGACAAATAAAGCTTGAGTAATTCCAATCTGGATAGTCTTTTAAAATTTCGTCACTAATCACATTACGAATGACTTCACCAGATACTAGATCTTTTAACGGAAAATTTTTCCCACAAACGACGCACTGCCGACACTGATTTTTATTCTCCATATTATTCAGCTCTTTATTATGATATTAAGATTATTATATAAACAATTTTGGCTGATCACATCGTAAATAAAAATAGTGTTCTAACCTAAAATCTGTAAAGTCGCTGGCACTATTTTCCGATGGGCAGGAATTACAGGCGCCATATAGAGTCTTCCAAGCCAATTTTTAATATGCACCACTGTAGTTATGGTGAGTACTTGAGTCTTTTCATTCTTGTATATAGATAACGTCACATTTAAGTGCTTGTCATCATCTCCGATCACTAACTCATTTTCGGTACGCTGCAAAAAAGTAAAAATTCCAATTCGATCGCCTGCCACATATTCATTTTCTTTTTTATTCGAATCAATTTGCTGAAAACTTCCTAAATCTTTAAGTCCAATCTTTGAAGTAATTTTATTACGCATATTCATGCTCCACTCTACCCACTGCGGAGTGTGCTGGAATAGCTTAATAAGTTGCTGAAATACATTTAGGTCGGGCTGACCAAGCAAAATGCTCCACGAGTCGTGGAAGTAGGCATTGTTCAATTGAGATGAGATTTGACTATCGTTAGGTAAAGCAGAAAGATAAGGCTTATTCATAAATTATATTCTTGTAAAGTATCGTTTTTATTATAGAGAATTTTTTAGGGTGTCAAGGGAAAACATCTATGGTTTACTTCAACAATTATAACTTTGTAAGTTAGAACCTTATGCCTATAAACTTTTGATCTATAGCGTCCTAAGCCGAATCGAGACCTTTTGGGTGAGTACACACTAACGTTATACGTTTTGGTGCATGCTACTCTTTTCGATCCCTATCACACCCTTGAGATATAGTTTAGCCAGCACCCCGCGGGATTGTTTTTCTAAGAAAAGCGAAATTTTAATATTTTTGGAAATTTTTACAACATTAAGCCAATTTAAAAGAATTTATTCCCATTTACTTATAATTAGTAATATTTAAATTCCATTTTATTTGTATTTTTCGGTTTATTTTACCAAGCAAAAAATTTGTAAGCCAAATTGGAAGTTCGTTCAACAGCGCATGTTTAGCCGAATAACTCATGTAAAGCTGTCTCCCTAATATCCACTTTTAAGCATTTTTATTCTTTGGGTACTATTCTTAGAGATAACTTTTGCGCTTGAATACATTATAAAAACATATTATAAACTATTTCTAACCAAATAATTGGTTTTTTGGAACTTTATAATGAACAACAATATTATAATTTTTGGTTATGGAACGGGTATTTCCAAAGCCGTAGCACATAAATTTGGTAAAGAAGGCTATAAAATCGGTTTAGTGGCACGAAACGCCCAAAAACTTGAAAAGGCTATTCTAGAGCTTAAAACACAAGGTATTGAAGCTTACGCTTTTGCATGTGATTTAGCGGTTCTTGAAGATATACCAAATCTTATTAATCGTATTAAAGACCGATTAGGAGAGATTAAAAATATTCATTGGAATGCTTTCCATGATATTGAAGGCAATATCTTAGAAACCCCTCCACTAGAGCTTAGTAAAAGCTTTCATATTCGTGTTTCGAGCTATATTGCGACGGTGCAAGCTTGCCTAGGTGATTTAGAAAAGAACCATGGTAGCGTTTTATCGACAAACGGAATTTTTGCTTTCGATGCAGTTGGTATCGACTTGGTTGCCAAAGAATATTCATCCTTAGCAACCACCGTTGCCGCTCAATACAAAGCCACCAACTTGCTTGCTCATAGTCTCGCTGACTCAAATGTTTACGTAAGCCAAGTGATTGTGAATGGCTTTGTTGATGGAACACCGGGCACACAAGATAAGACCTACACAGTACATCCAGAAACCATTGCAGAGCAGTTCTGGTACTTACACCAACATAAACAAGAAACAGTTTCTCTTTGTGGAGAAGCCATTCAAGCGGCTTAAACTATTTCTTATGACAGAAGAAGCGTAATCAATTACGCTTCTCTGATAAATAAATAAACCCGCTTTGGCGGGTTTATTACACTTCTAGTTCTCAACTTAATAAATTATAGATCAAATTTAGCACCAACAAATTGATTTTATTCAAAATTAGCATTCGTCAACTTTGCTTTATTTGATTGATAAGCATCATTTGAGTAATTTTTTCTTAATTCGATTCTGCATTCAGTATCAATTTTTGCTTTTTTAATATCGACTGAACAATCATCATTTTTACATATTTCGACATGTGCCATATATTTATATAATTGATTATTAATTTCTTCTGAATCTAAGTCTACTCCACCTCTTACCATAAACTGATTTTCCAAACAATTTAGCTTAGAAATAGGAAATGCATTTTTTTCAGAAATTTCTTTTAAAGAAGAAGAGCTTGTAACAAAACCTTGGTATGTTTTTTCTCCACTATACATAGATTGGAAATATTTAAATTTTCCAAAATTAATATCGGTAGATTGATAATCTATATTTTTAGAAGTACAACCAAATAATAAAAATATCCATATACATGATAAAAATTTCATTTTACTTGAACCTTTTTTAATTCGGCTTGCAATATTTGCTCTGGTGATTTAGATATACTAGGTATTGTTTCACGCATCATTTTGCTAAACCAAGCGTGACTAAATTTAGTTTCATGAAATGTATTGCTGTGTTCTTTTGGATAACTATCCCATTGCCCTCCAGCATCAGCAATTGCATCATCTGTCGTATAACTCGTAGGGCTAGGATGATACCCTTTCCATTTTGGTTTATAGCCTTCCCATTTCACCGTATTTTTTATATCGGTGACAACATTATTATTTGGTTTACAAAAAACATTTATCCAATTATTTGCAACAGGTTGTGGTGCTAGTAAATAAATTTGGGCTCTTACTGCTGGAGTCGCTAATATATTTGGAGGAGTGGTTTTTGATAATAAGACTCCAACAGGGTCAATAGTAATTAATAAATTGACTGGTACCCCTGCTTTGTTCAGTTCTGTAACTAAACCAGATGAATTCCAGCCACCCAAACTATGACCTATAATATTAATTTGAGTTTGTGGATTTTTCGTATAAACCTCAAGAATATCTTTAAAAGCATTTCTTTTACCTGAAGCTACAGGAATAGTTACTTTTCTATTATTATAAGCCTCCTCATAGCCATAATATTGTTTTAAATTTTTTGTATTTCCCGTATTAAAATTTTTTGCATAATTACCAACAATTTCTGTAGGCCCTAAAGAATCTCCCACACCTGGTAGTTTTACATCTCCATATATAAAAGGATATTTATCAGCAGCCCCACCAATAAATGCTGTAAAACTTTGAGTATAAACTGTAAGTTTAACTGGTACAATCGCTGTCACAGGATTAACCGTTCCCATTGTTGTCCGAACTAAATCAGCATAAGCTTGTGCTTCAATACCCATCGTTTATCACCACATGTATTTTATATTGCTTATTCGGCTCTTCTGTTTCCAACTTAACTAAGCCAGTTCGATCTAACTTACCGCGCTCAATTTCTTTATCATTTTCGTCAAAAATAATATATTCCGTGCCAGGTTTTAGTTTATTTCCTTGTTTATCCATTACATCAAACCATAAACCATATTTTTGTTTTCCTTGTTCGGGTAGATACGGTAATGAACTATTTACACTTCCTCCCCCCATAAATAAATGCTGCCCAGCCTTCACCTCAAATTTGCCACTTGTGGTCATAAAAATACCTGAACCGGTAATTTTGACTTGAGAACCGCCTGCGGTGAGTACAATTTCTTTGGCTGCGGTCGCTTCAATTTTGTCTTCAGTCGAAATCACCTGCACAGCTTTACGGGCAATTAAATCTGCTCCATCGCCTTGTGCTTGTATCTCAACTTTGCCTTTGCCTGCATAGAGTCTTGCCCCTTCTTGCGCTGCAAAAAGGCTAATTTTATTTTGGGCATGTGCAATCAAGTTCTTTTGGGTAGACAGATTAACGCTGTCTCCAGCAGTTTGGTTTATCTGGCCATCTGCGCTTAAGTGAATGTCTTCGTTACTGCTTAGCGCGATGCTATTTGGGCTCGCCAGCAGCATAATCGCTTCTTTAAAGGTTTTAGCTTTTGCGTTGTCTTGCTGCTCAAGTTTTTCAATAAAAGATTTTAGGTTTTCTAAATTTTCTAAAGGGTCAGTTTGCTGATTTTTAGCAACTTCACTGAGTGCCTTGGCATTGTTCAGGCCGCCTTCAATTTGTTGTTTGGCCTCATTTGCATCAAGGTGTACACCTTGGGCTTGGTCCTGTTTGTGGGTACTAACAAGTAAACCACTGCCAGCTCTTACCGCTCCCCACTGGTCTGTTCTGAGTTCAAACCCTTCACCACGGCCATCACTTTCGGCCTTGTCTTTTGGATGGCTTAAGTTACCGAGGTTTAATTGGCTTGCTGCATGGCTACTTTGCAGTTGGGCACTGATTTGCCCTGTGGTGTCATCAAAACGTAGTTGGTTAAAGCCTTTACCGTCGACTTCTTCTGAGCGGATGCCGCTAAGTTTTTTAGTGTCGGGTAACTGGCCTTTCTGGTCGAACTGGGTTGGGTGACGTTCGGCTTCGTGAATGCGCCCTACCACAAACGGACGGTCAATGTTGCCGTCAAAGAAGTCGATAACCACGATCTCATCGACACGTGGCAAGAAGCGTGCGCCATAACCCGCACCTGCCCACGGGGTCAGCACATCGACCCAAGCCGAGTCGTTGTCATTGTCGTTACTTCCCGCACCACCGTCATGACTGTGGTCGTCAGTTCGTGTAAACAAGAAACGGACTTTAATGCGGTCCCACTGGTCAACATGAATACTTTCGCCCTCTAATCCCACCACTTTAGCGCGCTGTGGGTAAGCGGCTGGTCGGTGCTCTAGTGGGTTATATTCAGGGACAGCTTTAATATTGCGACGAACCACGTTCAGCTCAGCAAAGTGGCGTTGCTCTGGGTTTTGGCTGTCGAGTTGAGCTGCCTTGAGTTTGTTTTGTGGTAATAGGCGTTCGATTTGCTGTTGTAATTCTTTCGGTAAATTATTCTGGTTGTAGTAGTGTTTGCTTAAGATCAAGAACTCTTTATCGGCACTGTCATGCTGGTCGAGTTCTGGGTGATCATTCAGTTCAAACCAGTAACCCACCTGTGCATCGCGGACATTACCTGAAACGGTAAATTGTTTAGAACTCAGGTGATGGTAAGCATTGATGTTCTGATTGAACTGTTCAATCTGGCTATTGCCGGAAGCAGTGGCTTGATCTTCGCCTTTTAAGTCCTGCATCCACGCGGGGCTGACATGCCATGCATCTTCAAGGTTCAGGCTTGCATTGTCATAGTGTTCGCTGTGCTTTTGGGTGCCTTGTACGCTGCCGCTACCTTCTTCTTGTTGCAAAGCATCGGCTTGCCAGCGTTGCACATGAACCGAGGTTGGTTGTAAACGACGCTCAGCTTTGACTTGGGTAATGGTATCGAACTGCTCTGTCGCACTGCTGCGTTGATAGCGGATGCTACGGCGTTCAAGTGCCTGATAATTTTGGTTATCATCAATTAAACGTAAGACTTGTGGCTGAATAGAAGCATTTGGGTCAGCGACAAAAAGCTGTGACTCATCGACCAGCCAGTTAATACCCTCGCTACGCCACAAACGGGTTAAAAAGTCATAATCGCTTTCGTTTGACTGCATCACAAATGGACGCACATCGTAGTCTTTGGTTAACCCAGATGTATCGAGTGTTAGGCTTGAGGCAAACAACGGGCTTTTACCTTGCCATTCTTTAAACAGAATTTCGCTAATATCCCGCACGCTTTTGTTCATAAACACGCGGCTATTACGGCGTTTATGCCAGAGTGCTGTTGGGTCTTTTAAGGTGAGGTTATAAATGGTGAGTGAACCGTCGCTTTGCCCTTGGCTGGCTTCGGTAATAATGCCCGTAGTTCTAAAGAACTGGCCTGTATCTGTCACCTGATCGACAGCAACCTGACAGCCAATAAATTGTTTTAATGCAATATGTGCGTTGGTCGATAGGCACAGTAACTCAGCAACGCTGCCCTGATTAAGCGTATGCTCGCCTTCAATGCGTTGCAAGAAGACTTGCTGATTTAAAGACTGATTTGAGAATTGGATATGAACAGCGCGATTTTGTGAAACAAGGCCTAAACGCTCCAATATACTCGACACACTCATCTGCATTTTTATTATCAATCAAACTTATATTTAGGCCGCATTTTAATTAAAAAAAGACTAATCTGTCTATGTATACTCATTTTCAAAATGTAACTAGTCTAAATATGCAGTTTTAGGTTAATTTGTTATTAAATAGGTATTTAAACCGTAAAATCAGATCATTTTAAAGCGCTATAAACCAACCAAATGCATTTAATATTTTTCTTTTATATTCAATTAGATATTGAAGAAAATAACTAGTCAAATTAATAAAATTCAGGATGAGATATGAAAATAAAAAAGTCTGCTTTTTATATATTTACGGTGATTTTCTCACTTCATTCTTCAGCATTTGCTGAACCGAGTGTGGCCGATATTCAATATCGTGCAGAACACGGGCAATCCGTTGCTCAATATCATTTGGGGATGATGCTTTTAAGTGGCGAACAAGGCGTTGTTAAAAACTATGAGCAAGCGTTTAAATGGTTAACTGCGGCTGATCAAAATGGAAGTATGGGGGCAAAATATAGTTTAGGGATGATGTATTACACAGGCACGGGTGTTGAAAAAGATGCCAAGCGCGCTTTTGATTATTTTACTAAGGCTGCGGCCAAGGACCATGTGAAAGCGCAATATAACTTAGGGGTGTTATATGACAGAGGTGAAGGAACTGCGCAAGACTATGGAAAGGCATTTGAATGGTTCAGTCGCGCTGCCAAGCAAGGCTACCCACCCGCAGAATATAATTTAGCTCATCTATATAAAAAAGGTCACGGCGTCTCACAAAGCAATGAGCAGGCACTTAAGTGGTACACCAAAGCGGCTGAGCACAATGAAAGTGATGCTCAGTACAACTTGGCCCAGATGTATTTAAATGGTGAAGGCACGCCGAAAAACCTACAACTGGCGAAGAAATGGTTTCAGCAAGCTGCCGATGCAGGCGATATTGATGCGAAAGAAATGCTTAAAAGTTTAGAATAAGGCAACCATCTCTATAATATTTTATTTATAAGATGATGAATCTCTATTATTAACAATATTACACTTATAACTTATTTTATTATTTATTTTTTCTAATTAAATATAAACATTAATTCCATTATTTTAAAAACACATTTAGTTTTATTATTAAATCAAAAATATTTTAAATATTAAATTGACGTAATTAAAATCACCAATTATTATCTCGTTGCTGGCCTACATTGCCAGACGGTTTTGACAGACCGTAACTCGTAGCGGGTTATAGTACAATCTATAAGTCGTTAGACCCTTGCGTCCCCTTTTCTTTGCGGTAGGACGGGAGGGGGACGCCCCGTGCGTGCTGGTTCTACGAGTCCAGTCTGTCAACCCCCTTTCGTTCTACCACCATAAATTAATTCGCGGTAATCTGGTGGTAGGACTCCATAATTTTAAGGAGTTGACCATGACACTTTTCAAATTTATTTCCTCTCTTATTTAACTATTTTATTTATTTAAAATTTAGGTTTTCTATTACCTAGTTTTTTAAATTTATAAATTAATTTTATTTTAAAAATTTAATTATTTTATTTTCCTATATTTATGGGAGGATTAATTATTCCCTAAAATTATTTTAAACCTTAAAACGAATTATATTTTTATTCAACTCATAGATATAAATCATTATGAGAATAATATGAAAATTTATAAACCTATTTTGGCTTTAAGTTTGGTTCTAGCGAGCTTGGGAATTTCGGGTTGTAACTTACACAGCCAACAGGAGTTTGAAAAAATTTGCCTATCGGGTGGGCACAGCAAAACCAGTTGCGAATGTATTTATCAGCGACTTGAACAAACCTACTCTCCCAAGCTGATGCAGCAGCTAGAACATGTCAGTTTGCAAAGTCCTGTTCTCCCACGGGACTTTGCCCCTACTTTTTTCAGCATCATGCAGCGGTGTGACAAAAGTAGTCTGGGCTAAGTATTTGGCTTAGCTCCTTTATCTCTGTGTTGCAATGGTGTTTTACTTTAAATCAGCGCAAAAGATTAAAGTCTGTTGTGGCACAGAGGCCTAAAGAAGAATATTTTTAAGAAATTTGAACTCTTATAGTTTAGATATTTCTATACTCAGCTCGTTTTAACAATAAAGACATGTTTAATAAGTAGAATTTTTTTATTATTACTTTCATAGAGCTAATAAAAATGAGTTTTTATACAGAACTACAAGTCCGTCATACAGACTTTGACACGATTGATTTATCTACTGAAAAGCAAAAGATCCTAGAAATATTAACGGAGGATTCAATCCACGAAGATGTTTATGGTGCTTTAGTAGATGCCTTTTCTGATGGTCAGGCATCCTTTAATGTCGATCCCGTTTATTGCTTACAACTCATAGAAAAAATTACCGCTCTATTTCCAAATGCAAATTTTGAATGTCGAGGGTTAGGAGAAGAGTATTTCTATACGTGGATCCTCTGTGTTGAAAATGGCCAGATTATTTTTAGCAGCAAGCCTTGGGAAACTGAAAATCCTTTTATATAACGATAACCATACCCATTATTGTACGTTTTAACCTACAAACTTTTAGGGATTTTGCGGATTGGCGACTTCCCGCTTTTTTCCTATGATGAGTTCATACAGGAACAGGATGTTCCAGAACATAAAACAACAATAATAGGTTCATGCATCAGGAACGTGAGATACGACAGGAGTCATATCTAGCAACCAAATACGAAAAAGCCCAACAGGATGTTGGGCTTTTTTTTATATCCAAATATTGGGAAATATTGAGCTTCAAAAATTTATCTATTAACTAATAATGTATGCATTCTTTTTAAGATCATTAAAATATTTAAAAGAATATTTATAAGCATAAAAGCAATAAGAGGTTTTAGAATAAAACCATGAAGAATATAAATATATTTTATTGATGAATATAAGAGACACAGACTAACAAGAGCAATTGAGCAAAATACGGAATAACTAATGTTATAGTATAACTCCTCCAATAATGTCTTTTTCGTAGGGAATAAAGGATCAACACCTTTACCCTTTTCTTCCGCTATCTCTTTTCTGTCTTCTAACTTTTGTTCTTGATCAAAAACCAAAACTAAAACTGATAAAAGCAGTGCGGAAAAGATAGAACCTAAATTGACCAATAAAGAAATGATTTCTTTATTTTGAAGAGGAATAAAAATAATAGCTATAGACAGAATGATAGGAAGTATAATAAAGATGAGCAACTCTAAAAAACCAATTTTATTATTACTGGTTTGACGCAAAGTCCTAAAATGACCAAATACGATGTCACATATATTAATACGGCTACTCATCGTTTACATCCTTAAAGTTTATATAAACTGTTTGTAAGTTCTTGATCTACTTCTTTAAACCATATATCTAAAGCGTTGAGTGTAGGCAATCCTCCAGACAATTCTATATCATCTGGTGCTTCAATCTCACATAATGCTGTTGTCCTTTTACGTCCAACTGTAAATGTTCTACTTTTTCCATCTAAATTAACAACTGTCTTAACTTGCTGACAATCTTCTTCCCATACCTCTACTGCTTTAAACTGATCAGTATTTTTATTTAAAAAATTCTTCAACGTTCCAAAGTTTCCTTTTTTAGGTTTAACAGTTAAAGCTGTTTCAATATCTTCTTTATGTCCAAGTTTAGATATTCTTTCTGATTTATCTTCTATACCTGTAAATTTTGTTAGTTTAATTTCTTTTACCTGAGCATTCTTCCATTTCTCAAAAGATTTATCATCGGTTAAAGAGTTAAATTGTAAATTCAAACCACTTTTAGCTTTCCAATATTTATTTAATATATTAAAAATCAAAGTCTTAGAACTAAATCCTTTATAAACTTGAAATAAAGCTAATCCTTCGTTATACGAGACAGGAATCTTTAAATAAAAATAATAATTTATCAGCTCAGCATTTTTCTCTGTTTTAGCATAATCTACTAATCCAGTTTCAATATTGATAATATCTGATTTTAAACCATAGTTTCCTTGTTGTAGAAAACCTTTAATAGTTCTATCCTTATCATCTGTTACAAGATTTAGAATCCTAAAAATTTTCTTTTCATTTTCTATAATATGAAAACCACTGCCCTGTTCAACAAAAAAATCCTTAAATATTTGATACAAATCAAATCTCCCTCCTATTTTATCTAAAGGAGGATATGCATTATGTAGTCTAAAATAGTCAGGATCATAAGTTCTTATAGTATAAGGAGCTAGTGAGTGCATTTTAAATTTCAAAAATAATGGATTAAATATATTTTTACATACATTTTATATTATTAAAATCTTTTATCCCTACTGAAGCCTAAAAATATATTCATAGATTTTCCAGTTATTTATTAATATGACATAGCCCTACTTTTATAGCGCGTCTAATATACGACAATCAAAATTACCTAAGCCACCACACTAATGTAAGTTTTAACCTACAAACTTCTAAGGATTTTGCGGATTGGCGACATCCTTCTTTTTTCCTAATATGAACTCATACAGGAACAGGATGTTCCAGAACATAAAACAACAATAATAGGTTCATGCACCAGGAACGTGAGATACGACAGGAGTCATATCTAGTACCCAAATACGAAAAAGCCCAACAGGACGTTGGGCTTTTTTTATGCTCATTTAAAAATGATGTTGAAGCTAACCTATAACGGACTATGAACCTGTTCCTGCTTTTTATGGCGGATCCAACGCACCACCCAAATAACCGCTATCAGCACCACTATTGCAACAAGCGCAGGCACTAACATCGCTGAAACCGAAAGTAAGATTGCCCCAATCCACTCTCCTGTCGCAACGACAAAATTACCTAAGCCACCCGTGGTTGCAGTTGAAACACCGCGTGCAGCGACTGTACTCATTTGCACCACACCAGCCGTACCACCGCCCACAATAATCGCTGCCGCCCAACTGGCAAACTGAGACATTTCTCCACTACTCACCGCCATTGTCGCTAATGTACCAGCGATCATCGCCGCAGGGGTTGCGACTGTGTCTAAGGCATTATCCACCCACGGAATATAATAGGCTGCAATTTCACATACCGTTGCCACGCTTAAAGCCAAACACACCGATGGCAGAGCTAACCACTCAAAACCTTTCGATGGCTCAAACCATCCCATCATGGTGGCAATGCTCATGACCAGTAGCGGCACAAACACACGAAAACCGCAGGCTGCGCTTAAACCCACACCAATACATAAACCCAATATTGTTTCCATAACGGTTTCCTTTTCATGCCCATCACGGGTCTTGTTATGTAAGTCTTATTTTTAAACTAACAAAAAGCCCCATCGGGTGACAGGGCTTTTTGTTAAATGCGAACGCAAATATTATTTCATTCTTAACGTTTAAATTGCGTGCAGTAGCATTTTGTGCAAGGTGGTAAAGGGTCGGTATTAATTTCTAAAAACACTCTATGTCCGCACTGAGCACAGAAGTAGAAGCCTGTTCCGGGTTTTTCGCCAGCTGTTACCATGATTACATTCCTATAATCGTATATATATTAAACAGGAATATAACCCACTTAAAGTGAATGTCAATTGTCCATTTCGCCCGATGAAGATGGCATAAATGCAAAAAATGTTATTTGTACGATTTATCTTACAAACTTTTAGGGATTTTGCGGATTGGCTACCCTCTGCTTTTTTTCTAATATGAACTCATACAGGAACAGGATGTTCCGGAACATAAAACAACAATAATAGGTTCATACACCAGGAGCGTGAGATGCGACAGGAGTCATATCTAGCAACCAAATACGAAAAAGCCCGACAGGATGTCGGGCTTTTTTTAATTAGTAAAATTATAGATATTTAATTTATCGATAATTTTATGGATATAGCTACTATTACTCATCCGCAACACTAGCTGATGGCTTAGGTATTGCATTAATATCTATCATTTTTAAATTAGATAATCCGCTATTTTGAGTTAGTTTTAAGAAGTCTTCCCATCGTTGATCTGATATTTCTATATTATGAATAACTAAATAAATGCCTTTTTGAGATTTTTCAGCTCTTTGATAAATGGGTAATTGAGACTCAAATCCCTTTTTAAGTTTACTATTAGAGGTAAGTTTTACTTCAACTAAAACTTTCGTATTGGCTCCATTACTAAATTTAAAATCTACTGGCCCCCTACCTGCATCAGATTCAGGACTAATATCTATATTATTTGCTACACAATAAGCATTAGCTATACCAAAAAATAGAAGTTGTGCAGCTGATTCTGGCTTTTTCTTTCCATCTTTATCGTAAAGTAATTTACACAACTGATTGTCTTCAATTAATACTTTAAAATGTTCACATATTTTCTCTACTATCCCGTAAATATCGTCAAGCGTTGGTTGTTTAGATAATTTTAAGGATAAGGGATACTCTTTTGCATAATTTTTTGAAGCTTCATACCAAACAGTTTCTCCTTTTGGATCATCAAAATAATTATAATATTGTGGTGGTTGATTCCTATAAGCCTCTAAAATTTCTTTTAAAAACTCAGGATCATCGACTATCGCTTTTCTAATATGACCTTTTTGCTCTTTGACTGTTATTTTTTTAAATGAACCTTCTATAACAGAATTCAAATATCTCCGTAATTCATCATTATGTTTACAAATCCAATCGATATCCATAAAACTATCAGCAATTGGGAGATCCCTCAGAAATTCTTTAGGAACAAGAATTACTGGTTTATCATTTAATATATTTTTAGGTAATTTTTTTGCTCCATAGTTCTTAGAAAATTTTAATTCCACTAGAGAAATATTTAATTCTGAACAAATACGTTGGGTATAAGCAATAAGATCATCAATTAATATATTTGAAATTAGATCACTTATTAAATCTGGACCAATACCATCTTGAAATCCACCGATTAATTCAAAAATCATAGGATCATCAGTTCCAGCATCTAAAATTTGTTTTAAATTCCTTAATATTTCTAATTTTTTTATTTTTCCAATTCCACCTCCTCCATCATTATCTTTCCCATATCCAATTGATAATCCATTAATCTCACTTGACTTAAAATTCTTAAACGCCTGATTCCAAAAGATATCATCTTCTTTTTGGCTAGCTTTTAACAATGTTAGAATACTTTCAAAATATTTTTCTATTTTACTACCGGCCGTTTGAAACTCTGGAATTTTTGTATTTTTCACTAACAGAGGATCAATAAATAATCTAGTATCTATACCTAAGATTGGATCTAAGGCACCCAATGCATCATATACTTTGAACTCAATTTTATAAGAATCTGAAAAACTAATTGTCATTTTATTTCCGAATATAAAAAACCCCATCATCAAGATAGAGCTTTTTTTAAACAATATCAATTACGAAAAAACTCGACAGAATGTCGAGTTTTTTTATTTTTCTATTATTAAATATATTGTTAATTTTTTAACAAAATTTAATTCCACTATATTGATTAATAACTGCTACTCCTAAGAAAAATGCTGTGAAAAAGAAGTAATAATTTTGAGAAACAATTTTAAGACCATACTTTCTAAAGTTGAAATATTTATTCTCAATTTCCTCTAGCTTAATTAATTCTCTATTTTTCCTATATTCTGTCATAGTACTTTCTTTAACTTCTTTTTTATACATTAAAATCAATTGCTTAAAAGACTTACCCTTCGAAAGCATCCACGCTTTGGATCTTGAAATATAATAAAAAAAGAATAGGGCTATTCCTATTAGTGCTAATAGCTTTATAAATTTGTACTCATTAGGAATTCCTATCCATCCTATTGTTGCAAGAAATAATCCTATACTATGTTCATTTAGATTTAGGAAATAATTATTTACAGCTAAAGTTAGCTCTTTATTTTTTCTAATAATCTCTCTACTCATTATATTTAACCTAAAAAATTTAAAATCTATGTCATACGTTATTCATACATCTTCTTAGTATATCTCATAATATAAGAATTTAGACCATCGCCATTTCTAGCCAGTTTCTTCATATCTTCAACTCGGCCCGCGCCTGCACTTCTATAACTATAAGTATAAATTTTAAAAGTCCTATCAAACTGCACTCTTATATATGTATCACCAATTTCATATGCGTGAATTCCAGAATCACCGTCTAAATCTAAATATCTTTCCACTATTACGCTCAATAAAAAACCCCATCATTAAGATAGGGCTTTTTTTGAACAATATCAATTATCCTTAACTAAAGTATCAAGCCACTTGGCCTTCTAAAAAGTCTTGTGCAAAACGCTGTAATACACCGCCCGCTTCATATACAGAAACTTCTTCTTCTGTATCTAAACGGCAAGTCACAGGTACTTCAAGAATCTCTTCTTTACCATCCGCTGTGGCACGTTCAATTACTAAAGTTAAAGTCGAACGCGGCGAAATATTACCAATTACGCTATAAAGCTCTGTACCATCTAGCTTTAAAGTCTTACGGTTTACACCCGGTTTAAACTCAAGTGGTAACACGCCCATACCCACCAAGTTAGTACGGTGAATACGCTCAAAACCTTCTGCCACAATCGCTTCAACACCTGCAAGGCGCACACCTTTCGCAGCCCAGTCACGGCTTGACCCCTGACCATAGTCAGCACCCGCGATAATAATTAATGGCTGTTTACGGTTCATGTAGGTTTCAATCGCTTCCCACATACGCATCACTTCGCCTTCTGGCTCTACACGCGCTTTTGAACCTTGCTTAATGGTGCCGTCTGAGCGAACCACCATTTCGTTATACAGTTTCGGGTTGGCAAATGTTGCACGTTGTGCAGTCAAGTGGTCACCACGGTGCGTTGCGTATGAGTTGAAGTCTTCTTCTGGTACGCCCATTTTGTGAAGGTATTCACCCGCAGCCGAGTCCATCAAAATCGCATTTGAAGGTGACAAGTGGTCGGTGGTGATGTTGTCACCCAAAATCGCAAGCGGACGCATGTTCGCCAAAGTACGTGGTGCAGCCAACGCCCCTTCCCAATATGGTGGACGGCGGATGTAAGTACTTTGTGGACGCCAGTCATAAAGCGGACTTTCGGCCTCTACGGTTACACCTAAGTCAAACATTGGAATGTAGACTTTACGGAACTGTTCAGGCTTCACAGCTTCTTTAACTAACGCATCAATTTCAGCGTCAGATGGCCAGATGTCTTTGAGGTAAATCGGGTTACCGTCTTTGTCATGACCCAAAGCATCTTTTTCGATGTCAAAACGAATCGTGCCCGCAATTGCATACGCTACAACAAGCGGTGGAGATGCCAAGAACGCTTGTTTTGCATATGGATGGATACGGCCATCGAAGTTACGGTTACCAGAGAGTACTGCTGTTGCGTACAAATCACGGTCAATAATTTCTTGTTGAATGACTGGATCTAACGCACCCGACATACCATTACACGTCGTACAAGCGTAAGCCACAATACCAAAACCAAGTTGCTCTAAGTCTTTTAGAACACCTGCTTCTTCAAGGTAAAGTGCAGCCGCTTTTGAACCCGGTGCAAATGATGATTTCACCCAAGGTTTACGAACTAAACCTAGCTCATTTGCCTTACGTGCCAACAAACCTGCAGCCACGGTGTTACGTGGGTTAGAAGTGTTGGTACATGAAGTAATGGCAGCAATAATGATTGCCCCATCTGGCATTAAGCCATCTGTACGGTTTTCAACAACACCTGCAATGCCTTTTTCTTTAAGATCGGCAGTTGAAACACGTGCATGTGGGTTTGATGGACCAGCAATGTTACGTGTGACTGTCGATAGGTCAAAACGTAGTACACGTGGGTACTCTGCTTTGGTCATTTCAGATGCCCAAAGGCCGATTTCTTTTGCGTACTGTTCAACCAATGCCACTTGAGCATCTTCACGGCCTGTTAGGCGTAAGTAGTCGATTGTGTTTTGGTCGATGTAGAACATCGCAGCCGTAGCGCCATATTCTGGTGTCATGTTCGAAATGGTTGCACGGTCGCCTACAGACATGCTGTCAGCGCCTTCACCAAAGAACTCAAGGTAAGCACCGACTACGCGCTCTTTACGCAAGAACTCAGTTAAAGCAAGTACGATATCTGTTGCTGTAATGCCTGCTTGACGCTGTCCTACAAACTCAACACCAATAATGTCTGGCAGACGCATCCAAGATGCACGGCCCAACATTACGTTTTCAGCTTCTAAGCCACCAACCCCCACAGAAATTACGCCCAAAGCGTCTGTATGTGGCGTGTGTGAGTCTGTACCTACGCAAGTGTCTGGGAATGCCACGCCATCACGCGCCTGAATCACCGGAGACATTTTCTCTAGGTTAATCTGGTGCATAATGCCGTTCCCCGCAGGGATTACATCGACATTTTTAAATGCTGTTTTAGTCCACTCAATAAAGTGGAAACGGTCTTCGTTACGGCGGTCTTCAACAGCACGGTTTTTTGCAAAAGCGTCTGGGTCAGCACCGCCATATTCCACTGCTAAAGAGTGGTCGACAATCAGCTGAGTCGGCACAACTGGGTTGACTTTAGATGGGTCACCGCCTTTATCAGCAATCGCATCACGTAAACCTGCAAGGTCAACCAATGCAGTTTGACCCAAGATGTCATGACACACCACGCGCGCAGGATACCAAGGAAAGTCCAAGTCCTGACGGCGTTCAATTAACTGCGTTAAATAGGCAGTTAAGTTCTCGGCATCGGCACGGCGTACCAATTGCTCTGCGAGTACTTTAGAGGTGTAAGGCAATTTTTCGTATGCGCCTGGCTGAATATCTTCAACGGCTTGACGCACGTCGTAATATTCAAGCTGGGTTCCTGCCAGCGGTTTACGGTATTTTGTGTTCATTAACCACGCTCCGCCAATGGTTTAAATTCGAGGTTTTCAGGGCCTGTGTAGTTCGCGCTTGGACGAATGATTTTGCCGTCTTGGCGTTGTTCAATCACGTGCGCTGACCAACCTGCTGTACGTGCAATTACGAACAATGGTGTGAACATGGCAGTTGGAACACCCATTAAGTGATAGCTCACTGCACTGAACCAGTCGAGGTTCGGGAACATGTTTTTCACTTCTTTCATCACTGCTTCTAAACGCTCAGCAATGAGGTACATTTTGGTGTTCTCTTGTGCATCTGCTAAGTCATGCGCAACTTTCTTGATCACTTCGTTACGTGGGTCAGAAACTGTATATACAGGGTGACCAAAACCAATCACGACTTCTTTATTTTCAACACGTTTGCGAATGTCTGCTTCTGCTTCGTCTGCGTTGTCGTAACGTTGTTGAATGACGAATGCAACTTCGTTTGCACCACCGTGTTTAGGTCCACGAAGCGCACCAATACCGCCTGTAATTGCCGAGTACATGTCAGAGCCTGTACCTGCAACCACACGTGATGTAAATGTAGAAGCGTTAAACTCGTGCTCAGCATACAAAATAAGCGATGTATGCATTGCTTGAATCCATTCTTCAGATGGTTTTTCGCCATGAAGTAAATGTAAGAAATGCGCTGCAATTGAGTCGTCATCAGTTTCAACTTCAATACGACGACCGTTGTTGCTGAAGTGGTACCAATAAAGCAGCATTGAGCCTAGGCTTGCCATTAATTTGTCAGCAATGTCTTTTGCGCCAGCTTCATTATGGTCTTCGTGTTCTGGCGTTAAACAACCTAGCACTGAAACACCTGTACGCATCACATCCATTGGGTGTGCAGACGGTGGTAATTGTTCAAGTGCAGTTTTAAGTGCTGCTGGTAAGCCACGAAGTGCTTTTAATTTTGCTTTATACGCTTTGAGTTCAGCTTTGTTTGGTAATTTGCCATGTACGAGCAAGTGGGCAACTTCTTCAAACTGGCTACCTGCTGCAAGGTCAAGAATGTCATAGCCACGATAGTGCAAGTCGTTACCGCTACGTCCTACGGTACAAAGTGCTGTGTTGCCTGCAACTTGTCCGCTAAGTGCAACTGATTTTTTTGGTTTGAAGCCTGTTGTTGTTTCATTTGAGCTCATAAGATTTTCCTTTCCTATCTATCTGAATTTATTTATTAAGCACGACAGAGTCGTACCATTTTCACTTCTTATTTCAGGATTAACCTTCGGTTCGACCTACTTTTGTTTTGGCAAAAGTAGGAAAACCATTGTCATCTGCAAAACTCGTCCACAACCATCGAATATCCTATCTATCGCAGAACCAATTTTAAAAAATATGGTCCTGCCTCAAACAGTTGCAGATGACGCCTCCGAGTATCAGATTCCAATTAATCAACTTTTTAATTTATTACTTCTTTTTAGCAAATGCGTTGTCTAAGTAGTCTTCAAACGCATAGTAGTTAATGCGTTCATATAATTCTTTACGCGTTTGCATAATATCAATCACGTTCTTTTGCGTGCCTTCTTTACGCAAGGTTTCATACACAGTTTCGGCTGCCTTGTTCATGGCACGGAAAGCAGAAAGCGGATAAAGCGCAAGGCTTACATCGGCAGATGCTAACTCTTCGGTAGTAAACAGTGGCGTAGAACCGAACTCTGTGATGTTTGCCAAAATTGGTGCACCAGTCTTCTGAGCAAATTGCTTGTACATATCAAGCTCAGTAATTGCTTCAGGGAATAACATGTCTGCACCCGCTTCAATGTAGGCACCCGCACGGTCAATTGCAGCTTGTAAACCATCTACTGCCAATGCATCGGTACGCGCCATAATCACGAAGCTGTCATCACCACGCGCATCGACCGCAGCTTTAATACGGTCAACCATTTCTTCTTGAGTCACAATGGCTTTGTTTGGACGGTGACCACAACGTTTTGCGCCCACTTGGTCTTCAATGTGCATTGCCGCAGCACCAAACTTGATAAGTGCTTTTGTAGTTCGGGCAATGTTAAATGCAGAAGCACCAAAGCCTGTGTCAGCATCGACTAATAATGGAAGATCACATACATCGGTAATACGGCGTACGTCTGTCAACACATCATCAAGGTTACTGATTCCCAAATCAGGTAAGCCTAAAGAACCAGCTGCTACACCACCACCTGATAAGTAAATCGCTTTATAACCTGCACGTTTTGCCAAAAGTGCATGATTGGCATTGATGGTTCCCACCACTTGTAATGGCTTTTCTTGGGCTACGGCATCGCGAAATAGCTGACCTGCGGATTGTTTAGCCATTGTTATGTTCTCCTTGTGCTTGTAGCAGTGTTTGCTCAATAATTTTGTAAGAAGCATTGATATGTCGATGCATGAGCAGCTCGGCAAGTTCACCATCGCCTTCTGCAATTGCATCTAAAATACGGATATGTTCGTCCCAAGCTTTGCTCGGTCGATCGGGTGTGTTTGAAAACTGAATTCGGTACATACGGATGAGGTGATAAAGCTCATCACATAGCATTTTTTCTAGGGTTTTATTGCCACTACTTTTGATAATGCAGTAGTGAAAATCGTCCTGCCCTTCTTGCAAGTAATATCCTTTACCTGCTTTAAAGTTTTCATCTTCAGCATGCATACGCAAAACATCACGTAGCGCCAAGATTTGCTTTTTATCAATATGCTGTGCCGCAAGTTTGCAAGCTAAACCTTCTAAAGACGCTCGAATCTGGTAAAGCTCTTTAAACTGTTGCAGTGAGAGCGAAACCACGCGCGCGCCCACATGAGCTGTGCGCTCAACCAAACGTTGCCCTTCAAGGCGATGAATCGCTTCACGCAATGGCCCACGGCTAATGCCATAAGTGCGTGCCAGTTCAGGCTCGGAAATCTTGCTACCTGCCGGAATTTGACCCAAAACAATCGCCGTCTGTATTTGTTTAAATACATTCTCGGTCAGTGTTCTTCCCTGACTTTGTAGTGGCTCTGGTGCGAAGGTCAAATCTTGCATATTGTCGACAATTTTTAATCAATTATGGCTTTTATAGCGGTATGAATGAAAAAAATCAAGGTGATTGTTGACACTTTACAGAACGCATCAGGTCAATTTTTATAGTATGACCTGTTATCTCACCTTATATTTACAGCATTACACCACTTACTAATTAATATATATAAAACAATTATTTACGGTTAATTTACCTATAGATTTATGGCACTTTTTTAGTTACTTTTCGACCGCTAATCTTTTGTTTCAAACTTTAGTCTACAACCAATGTATTACAGCAAGATTGTAGACAATCTGCTTGAATGAAAGCATGAGTTATAAATTAGTATCTATTTACCGTAATTTCTTTTAAATCTTTTTATCATTTTCATCCAGAAAATATCGATATTAGTGAAATTATCAGGTGCTTCACGGTAGCTTTATTGATACATTATTGAGCATCGACATAGTTGTGGCGTATTTTTCGAGACAGAAAAAACCCAGTACTATGCATATTGTTGAATGAAAGGACTTTTTTGATGTTTCAACATATCCCCCCATACGCAGGCGATCCAATCCTCTCTTTAATGGAACAGTTCAATGCTGATACTCGTTCTGGAAAAGTAAACTTGAGTATTGGTCTTTATTATAACGAAGACAGTATTGTTCCTCAGTTAGAGACCATTATTGAAGCGCAAAAGCGTATCGAGCCTAAAAACGGTAAAACCAAACTTTATTTGCCAATGGAAGGCTTCAAACCTTACCGTGAAGCAATTCAAGCACTTTTATTTGGTGCAAACAGCCCGGCAGTTAAAGCTGGACGTGCTGTAACCATCCAAACACTTGGTGGTTCAGGAGCATTAAAAGTTGGTGCGGATTTCTTAAAAGCTTATTTCCCAAATTCGGACGTTTGGGTAAGCCAACCAACTTGGGATAACCACGTTGCGATTTTCAATGGCGCTGGCATCAAAACTCATTTCTACCCATATTTCGACAACGAAACACGTGGTGTAGATTTTGACGGTATGCTTTCTACACTTAAAACTTTGCCTGAGCAAAGCATTGTGTTGTTGCACCCATGCTGCCATAACCCAACGGGTGCTGACTTAAACCCAGCGCAATGGGACCAAGTAATTGCAGTATTAAAAGACCGTAACCTTATTCCATTCCTAGACATCGCTTACCAAGGTTTTGGTGACGGCATGGAAGAAGATGCGTATGCAATCCGTGCTTTAGACCAAGCGGGCCTCAACTTCATTGTGAGCAACTCGTTCTCTAAAATCTTCTCTTTATATGGCGAGCGCGTTGGCGGCTTAACTTTCGTATGTGATGATGCAGAAGCTGCTCAGTGCACATTTGGTCAGTTAAAAGCGACTGTACGCCGTATTTACTCTAGCCCTCCTACAACAGGCGCTTGGTTAGTTGATGAAGTGTTAAATGACGCTGAACTTAACCAACAATGGCAAGGTGAAGTAAAAGAGATGCGTGAGCGTATTATTAAAATGCGTAGCATCTTGAAAGATGAACTTACTAAAGCATTACCAGACCGTGACTTTAGCTACCTTGTAAACCAAAAAGGTATGTTCAGCTACACAGGTTTAACTGCTGAGCAAGTTGATATCTTGCGTGAAGAATATGCAATCTACTTAGTACGTAGTGGCCGTATTTGTGTAGCAGGTTTAAACATGAACAATGTTTACACTGTTGCAAAAGCGATGGCTGAAGTGCTTGCTAAATCAGTAGAAGCAGCATAAGTCATCTATTAAAAAAGGCGCTTCGGCGCCTTTTTTTATGTCTCGATATTACGATTTAGCCTTGCCCCAATATTTCAGTTTTGAGGTATGTCCAATACCCACATTAAAGCTGTTGGTTGGGTCGAGTTTTTGGTAGAAATTGGCTAAGGCAGGTTTAGCAATGTAGAGATGCCCGACATTATGCTCTGCTGGATATTCAGCACGGCGCGCGTCCAACAACTTCCACATTTGATGTTCCATTTCTAATGGGTCATTGCCCTTTTTAAGAATATAGTCTTGATGGAACACATGACAAAAGAAATGCCCATAATAGAGTTTATGGATGATTTTCTTTTCCATCTCGTTTGGCAATTGCTCTACCCACTCACGGTCATTACGGCGTAACGCAATATCAAGCGCGACAATATCTTCAACTTCACTACGGTGCGTATCACGATAACGAATTGCCGCCCCCGCAATCGCAAAGCGGTGCAAGAACGCCTTTCGGCCTTCTTCTTCGCTACACACGAAATAGCTACCTGACGGATGCACTGCAAAATATTCTTTTAAAAACTGCTCGGTCTGTGCTTTTGAATTATTTTCGACACGTAAAACTAAATGGTGCTCATAACGATCTCGATATTCGGTCATACGCTTCGGCAAATGACTCGGTAAAAAGAAGGTGATCGCTTGTAAAATATGGTCTGTTAGGCCTTTAATTTTAAATCTTTCTAAAAAGCCATCGACTTTATCTTTCATCGCAAAAGCTTTTGGAACATTGGCTGTACCAAATTTCTCAATAAATAAGAATGTGTCTTTTCCGTACTTTTCACCAATCAGGTAAGCATCTCGGTGAATATATTCGCCTGCAATCGGTAGACTTGGCAGTGAGGTCAGTAAATAACGGCGAATCGCTGTTAAATCATCAGCATCATTAGTACCAATATAAAAGACATTACTTTCTACTTTTTCATAAGTATCAAGGCGTACCGCAAACACACAGACTTTACCTGCCGAACCCGAAGCCTCAAACAAACGTGACGGGTCTGCATTAAAACGAGCAGGCGTATCTTCATCAACTTGGGTCACATCGTGGGCATAGCGATGGTCAGACGCCTGTTTTTCGCTGTCATCTAAAATATCTACGGCTTGATATTGCTGCTTCTCTAAACGAGTCAAAATTTCTTCAGGAGTCGAACCTAAATTCACCCCTAAATGATTCACCAGCTCTAATTGACCAGTAGAGTTCACCTGAGCATATAACGCCAGTTCGGTATACGCAGGACCACGGCGCACCAAGGCAC
The DNA here is from genome assembly GCF_000313935.1 of Acinetobacter sp. WC-141. Classification (GTDB taxonomy): domain Bacteria; phylum Pseudomonadota; class Gammaproteobacteria; order Pseudomonadales; family Moraxellaceae; genus Acinetobacter. Next base: position 61,126 of record NZ_AMSS01000014.1, on the reverse strand, counting down.
CGCCAGAGTTATTACACACACCGCCAAGTACCGATGCCCCAATACAAGATGAACCAATCACTGAATGCGGTTCACGGTCATAACCCTTTAAAATTTGCTCTAAATTATCTAAGGTCGCACCCGGTAAACAAATGACTTGCTTACCATCGTGAATGACTTGAATACCCTTTAATCGGCGTGTACTCATCACCAAAACAGGACGGTCATAATCATCGCCATAAGGGGTTGAACCACCAGTGAGGCCGGTGTTGGCCGCCTGCATAATCACAATACAGTTTGCCTCAATTGCAGCTTGGAGCACCTGCCATTGCTCTAGTAATGTACCCGGCACCACCACAGCAAGTACTTTCCCCTCCCCAAAACGACGTCCTTGACGGTACTGACGCGTGCTTTGGTCATCGGTCAAAACATAAGAACGCCCTACAATATTTTGTAAGCGTTCGATCACTGCTTTAGGAGAAAATGTTTGCATGATAGTTTCCTTTTGGTCATCTATTTATCAAATTAGACCAACACGACGGTCTCTTACCGTTTGTAATTTATAATTTAATTAGCCCATTCTCTAATGTGAATCAGCCCTATATTTACTATCGTGGTTGGCGGCAGGGATGCCGCCGTTTCGATGCGGTAGCAAGGACGTACCGTCATCGAAACTAAAGTTTTTGGTTACTTTTTTAAAAAGTAACGTCAATTAGCTACTTCTATTGAACTTTTTCCGATACGATTCCGTCGTGCCAATATCATCAAAGTTAATACGAAAATATTAGAGCTTCATCGCCTGTACTAAACAATCCGCATTAATATCTGAAATCGACTTAGCACCTGTGAGCGTCATCGCAACACGCATTTCTTTATCAATCAAATCAAGCAAGTTTGAAACTCCTTGCCCACCTGCTGCTGCCAAGGCATAAACAAATGCACGGCCAAGTAAAACCGTATCGGCACCGAGCGCCAACATACGCACCACATCTAGACCATTACGAATGCCTGAGTCAGCCAAAATCACCAAATCACCTTTGACGGCATCAGCAATTGCAGGCAATGCACGAGCAGACGACATCACGCCATCTAACTGACGACCACCATGATTCGACACCACAATGCCATCTGCACCAAAACGTACAGCATCTTTGGCATCTTCAGGATCTAAAATGCCCTTAATCACCATTGGGCCATCCCAAAATTCACGAATCCACTCAAGGTCTTTCCATGAAATGGATGGGTCGAAGTTCGAACCTAACCAACCAATATAGTCTTCAAGCCCAGTCGGTTTACCTAAATATTTAGAGATATTGCCCAAGTCGTGCGGACGACCCATTAAGCCGACATTCCACGACCAATGTGGATGGAACATAGACTGCATATAACGGCGCATCGCAGCATTTGGTCCACTCATACCCGAATGAGCATCACGGTAGCGCGCACCCGGCACAGGCATATCTACGGTAAATACCAGTGTTGAGCAGCCTGCTGCTTTTGCACGTTCCAAAGCATTACGCATAAAACCACGGTCGCGTAGCACATAAAGCTGGAACCACATAGGACGGTTAATTGCAGGTGCAACTTCTTCAATCGGACACACTGAAACCGTTGAAAGCGTAAATGGAATACCTTTTTTATCGGCTGCCATCGCGGCCTGCACTTCACCACGACGTGCATACATACCTGTTAAACCCACAGGTGCCAATGCAACTGGCATCGACAGCGTTTCATTAAACAGTTTTGTCTCTAAACTTAACGCTGACATGTCGTTGAGCACACGTTGACGCAATGCAATTTCTGACAAATCTTGTACGTTACGCTTTAAGGTATATTCCGAATACGCTCCACCATCAATGTAGTGAAATAAAAATGGAGGTAAGCGACGTTGTGCCGCAGCACGATAATCATTGCCAGAAGATATAATCATTTTGAATCAACTCTATTTAAACGATTTGCACGTTTCTGGCGAGCTTCGTCTTCATCCAGAGAACGCACATGATTAATCACAAATTCAATATGACCGCAGACAGCTTGGCGTGCGGCCTCGGGATCTTTACGATCAATAGCATCCATCACCTGAAAATGCTGCTCACTCAGCAAGTCACCATTTACGGGGTCGTTATAAACTTTCTTACGTCCTAACAAGACGTTATATTGCAGCAAATCAAACAGGCTACGCATCATTTGAATCAGCACTACATTGTGTGATGCTTCAGCAATCGCCAAGTGGAACTCAGCATCTGCCACCGCGGCCTGAGCTGAGTCACCCGCATTTTGGTGACGACTAATTTCATTGAAAAAATGACGGATTTTGGCGCGATCTTCAGGCGTTGAACGTAATGCGGCATACCATGCCGTGCCGCCCTCAAGCAATAACCGCGCCTCTTGCACATCAAAACGGTACAGCGGATCTTCTTCAATCAGGTTACTAATCGGGTTCACAATCAGTTGCTGTGGCCACTGTTCAGGTAACTGCTGAATATAAGTCCCATCGCCGCGGCGACTAATCAGTACACCTTGACTATTGAGCTGTTGAATTGCTTCACGCAAAGACGGACGAGAAACCCCTAAGCTAGTTGCAAGCTGGCGCTCGGCAGGCAAACGATCACCTTTTTTCATGTGACGTTCTTCAATTAATGCCTGCAATTTCATGACCACTTGATCGGAGATTCTCATCGCGTTTCCTTCACTGGAGTTATGGAATCATCCACGGCACCAGATAAGCCTGAACCGTAATAATGATGCCAACAAAGACAGTGAATATGATGCTATGTTTTACCGTGAAACGGAACAAGTCAGACTCTTTTCCAACTAAGCCTACTGCGGCACACGCAATGGCAATTGATTGCGGAGAAATCATCTTCCCTGTTACGCCACCACTGGTATTAGCAGCGACCAATAACACTTCTGGAATACCAATCTGCTGAGCTGTGGTCGCCTGTAATGCCGAGAACAAAGCATTTGAAGACGTGTCTGAACCCGTAAGGAACACACCAAGCCAACCCAAAAACGGTGAGAAGAAAGTAAACGCATGACCCGTATGCGATAGAGCCAAAGCCAAAGTTGCAGATAAACCTGAATAGTTCGCAATAAAAGCAAAAGCCAACACCATACCAATTGAATAAATCGGTGTTTTTAGCTCATTGAGTGTTTCACCAAAGGTTGTAACTGCCTCACTTGCTTTCATTTTTAAGAAAATAGCAGTGATGATTGCGGCAATAAAAATTGCAGTACCTGTTGCAGAGAACCAGTCAAATTTATAAATCGCTTCGTATGGCTTCATCTCTGCCACAATTGGTGGCATTTTTTCGACCAGTTTATGCAAGTACGGCACTTCAAGTTTAAAAATCCAGTGCTCAAGAGCACCATCTTTTGCAAATAATGCTTTAAATGGCTTAACACTCCAGATGGTCACCATGACTGTTAAGATGGCAAATGGAGACCATGCCTTCACAATTTTGCCAATGCTATAAGGTTGAACCGTGGTTGGTTGCTGAGTTAAAGTTTGGCCAGCTTCAGGTTCAAAACGGAAAATATGTTTTGGTTTCCAAACACGGAACAGTAAAGTTAAGCTCACCAATGATGCAATTGCTGCGGTAATGTCTGGTAATTCAGGGCCAATAAAGTTAGATGTAAGATACTGAGCAATCGCAAACGAACCACCACCGACAACTACCGCAGGCCAAGTTTCCTTAACACCACGCCAGCCATCCATAATCGCCATAATCCAGAACAGCACAATCAGCGTTAAAAATGGCAACTGACGGCCCACCATCTGGCTAATTTCCATGGTGTCTACACCAGAAACCTGCCCCGCCACAATAATTGGAATACCCATTGCACCAAATGCCACTGGCGCCGTATTTACAATTAAACATAAACCAGCAGCATAAAGTGGCTTAAACCCTAAACCGACAAGGAGTGCAGCGGTAATTGCGACAGGAGCACCAAAACCCGCCGCCCCTTCAAGGAAAGTACCAAATGCAAAACCAACCAATAGCATTTGCAGACGTTGGTCTTCAGTAATCGACAAAATGCTTGAGCGAATAATCTCAAACTGACCTGTTTTTACCGAAATTTTGTATAAAAAAACTGCCCCGATAATGATCCATGAAATTGGCCATAGACCGTAAAAGAAACCGTAAATGATTGACGCAAAGGCCATTTGACCCGGCATTTGATAGAAAAATAATGCAATCAATAATGCAATAATGACTGTGCCTGTGCCCGCGATACTGCCTTTTAAACGAAAAACTGCTAATGCTAAAAAGAAGAAAATAATCGGGATTAACGCAACCGCACTGGACAGCCAAATATTATTTAAAGGGTCATAAAGTTGTTGCCACATATTGAGCATTGTCATCTCCTTGAAATGCCGGGGCGAATTTTTTTACCTTAAATTCTTAAACATTCAACACAATTGGTATGACCAATTAAAAATTAAGTGCAAATGTTATTCCTTAAACCACAGACAGCATCATAAACAGAGATATTGGCAAGATCAATCATTAAATAACCATCAATATTGGTATGACCAATATGGTTGAGTAAAATCAAGATATTTCAAACTTTTGGATTTAATTATTAGACTAAAGTCGTAAAAAACTTTCTTATAAACTTAAATATGACTTACAGAAATGAAGTGCAAAATTTGAATATAAAAACTATAAACGTACCAATTTGATGATCCATGTATAATGTGCACACAACTCAAACCACATGTATTGAATTGAATAATGACTACTTTAACGTGTTTTAAAGCTTATGATATCCGAGGCAAACTCGGCACCGAATTGAATGAAGAAATCGCCTATAAAATTGGCCGCGCTTACGGACAAATCTATAAACCAAAGACTGTAGTTGTAGGTTGTGATATTCGTCTCAGCAGTGAAGATTTAAAACAAGCGACCATCCGCGGGTTAAATGATGCGGGTGTGAATGTGCTTGATTTAGGCATGACAGGAACTGAAGAAGTCTATTTCGCCGCTTTCCATTTAGATGTACAAGGTGGTATCGAAGTTACTGCTAGCCATAATCCAATGGACTATAATGGCATGAAATTAGTACGAGAAAATGCTCGTCCAATTAGTGCTGATACCGGTTTAAAAGAAATTCAGGCTTTAGCAGAGACCAATAACTTTGAAGAAGTTAGCCAAAAAGGTACAACGCAAAGCTATAACATTTTGCCTGAGTTCGTTGACCATCTACTGACTTATATTGAACCTGCAAAAATCCGTCCATTAAAGTTAGTGGCAAACGCGGGTAATGGTGCAGCTGGTCATGTGATTGATGCCATTGAAGAAAAATTTAAAGCGCTTAATGTACCGGTTGAATTTATTAAAATTCACCATGAAGCAGATGGTACTTTCCCAAATGGGATTCCCAACCCAATTTTAATTGAAAACCGTGACAGTACCCGTAATGCTGTAATTGAGCATAAAGCAGATATGGGAATTGCCTGGGACGGCGACTTTGACCGCTGCTTCTTATTTGATGAAAAAGGTCAGTTCATTGAAGGCTACTATATTGTTGGTCTATTGGCTCAAGCTTTCTTGATTAAGCAATCAGGCGAGAAAATTGTGCATGACCCACGTTTAGTGTGGAACACATTTGATATCGTAGATGAATACAAAGGTGTCGCTGTACAGTCAAAATCTGGTCACGCATTCATTAAAGACGTTATGCGTGAACACAATGCGGTATATGGCGGCGAAATGAGTGCACATCACTATTTCCGTGACTTTGCTTACTGCGACAGCGGCATGATTCCTTGGTTACTCACTGTTGCCCTACTCTCTGAAACAGGACAAACACTTTCAACACTCGTTGAAAATATGATTAGCAAATTTCCTTGCAGTGGTGAAATCAACTTTAAAGTGGCTGATACACAGATCACTATTCAAAAGATTTTCGATTTCTATGCTGATCAAAATCCACAAATTGATCGTACCGATGGTGTAAGCCTCGACTTTGGTGCATGGCGTTTTAATGTGCGTGCTTCAAACACTGAGCCTTTATTACGTCTCAATATTGAAAGCCGTGCCGATCGCCAAGCTCAGCCAATGCAATATTATGTAGATGAGTTAACTGGATTGATTCAGAGCTAATCAACAATAAAAAAGGAGCGATTTGCTCCTTTTTTTATTTACTTAGTTATAGCCATTAGGGTTCTGCTTCTGCCAATTCCAACTATCCTTAAGCATATCTTCTAAACCATATTGCGGCTGCCAACCTAGCTCAGCAACTGCGCGAGCGTTATCAGCAAAAGATGTTGCTACATCGCCTGCTCGACGTGGTGCAAACTCAAAAGCAACAGGCACACCATTAACTTGCTCAAATGTATTTTTAACTTGCAAAACTGATGAACCATTACCTGTGCCAATATTCCATGCACGGCAACCTGTAGCTTCTAATCGATTATTTAGAGCACATAAATGTGCATTCGCCAAATCGACGACATGGATATAGTCACGTACCCCAGTCCCATCTACAGTATTGTAGTCGTTACCATAAATAGATAGCTTTTCACGGCGACCTACAGCAACTTGAGTCACATAAGGCATTAAATTATTTGGAATACCTTGTGGGTCTTCACCAATACGACCACTCTTATGTGCACCAACTGGGTTAAAATAGCGTAGTAAAGCTATCGACCATTTAGAATTTGAATTTGACAGTTTTTGCAGCAATTGCTCAACAATCAGTTTAGTATAGCCATAGTTATTACTTGGCATACCTGTTGGCATATCTTCATTTAATGGTGATATATTGGCCTCGTCATATACTGTCGCAGAAGAGCTAAACACAAGCGTATAGACACCTGCTTTTTCCATCGACTTAACGAGTTGAATACTACCAGCAATATTATTATCAAAATAAATCAGCGGTTTTTCCTGACTTTCACCTACTGCCTTTAAACCTGCGAAGTGAATTACAGCATCAATTGAATGATCCTGAAACACGCGATCAAGTTCATTTGCATTACGAATATCACCCTTAACAAAAGCTAAACTCTTTTGTGTGATATCTTGGACTCTCGTTAATGACTCTTCAGAACTGTTTGATAGATTGTCAAAAACAATCACTTCATGACCAGCCTGTAAAAGCTCTACACAGGTATGTGAACCAATATAACCAGCGCCACCAGTAACTAGGATTTTAGCCATCTACTTTTCCTAATAATATTTTAATTAATCCACGTGTTGAGGCATCTAATGATGAAAGATCATTTTGAACCCCATTTAAAATAGGTAATAGCTGATCAGCAATCTGCTTGCCTTTTTCGACACCCCATTGATCAAACGGGTTAATATTCCAAATTACAGACTGCACAAAAACTTTATGCTCATATAAAGCAATTAACATTCCCAAACTATATGGATTCAACTCTTTCAATAACAGGGTTGAACTCGGTTGGTTACCTTCATATTGCTTGTAAATCGGCAATTTTTCTAATTCAGTTGAGTCTAAAGCTTCATTACCAAAGGCCAATAATCTTGATTGGGCCAAACAATTCGATAATGCAAGATGATGCTGCTCGACTAAAGCCTCTGCATTTTCAACATAGGTAAAATGGTCAGCGTTATAGCGTTGGACTGGCGCAATAAAATCACAGCTTACTGCTTGAGTTCCTTGATGTAATAACTGATAGAAGGCGTGTTGAGCATTTGGTCCAACTTCCCCCCATACAATTGGGCACGTATCAAGTTCGACTTTTTGACCGTCACGTTGTACCGATTTACCATTAGACTCCATTTCAAGCTGCTGTAAATAAGCAGCGAAATACTTTAATCGACCATCATAAGGCAATACGGCATGAGTTTGAATATTTAAAAAATTATTGTTCCAAACGCCTAACAACCCCATTAAAACAGGAATATTTTGCTCATAACTTGTATTTTGAAAATGTTCATCTACTGCATGAGCACCAGCTAAGAGTTGCTGAAAACCTTCAACCCCGATACTCAACGCAATAGGTAAACCAATGCATGACCACAATGAATAACGGCCACCTACCCAGTCCCAAAGCAGTAATTGATTTTCTGGGGCAATCCCCCATTCAGTCATTTTATCTGCTTTTGTTGATACTCCAACAAAATGGCTTTTTAAAACTCGGGCATGTGTTCCCAAAGTTTTTTCAAGCCACTGACGTACGGTTTGGGCATTTGATAAAGTATCAATCGTTCCAAAAGATTTTGAAGAAATAATAAATAGTGTCGTTTCTGGACGAAGTTGGTGGAGCAACTCCGACAACTGACTACCATCCATAGTCGATACAAAGTGAACATTTAAAGGTTTAGCCGTTTTCACTTTAAAATCTGACAACGCATGGGTGACCATTTGTGGCCCTAAATCAGAACCACCCACACCGATGTTCACAACATCTTGAATCACTTCACCGGTTGCACCGCGATATTGACCAGCATGAATCTTTTCCACTAAGGCATACATACGTTGTAACTGGCTATGGACTTGAGCCGTTAACTCTGGAAACTTCGAATAGTCAACTGGCAAGCGTAGTGCCCAATGCATTGCTGCACGTTGCTCCGTACAATTTACTTTGTCTTGTGAAAAAAGACACTCTATCCATTGATTTAATTGTTTAGTTTTCGCAAGAGCAGTCAATTGTTCCAAAATGTCTTTAGTAACACGATGCTTACTATAATCAAAAACTAATGGATCAAATTTTATAGAATATTGTTGAAAGCGATCCGGTTCTGAAGCGAACAATTCTTTTATGTGTAACTTTGAATTTTTCTCACCCATTAACTGTAACTTTAGTAAAGGTGAAACCAACTCTTTAGGAAATTTCTCGATAGATTTACTCATAAACGACCTACTCCTTCATAAGCAAAGCCCTTAGCCTTTACATATGCTGGGTCATAAATATTACGCCCATCCAAAATTAAAGGATGTTGCATCAATTGTTGTAACTGCTTAAAGTCAGGACTCCAGTACTGTTTCCATGCAGTAACCAAACATAAGGCATGTGCACCTCGAGCAGCCTCATATTGATCAGTACACAGTACTAAATCCTTACGGTCACCATATATAGCAGCAATTTCATCTAATGCTTGAGGATCATGCAAACGTACTGTTACACCTTGCGCCCACAATGCAGCTAATAAAATATGAATTGGCGAGTTATGTATGCTTGAGGTATTTTCTTTGAAGGATGCACCCCAAATAGCCACGGTTTTACCATTCAAATTACAATGATAATAATTCCACAGCTTACGGAATAAAATTTCTTTTTGTTGTTCGTTAATCGCCCATACCTGCTCTAACAGTCGACTTTTTGCTCCAGTTTCAGAAACAGTACTTGAAAGTGTTAAAATATCATGCGAAAAGTTTTCACCACCAAAACCGACTCCAGCAGACAAGTAAGCCGCACCAATACGTGTATCGGCCGCAATTCCATGCTTCACATTAGCAATATCAATACCGAGTTTCTCTGCCACCATAGCTAAGTCATTCATATAACTAATGCGGGTCGCCAACATGCCAGAAATACTAAGTTTGGTAAACTCAGCGTCCAAGATCGGCATAAATAAGTATTGATAACTAAAGCGGAAAAATGGGCGTAGCAGCTCCTGCATTGTATCCCGTGCATGATTGGACTCAACACCAACAATGACATGTTTTACATTCAATACGCTGTTAATGGCATTTCCTTCTTGAATTACATCAGGGAAATAAACCCACTCGTCTTTTGGTAAATATTGTTTTAACTGATCAGTTCCATGTAAGCCAAATGTAGAACCATTTACCATTAATCTAGGATGAACAATAGGACGTTGGCTTAACTTCTCAACCGTATTTAAAGCAAGTTGAATTTGTGTGGGACTAAAACAGAATAAATAAACCTCAACATCAAGTGGAATAGTAGAAAAAGGACTTTCTTGAAGAAAGCCCGATTTTCTTTGTTTATTCAAATAATTATTAACTTCTTGATCTTGGTAAGAAAGTACAGAAATATTTTCTTCGCAGGTGACACTTGTGCACCAATAAATCTGATTGCCATATTCAGCTAGTAATGCTGCCATTACACCAGCGTGTAAGGTGGTTCCAAACACTGCGATTTTCATTGCACACCTGATTTTTTAATATTCTATAGATTTCTCTTCCCGTTGAGGGAAGAGAATATATTGATTGTTTATTATATTCAGCAGTTTTTACAAATACTTAAGTAGAACTACACAATACTACAACTTAAGCTCTTGAATTAGCTGCTTAAATTCCGACCCTAATTTAGGATGTTGAATTCCATAATGTAATACAGCTTTTAAATATCCAAGCTTACTACCGCAGTCAAACGTTTGGCCTTGCATACGATAGGCTTCAACAATATCTGTTTCTTGTAACATCGCAATCGCATCTGTTAACTGAATTTCATTACCTGCACCTTTTGGCGTGTTTTCCAAAAGGTGCATAATTTTTGCAGGTAATATATAACGGCCAACCACAGAAAGATTAGAAGGTGCAGAGCCAATAGCAGGTTTTTCAACAATGCCTTGCATAGCAATACTTTCACCCTCATTAGGGCTATATGCTACATCTACAATTCCATATTGATCAACAAGATGATCAGGTACGGCTTCTACCATAATTTGGGCGGCTTGAATTGCATCATAGCGTGCGATCATACGGGTTAAATCATTTCGCCCCGAGTCGTCTTTCACCAACACATCTGGTAATAACACTGCAAAATCATCTTGACCAACAATACTCTTTGCACATAAAACTGCATGTCCTAACCCTAAAGGCTGAGGTTGTCTTACACTTACAACGCTCACATGAGGTGGAACAATTTGGGTAATTTCTGCAAGTAAATCAAATTTCTTTTTTTGCTCTAATGTTGTTTCTAATTCAAAGTTTCGATCAAAATAATTTTCAATTGACGCTTTTGAAGAGTGAGTTACCAAAATAATTTGTTCAATTCCTGCTTCAACTGCCTCACGCACTACATATTCAATGGCTGGACGGTCAACAACAGTCACCATTTCCTTTGGAATTGACTTACTTGCTGGTAAAAAACGTGTGCCTAGACCGGCTACCGGTAAAACTGCTTTTTTGATCATAACAAAGATTTCAAGATACAAAATTTACTTTACAGAAGAATCAACATTTTCTGGAGCATCATTACCTTTAAATAAAGATGGTCCAACATGTCCTGGCGCGTTAATGCCTTCACGTTTAGTCATCACTTTGACTGTTTTAAACATAATTTTAAAGTCAACCCAAACGTTGTGGTTATCTACATACCATACATCACACTTAAATCGCTCTTCATAGTCGAGTTCATTACGGCCACTTACCTGAGCAAGGCCTGTCATTCCTGGACGCACTTCTAAACGACGCGCCTGCTCTGGTGAATATAATGCAACAAAGTCTTTAAGCATTGGACGAGGTCCAACTACACTCATGTCACCTTTAAGCACATTGATCAATTGCGGCATTTCATCTAGGCTCGTAGAACGCAATTTTTGACCAAATGGAGTTATACGTGCCTCATCTGGCAACGGGTTTCCTTCTGCATCAAAAGCGTCCTTCATCGAACGGAACTTAATCATTTTAAATAATTTTCCGTCCTTTCCTGGTCTTTCTTGGTAGAAGAATATTGGTGAACCTAAATTTTTACGGACTTTATAAGCAACTATCAGAAATATTGGCGACAGAACAGTTAAAGCTATTAAAGAAATGACTATGTCTACTAAACGCTTCATATTTTCATTCACTCATTTTTTAATATCTTTACGAAGAAAGGTATTATAAATTGTACCTAATAAATTCGCTGGTAACAGTCTAAACGCAGACCGTACCAGAAACAGCATGTTAGCATATAGAGGATTTTGTAACTTTAGTTGTTTTTTTAAATCTAGTAACTGTTTTTCACTTTTAATATATTCGAAACCTTTACGACGTGCATGCATGCCATTACCAACACGAGCATATAAAAGTACATCTGGAAGATTTGCAACTTGGTAGCCATTGCCAATCACACGTAGCCACAAATTGTAGTCTTCCATGAATAAATGGTGCTGGTAACCACCTAACTCTAAGATTATATCTCGCTTATAAGCTACTGTCATATGATTAAAAGGACAACGCTTTTGTGCAAATTCTTTAATTTCTTCATGTGTCACTGGCACAGATTTAAGAACATTCGCATCAGAAATGTCTTGATCAAACTCCATCACTTGCCCACTAAATAAAACAACCTCAGGATTCTGCTTTATAAAAGTAAGCTGCTTTTCAAAACGATCAGGAGTACAGATATCATCCGTATCCATACGGAAAACCCATTCATAACTGCACTGTTTCAAACCTTCATTTAATGCTTTTCCAAGACCAACATTTTGAGGTAGTGCAACTACTTTTAAATAATCTCCAATCTTTAACTGCCACTTTTGTACACATGCGTTAAGCACATCGCCAACTGGACCATCTAAAACTAATACAATTTCGCTAGGTTTTAAGTTTTGCTTATTCCAAATACTTTCAAAACATTTTTCCAGATATTCAGGCTTTTCTTTATGATATAAAGACATCAATACTGAAAAGTAAAAATCATTAACCATATATCACACCTTATGATGTTTTTCCCGCATAGATAGGACTATTAAGAATAGTATTATGAGTAGAAATAAAAGATATTTAAAAGTAAATAATTGATAGTTAGTAGCGGATACAATAATAATTTGCATAGTATACATTAATCTAAAAACAAGCAGGACAACAATTAGATTATTAGATTTAATAGAACTAACAAATAGCCAAGTAAAAATAGCTAAAACAAACCCATATATAAAGTTTAATAATCCACCAAAAAAATACCCAAAAAAATATACATGATTAAAAATTCCAATCGATGTAAAAGTACTCCCTGTTTCAAACAAACTTTCAGCAATATATGTAGGTGCAAACTGATACATGAAGAAATATGGACCTACGGACTTAGAATCAGCCCCAAAACCGAAGTAATGGATTAAGGTTGTGTATATGTCACGTGGGAAAACAGATGAATTTATGTCAATAATCCACCACATTTGTGGCTGTAAACTAACCCTTGTAAAAAAGCGCTCAGAAGTTGAAATATCATCTAAACTTTGGAAACCTAGAAATATTCCCACTACAACGAAGGTAAAAATAAAACCCAAACCAACTATAACTTTTTTATTAAGAAGTTTAACAGAATCCTTATTAAGAACAATTAGAGGAGTAAAGAATAAAAATAATGTTGTTATTATCCCAGTAAACCGTACCCCTGCGCAAAAAAGTACAAAAATAGAAAAAAGCATTAAATTCAAATAAAATTTTGATTTATTCTTATAAAATAAATAACCTAATCCAAGATTAAATTGTATTATAGCATTCACTATTGTAGCTCCCCAACTAGGTGCATAAGAAGCCCAATAATTCTGCCTGTGTAAACTCATTGAAAAAGGAAAGCCATAAATCAAAAAAATACCTAACAATATTAAAAAGCTTATAAAAACTATAGCTATGAATGATCGTTCTATCAGAAAATTAGAATAAGGATCAAACTTAAAAAAACTAACTTTTTTAATATATTTATCTAGATAAGAATAGCCATAAAAGAGCCCGCTAAATAACAGAAATACTTGCATCGAAGCTCGAGTTGGCAAACCAGTTTTGTAAGTAACCTCTTGAATTTCAGTCAAAAAAATCCCATGCTCTAAAATTATAGAAATACAAACAGTGGTTAAAACAGTTAAGGAAAAATAAATATTAGATAAGAAAGGAACTTTAAATCTTTTAACAGCAATAATAAACCAAAAAACTAGAATAATTATTGATATATAATCAATATAGATACGCCCTATTGGCATCTCATTAGAAATAACAATATTAATTCCTAATAAAATAAAAGTTAGAATGGATATGATTAGCAGATTCATATTGTCATCTTTTCTTCAATGTTTAATGCAAGCTGATCAAAAAAATATTTGTTATCTTCATAATCAACTATATTAAAATTAAGTAATCCTTCATAAGTTATGCGTCTATAAGCAACAATATCTGCCGCATTTTCTATAAACTCAGTAGGTTTTCCTAAATAAGATCTAAGGCTATCAAAATTTTCTAGACGGATAACATTAGAAAAATTCTGATAAAAAACATTACCCAATAGATATACTGGCTTACCCAAGATAAGAGCCTCATAACCAGCAGTACTATTAACCGTTATCACACCAGCAGAGTATTTTATTAAATCTTTAATATTATATTCTGCGGGAATTAACCTGACTGCAGGTAATGCTGAAATTTTTCTATAAAATTCATCTGAGTTTAAACCGATTGCACTTCTATGATCTTTTACATACAAATATTGCCCAAATGGCAAATTATTAGAAATATTTAATATATTGTGATATTCATTTGTATATTGCGGAGCCAATACCGACGTTGATGATTCAGGATGATAGTGCATAGGATAAACATAGAACTTATGCTGCTGTTTAACCTCATTAACCTCATCTATTTTCAGAAAGTATTTTTTTGTTTTTTTATGATTTAATCTTCTATTTACAGCAACTTTCACGGCGGACAAAACCCTCAAAAATAGAAGCCCACTAGCATAATCTGATTTTGCTCCATATTTAATATCAGCTTTTATAGACCTAATGATTTTATAAAAAATATTAGAACTCAGCTTATTCAACAAAGAAACATTATCTAACCCATTTTGTTTCATATAATCGGGTTCAATTTTGTTAATATTAGATTTATAATCTTCATACCAATTTATTTCTTCTTCTGTAAGCGGCTTTTCCTTCACCAATTCTAAATCTACCAATAAATCATCAATAATAGAAGTTTGAATTTCATAGCGCCCAGGTATACGTGATGCAATTAAACCAAAATACTTTTTCCCTAATGTTTGAGCTACTCTATATGCTGAGTACTCAAAACTATTGGAAATATTTTCATACAACACGAGATCAATATTTCTTTCTGTTATAATCTTATAAAAAAAACTATCCATCTTTTTACGGATTTTTACCCACTCTTCAGCATCTTTTTCTAAATTATAACCATGAGTTAAAAATCGATCAAAATCTGAATAAAAATATTCCCCCCAAGTACAATCAAAAAGAAATTCATCATTAGACTGCAAATTTTCTTCTTGATTAGTTTTAAAAAAAACATCAAAAAAATAGCTCTTAGATGACTCATCTATTTCAGGGATAGGAAATAAAATTTTATTTTTTTCAGTGTCATACGCATAATATACACTATGACCTAAATCTACCAATGATTTAGCAACATTATAGAAAAAATATTTATAATTTTTCGCTGGGTTAACTAGAATAAGAATGTTCATATTTCTTTAACAATCTCCAAGAATAGATATATTTCGACAAAAACAAGAAAGAGAATGAAACTAATAATGCAATAAATATCCCATAATCTTCCTGCAATAATCCAATCAGACTAAAACAAAGTAAAAGAAAGATAACCAAACTAGATATTTGAGTTACAATAATAGGTTTATCTGCATCCAAGGCATATAGAATATAATGAGGGATCATGCTAAAAGCATATAAAACCTGCACTAACATTAATAAATAAAAGTAATTTAGATAAGAATTAAAAATGTCTTTTCCAATTAATCTTAACAACAAATCAATAAAGACATATGCGCTCAGATTAATCAAAATCAGTAAAGAAGCTACTTTTTTATATAGTTTTTTTATAAGCTCTCTATGCTTATTATTTCGTGTATTCATTGACCTCACCAGCTCAGGGTAATCAAATGAAAAAACCGCTGCATCCATAAAACTCATTGTTGCAGCAGCTAACGAAGCAAAAAAGACATATGCCGCTAAAATATTAGCATCATAAAAATATTCTAGTATGTAACGATCACCAGTAAATATTGCACGTACAGCCAAAGTACCGAGCATAAAAGGCAAACAAATTTTTAGCCCCTTCCAGATCCAACTCCAATTCACTTGTTGAAATAGATAAAGACGAACCTGCTCTCTATAAAGTAGAATTATGCTCAATAAGAAACATAATATTTCAGCCACTATCCAGACATTCAAAACATCCATTAAGGTTAAATGGACATGTAAAAAATGCAGGAGAACTATAATAAAACTCCAACCACCAGAACGTACAAATAGCAACAAATTAGAACTAATTGGTTTTTTCAACACAATTAGCAAACGTGTAAACTCTTGATTTAAATGCTCTAGTATAATTAGCCCATAAAATGGAATAAGGTATTCCAGTGACAAAAAATCTTTAAAGAAAATAATAGACAAAGTAGGTAAAGCAAATAGATAAGCAAAACATAATAGTTGTGCATGACTACTCACAATTTTATTTCTTTGAATATCTGAGCTTTTCAGTAATTCCCGATTGCTGTAAACATAAAAATCAAGCCCGATAAAATACATAGCAAAATTAATTGTCGCAGCAATCAGCCCATATAACCCTAGCTCTGCAACTGTTAGAAATTTAGCCAGAAAAACAATTAAAATAAATTTACTGGCTAAATTTAACCCTCGTACTGCTAGATTAAATATGGATAACAAATGTTTTTTCATCTATCAATGCAATCAAAACTTGTAGCTATATTTTTTGAAATATCTTGATTGACTCTTTTTCCTATAAGCTCATCATAAAATTTAGGTGGTAGACCATAGCCAGGACGGACACTACGGATGCTAGACTCATCAATCACATCCCCCGCTTTTAAGTCTTTTACAAAGTAAAGCGAACGTCTAAATTGAGCATTACCTTGTTCACTAGACTTTCTTCCATAGTCAACACCACCAAGAGCTTGCCATGCGGTTTTTGCAGATTGACATAAGTGTTGCAACTCTTTTGGTTCTAAAGAGAAACTATCATCTGGTCCGCCACCATTACGATCAAGAGTAAAGTGTTTTTCAATTAAACATGCACCTAATGCTACAGCAGTAATTGCAGTTGTGTTATCTAAAGTATGATCAGACAATCCAATTGGAACATCAAATGATTTCGCCATATCAACCATAGTGAGCAAATTATAATCTTCTGCAGGTGCAGGATAGCCACTCACACAATGTAAAACCACAAGCTCTTTACATCCACCATCGTAAGCAGCTTGAATTGCCTCACCAATTTCTTCTTTATCTGCCATGCCTGTAGAGATAATCATTGGTTTACCGGTTGAAGCTACATATTTAATGAGTGGTAAGTCAACCGCCTCAAAAGAAGCAATTTTATATGCGGGAGCATTAAGATCTTCAAGTAAATCTACTGCTGTCCGGTCAAATGGAGAACTAAAAATGGTAATGTCTAAAGCACGAGCATGTTCAAAAAGAGGTTTATGCCATTCCCATGGCATCTGAGCTTTTTGATAGAGTTCATATAAAGATTGACCATCCCATAAACCACCACGAATCATAAACTCTTCATTTTGGCTATTAAGCGTAATAGTATCTGCACTATATGTTTGCAGTTTGATCGCATCTGCACCACAACGCTTTGCTTCTTCGATAATTTTTAGGGCTGTTTCTAAACGTCCGTTATGGTTTGCTGAAAGCTCAGCAATTATATAGGGTGGAAAGTCTGTACCAATATTACGGTTATTAATTGTAATTTTTTTGCTCATCTCATTTTTCCTCTAGCCATTCTTTTCGTAGCAAACCGAACTGATGTATATCAAATTCGCCACGTTCATCTTTAAAATGTTTTCTCAATAAACCTTCTTGCAAAAAGCCCATTTTTTTGTGAAAACTCAATGATTTTTCATTGAAATCTAAAACTTGACCAAAAACTTTTTCAATTTTAAGTTGCTCAAATGCAAAATCTAGTGCAGTACTGCCCAATAAATGCCCCATTCCTTTTTCAGCTTGAGGTTTTATATAAAACCCCCACTCATAAACTGAACTGTTGGGAACTGCAATAAATGAAATATAACCTTGGGGCTGCTGCTGATATTCAAAGATGAAAAATAATCGATCAGTTCTTTCTTTGTTACGCTCAAACCAAGCAAGGTGATCACTTAAAGCAATGACATCTGAATTGATCATCCATTTACGAATTTCATCATGATTACGCCATTGCAAAACCATTTCCAGATCATTTGCATTTAACGCTCTAAGCTGCGCATTCTTCTTATCTAACATGCATTAAACTCTTCGGAAAAAATAGTTTTCAATAACAAATCTGTACCTAAACCTTCTGTAATAGATAAAGCCTTTTGATGCATTGTGCTTAAGTGCATTTGATTAAACTGCTGCAATGTCATTAACAATTTCTCGTTAAGCTCTGTTTGATCGAGAGAGACCGCCCCCCCTAAATCATGCAAATATTTTGCAATCATTTTTTGGTTATCTGCCATACAGACCATTATTGTAGGTAGTCCCAAACAACATCTTTCCCAAGCTGTACTTCCTGCAGCACCAATTGCCAAATCATGTTCAGCCATTAAATCAGCCATATTATTGGCATTAATGAGAACCGTACTATGAAACGGGAGTTTTTTTGACAATTCCACAACCGACTCTTTCCATGGCGCATTAATCCCCATCACAACCGTAACAGATAAATGCTGTCGTAATTGATTATGAGATAGAAGTTCTAACACAGTTCCTGTTAAGTTATCTTTATCTATTCCGCCTAAATTTACTAAAACACGTAAATTTTCGTGATTATAAGATTTTGGATGTTGTTCTAACCATAATCTTTTTGTACGAAACTCTGGGCGTAATAAAGCATAGCTTGGACCCGTTAAATAAAGCCCTTTCCGTTTATTTAGTTTCGCATAGTCTTCAGGTGTATTGGCTAAACCACAATCTAAAATAATATTGGCATCATGTTGTCGGTTCGCCAAATCATCAATTGCAACAATCCAATTAATCTGTTGGCGCACAATTTGTTGCCATACAATTGAAAGACCGTAGTGATCTACGATCATCCAGTCTACAGGGTGTTCTTTTAAAATATCTAATGTTTCTTGGGCATCTTGTTGCTCAGTCACACCCAACCAACGTTGATATTCTGACAAACTATCGGAATTGTTTAGAGCTGGTTCAGGTAAAACATAGACCATATAACCACGTTGGCGCACAAACTCAATCAGATTACCGTGATGTTGCCGACAAATAAAATAACTTTCATGTCCTTGTTTCACCAAGGCATCAGCAATAGTTAAACAACGAACTACATGGCCTGAGCCTATATGTAAAGAAGCATCAGCTCTAAAACAAAACTTCATCTTTATACATCTAGTAATAACTGTGCCATCAACTCTGCACGATGCCAATCTTCTGGAGTATCAATATCTTGCACTCGCGTTCTAGGTAGTTCTACAATCCGTGACTTATTTGAAAAAATTACAGATTTATTTAACCAAGCTTTTGCCGTTCCCCAATAAAACTGCCCAGCATCATGCCAAGCTTCTTCTAAATCTTGTGAACGTTTACCAAAGTTTTCGGGCTGGAACATTTCAACGTTTCCATCCTGATTAAGCTTAATCGCCCTTTGAATTGGAAAAGCAAATGTTGTTGCACTAAAAGCATAATCTAGTGGGTTATTTTTTAATAATTGTAAACCTGCTTGTAAATCACTAGCTTGTACAAAAGGTGCTGTCGCATATAAACAGCAGATATAGTCTGGCGATTGTCCCTGCAATTGAGAAAAAGCTTGAGTAGCATGCTGCATTACATCTGCGGTGGTTGCATAATCATCAGACAAATGTGCAGGACGCATAAAAGGTACTTTAGCCCCATACTCTATTGCAATATCTGCAATTTCTTTATCATCGGTGGAAACCCATACTTCATCAAAACAACTACTTTTAAGTGCGGCCTCAATTGACCACGCAATCATTGGCTTACCATAAAAGTCTTTAATGTTTTTCCGAGGAATTCTTTTACTTCCGCCCCGCGCAGGAATAACCGCCAGTTGCATTGTTATACCAACACCTCTTTTAATGTTTGGTAAACATACTGAATTTGCTCATCAGTCAAATCAGGGAACATTGGTAAGCTAATAGCCGCTTCGTAATAAGCCTCAGCTTCAGGGAAGTCCCCTTGCTTAAAACCAAGCTGCTCATAATAAGGTTGAGTATGTACTGGAATATAATGTACGTTGACACCAATACCTTTCTCTCGCAACGTTTCAAAGATTTCTTTACGGCCTTTGCTCAATGCATCAAGTTTTAAACGGATAACGTATAAATGCAATCCAGAGTATGTTTCTGGCAATTGATAAGGTGTAATTAAGGGTAAATCTTTTAATAATTCATTATATTTTTTTGCAATTTCATGTCGTTTAGCCACAAAAGCTTCTAGACGAGTCAATTGTGTAACACCCAGAGCTGCTTGTAACTCAGTCATACGGTAGTTATAACCCAACTCTACCTGCTGGTAATACCATGGACCTTCTGACGGTTTAGTCATAAACTCAGGGTTACGAGTTACGCCATGGCTACGTAACAAATCAATTTTCTTGGCTAACTCTTCATTATTCGTAAGTGCCATTCCACCTTCAGCAGTCGTAATAATTTTGACAGGATGAAAGCTGAAGATCGTAATATCAGAATACTGATTAGAACCAATATAATTTTCTTTATATTTGCCACCAATTGCATGGGATGCATCTTCAATAATGCTAAAACCATACTCTTGAGAAAGTGCATGAATTTGTTCCATGTCACATGGCTGCCCACATAAATGTACAGGAACAACAATCTTCGGTAATTTATTATTTCGTTTTGCAACCTCTAATTTTGCCTTCAGAGCCTCAACTGAAAGGTTATACGTATCTGGATCAATATCAACAAAATCAACATCAGCTTCACAATATAAAGCACAGTTCGCTGAAGCAACAAAGGTAATAGGAGACGTCCAAAGAACATCTCCTTTTTTCAATCCCAATGCCAAACAAGCTACATGTAAAGCTGACGTCGCACTATTCATAGCAAAGGCATATTTAGCCCCTACCAGGTCTGCAACTGATTTTTCAAACAATGGGACTTGCGGCCCTTGCGTCAAAAAGTCAGATTGAAGAACCTGAATAACTGCATCAATATCTGCTTGATTTATATTTTGTTTGCCATATGGGATGAACATTTTAGATATTTCCTACTTTCTCAGCGTTTTCAGTTAACCATTTTTGTAAATCTTCTGGACTCATCCATTCAGTATTATTATCACTAGAATAGTGGAAACCTTCTGGGACTCTTTTACCGTCTTTAATACGTTCTGCCGTCTCTGCCCAATCATTAATTACAGGCAAGATTTTATAATGCTCTGGATATTCATAAGTATAATAAGCATCTTCGACACTAATCATTTGCTCATGTAATTTCTCACCAGGTCGAATCCCAACGACTTCTTGTTTTGCTTCTGGTGCAACAACGTTAGCAAGCTCTGTTACTTTCATTGAAGGGATTTTTTTCACATAAATCTCGCCTCCAACCATGTCTTCAAATGCATGCCAAACGAGCTCTACACCTTGCTCTAAAGAGATCATGAAACGAGTCATGCGGTCATCAGTGATTGGTAAAATACCTTTATCTTTAATTGACATAAAGAAAGGAATAACCGAACCACGAGAACCCATTACATTACCGTAACGAACAACCGAAAATTTCGTACCATGCTCACCAGAATAGGCATTACCCGCAACAAACAATTTATCAGAAGCAAGTTTTGTTGCACCGTATAGGTTAATTGGACTACTTGCTTTGTCTGTTGAAAGAGCAACTACACCTTTTACATTTTTATCAATACAAGCATCAATTAGATTCATTGCGCCATTAATATTTGTTTTGATACATTCAAATGGGTTGTACTCGGCAGTTGGTACAATCTTTGTTGCTGCCGCATGTACTACATAATCAACACCATCTAAAGCACGATATAAACGTTCTTTATCACGTACATCACCAATGAAAAAACGAACACGGCTATCGTCTTTAAACTTCTTTGCCATCTCCCATTGTTTCATTTCATCACGAGAAAAAATAATTATTTTTTTAGGATTATATTTTTCCAATGTCATAGGAACAAATGTATTACCAAAAGAACCTGTTCCACCTGTTACTAATATTGTTGAGCCTTGTAACATCTCTTCCTCATTTTTTAAACAAATTAAATTATTAATTAAATAAAATCAAAGCCTAATATTGGTCTCTGATTTATCTAAAACATACTTCAAGTCATAGAGTACATGTTTCTCTTTGCCTAAGGCATGAAACTCTTGTGCACTCATAGATTTAAACTGATTATGTGCTACGGCAATGACGATCGCATCATACAAGCCTTGTTGTAATTCTTTAATTGGCGCTAAACCATATTCGTGTTGTACTTCTGTATCATCAACCCATGGATCATAGATATCTAAATCTAGATCATACTCTTTAAGAGCTTTAATAAAGTCGACAATTTTTGTATTACGAATATCTGGGCAGTTTTCTTTAAAACTGAGACCCATTACTAAAATACGTGCACCAACCACTTGTATACGTTGCTTCACCATTTCCTTAATGAGCTGGGTTGCCACATGCTCACCCATACGGTCATTTAAACGGCGAGCCGCTAAAATAATTTCCGGATGCAATCCGATAGATTGGGCTTTATGTGTTAAATAGTACGGGTCTACACCAATACAATGTCCCCCTACTAACCCAGGACGAAATGGTAAAAAGTTCCACTTCGTTCCCGCTGCTCTAAGTACTTCTTCAGTATCAATGTCTAACTTATTAAAAATAAGAGCTAACTCATTAATAAGAGCAATGTTAACATCACGCTGAGTGTTTTCAATCACTTTAGCAGCTTCTGCAACCTTAATACTGGGTGCTTTATGTGTGCCCGCTTCAATAATCAGCTTATAAACGTCATCAACATAATCAGCCACCTCAGGATTTGAACCAGAGGTAATTTTTAAAATATTAGTTACACGATGAAGCTTATCACCAGGGTTAATTCGTTCAGGACTATAACCTGCGAAAAAGTCCTGATTAAACTTCAAACCTGACACTTTTTCTAAAACAGGAATACATACTTCTTCTGTTGCACCTGGGTAGACAGTAGATTCATAAACCACTACATCCCCTTTTTTAAGCACTTGACCAATACTAGTTGAAGCTTTAATTAAGGGAGTTAAATCAGGTTGTTTAAAGTCATCAATAGGTGTTGGAACGGTTACAATGAAAAAGTTATAGTCTTTTAATTCATTTAGGTCCGCGGTATAGCTTAACTGAACTGCTTGTTGTAATTCTTGTGTAGACACTTCTAAGGTATGGTCTTTACCGCTTTTAAGCTCATCAATACGTTTTTGATAAATATCAAAACCAACAACGGGTACTTTTTTCCCAAACTCAACTGCCAATGGCAAGCCTACATAGCCCAACCCAATAATTGCTATTTTTAAATTGGCAATTTGCATATAAACGAGCCTTTTTCCTTAGAGTTTATATCTAATAAATCATGCTTTTGGCACTTACAATGCAGCGTACTATATCAGATTTTTAGTTAACCCCGTACAGCAATTGTATAAATGTGTTTACAGTCTTTATAAGTAGAACTGATGAGTTTAGCTAAAATAATACATTTTTAATATTTCTGGTAAATGACTATAGCCTAGATGCCACTATCGGATAAACTAAACATACAAACCACTACGATTTTTCGGTGTTTTTTCATTTCTTTTCAGCTAGAATCTGTTCATCCTGCGTTTAATAGACACTTATTAGTATGCAGTGAACAATATCAATTAAAGATAAATACTCAAAGGGTTGCATGTGAAGTATTGCCAGTTTTTCTCTGTTCTTGCCTTAAGTTTGAGTGCCGCCAGCTGTGCAGTCACTTCGGGTTTACAAACTTACGATATTCCAAATGAAGGCGCTTATAGAACCGATCTTGGAACTACCGTTAATGTTGTTAAAATTTCTCAAGAAACACTTCCAGCAATACAACCTGCCCAAGTCGACTACCAACGCGACTATGCAAGCTTATTTAAAAATCAGCAAACTATTTACCGCCTAAGCCCAGGAGATATTCTCTCTATTCAGCTTTGGGCCTACCCTGAAATTACACCACCTGTAAACAACATTACTAGTGAACAATCTATTCAGGCCAATGGTTACCCTATTGACCAAAGTGGTTATATTCAGTTCCCATTAGTGGGTCGTTATAAAGCTGCCGGCAAGTCACTCGCTCAAGTTAACCGTGAACTTCACAACCAACTTTCTCGTTTCTTAAAAAACCCTGATGTAGTTGTCCGCGTACTATCTTATGAAGGTCAACGCTTCTCTGTGCAAGGCAGTGTCACTAAGGGTGGTCAGTTTTATTTAAGTGATCAACCTGTCAGTATTTATACTGCATTAGGTCTGGCAGGTGGCGTTACTACCACTGGTGATAACACTTATATTCAACTCATTCGAAATGGCCGGACTTATAATTTAAATACAATCGATCTAGAAAAAGCTGGGTATTCACTACATAAACTATTGGTTCAACCCAATGATACGATTTATGTGAGCACACGCGAAAACCAGAAAATTTATGTCATGGGTGAGTCAGGTAAAAACCAAGCTTTACCTATGCGTGACCAAGGCATGACCCTAACGGATGCTTTAGGTGAAAGTTTAGGGATTAACCCGAACTCGGCAAGTGCAAGCCGCATTTATGTAGTACGCACTAACCCAAATGATCACACAACAGAAATTTATCATCTAAATTTAATGAGTATTGGTGACTTTGGTTTAGCCAATCAGTTTAGACTACGTAGTAATGATATTGTCTATGTTGATGCGACTGGCTTGACCCGTTGGCAGCGTGTGATTAACCAAATTATTCCATTCTCAAATGCTTTATATAATATAGACCGCTTGGGCCAATAATATTATGCAAATTAAAAATATTTTGGTGGTTTGCATTGGAAATATCTGCCGTAGCCCTATGGCAGAATATTTCTTAAAGCAGCAATATCCCCAATTAAATATTGAGTCTGCTGGCATTTCAGGGCTCGTGGGGCATCAGGCAGACAATAAAGCACAACTTTGTATGCAGCGCTTAGGGATTGACATGCAACCACATGTGGCACGTAAGCTTAGTGCTGAACATATAAAAAAAGCTGACCTTATTTTGGTCATGAGTAACAACCAGCAAAAGCATATTGAGCAAACTTGGCCCTTTGCAAAAGGTAAAACCTACCGCTTAGGGCATTGGCAAAACAAAAACGTGCCAGATCCATATCAGCATGATCAAGCTGTTTTTGATGAAACCTGCCAACTCATACAGCAATGTGTTGCTGACTGGAAACCTTATATTTAACGCCAAGATTTTAAGCTTATGAACCAAAATACAAACACCGAAGATACAATTGATTTAAAAGAATTGTTTTTTTCACTCATTGCTCAGTGGAAGCTGATCGCGCTCTGTATTATTTTGAGCCTTGTGTGTGCCCTGCTCTATTTACGTGTAACACCGGATACCTATTCGGTTGATGCTTTGGTTCAGGTTGAAGATAGTAAAGGGGCCTCTGCAGCACTTTTAGGCGATTTGTCACAAATGATTGAGCAAAAATCACCAGCTCAAGCAGAAATTGAAATTTTAAAATCACGTCTGGTTTTAGGTTCAGTCATTAAAGATTTACATCTGAATATACAAGTTTCCAGCACAGAAAATACCCTTACTCATCGTTTATTAAGCGATACTGAATATAAAACTGAATACACCCAAAAATCGGTTTTATTTAAAGACGACTTAAAAAGTTTTGAAATTCGTGAATTTGAAGTACCAGCATACTATTTAGATAAAAATTTACTTCTTAATTTTGATAAACAATCTTTACGTTTAACTGATCCAAAAACAGAAGAGGTCCTATTAACCGTTCCTCTAAATCATGCTAACCGTGTTGCTGGTCCTCACGGAGTTTGGAAAGTTGCCGTCTTTACTAAAGATCAGCTTGATGCAACTTATAACATTACTAATTCATCTTTACCTGCAACTGTAGATGCTATTACTGCTAACTACTCAGTAGGAGAACGCGGTAAGCTTACTGGAGTGCTAGGTTTAAATTATCAGGGTCAAGATAAAGAGCATATCACCAAAGTACTTAATGCAATTTTAGCGACTTATAGTGCACAAAATATTGAACGTCGTTCGGCTGAATCTGCTCAAACATTAAAGTTTTTGGATGAGCAGCTTCCTGACCTAAAAAAACAACTGGATGATGCAGAACGCCAATTTAATAAATTCCGTCAACAATACAATACGGTTGATGTGACCAAAGAATCTGAGCTATATTTAACTCAAAGTATTACTTTAGAGACTAAAAAAGCTGAGCTTGAACAAAAGCAAGCTGAAATGGTCGCAAAGTATACTGCGGAACACCCTGCTATGCGTGAAATTAATGGACAGCTTGCAGCCATTAATAAACAAATTGGTGAACTCAACAGCACACTAAAACAATTACCTGATGTTCAACGTCAATATTTACAGCTTTATCGTGAAGTAGAAGTGAAAACTCAGCTCTATACAGCGCTTCTCAACTCTTACCAACAACTTCGCATTGCCAAAGCTGGCGAAATTGGTAATGTCCGTATTGTTGATACAGCAGTTGAACCAGTAGAACCAATTAAGCCGAAGAAACTGCTTGTTCTAGTTTTATCACTTTTTGTTGGTAGTTTTATTGGAGCTTTAATTGCTCTATTACGCAATATGTTGCGTAGTGGTGTGAAAGACTCTGGTCAAATTGAGAATGAACTGGATTTACCAGTTTATGCGACAGTTCCACGTTCTCCAATTCAAGAAACTCGAATGAATATCTTGAAGAAGAAGAAGAGCATTCCTATTCTTGCTGTTAAAAATAGTGATGATATTGCTATCGAAAGCCTACGTAGCATTCGTACAGCCATTCACTTTGCTTTAACAAATGCTAAGAATAATATCATCATGATTGCCGGCCCTTCTCCAGAAGTGGGCAAATCATTTATTTCGACTAACCTTGCAACGATTTTTGCGCAAGGCAATAAACGCGTCTTGCTCATTGATGCTGACATGCGCCGCGGTTATATGCATAAATACTTCGATGTAAATGTAAAACCTGGTCTTTCTGAACTACTAAGCGGACAGGCAGACTTTCAACAGGTTCTTCACAAAACTCAAGTTGCTAACTTAGATGTGATTACTCGTGGTAAGAGCCCAACGAACCCTTCGGAAATCTTAAGCTCTAATCAGTTTAAAGATTTACTAGAAAAAGTTCAAAGTGAATATGACCACATCATTATCGATACTCCACCTGTCCTTGCAGTAACCGATGGTATTATCATTTCACAATATACAGGCGTGAACTTAATTGTTGCGCGTTATGCTAAGTCGCAAATGAAAGAGCTTGAATTAACGCTTAATCGCTTTGAACAAGCAGGTGTTAAAGTCAACGGCTTTATCCTTAACGATATTCAACGTGCGAGCGCGGGTTATGGTTATGGCTATAACTATGCCTATGCTTATAAAGCACAAAAAGAAGATTAACTGAAAAGTGATAAGAGAACCGGATCAAATGATCCGGTTTTTTTATTTAAGATTTTTTAAGTCTATCCCTACTAAAACTAACTAAAATATATAAAAAACCACTCGTTTTTTTTCTTAAACATTCTATGCTTAAGCATGCTAAGATCAAAAGCAGCCTTTTTAGACTCAAATGATTATTTTTGGAACCTTTTATGAGTAAAGCCTTACCCATTGCTGTCGCTGTAGTTTTAGGCGGTGCTGCACTTGTACCAGTTTATTATGCAAGCCAACATCCGA
This sequence comes from Acinetobacter sp. WC-141, assembly GCF_000313935.1. Taxonomy (GTDB): domain Bacteria; phylum Pseudomonadota; class Gammaproteobacteria; order Pseudomonadales; family Moraxellaceae; genus Acinetobacter. Next base: position 33,362 of record NZ_AMSS01000014.1, on the reverse strand, counting down.
CCACAGAAGTCGGAAGCAAAGCAAATAAAAATGCCTCTCCAATTGAAAAAATCAGTTATGTTCTTGGGTACGAAGTTGCTCAGCAAACTCCACCTGAACTTGACACAAAATCTTTTGTGAAAGGGATTCATGATGCTCGTAATAAGCAACCAAGTGCTTATACTCAAGAAGAGTTAAAAGCTGCTGTTGCTGCTTATGAAAAAGAATTGCAGCAAAAAATGCAACAACAAGATAAACCACAGCAAGCCGCTGGTGCAGCGTCTGAATCTGCAGATGTTCAATTCCTTGCAGAAAATAAAACAAAAGCTGGTGTAAAAACTACAGCGTCTGGCTTGCAATACATCATTACTAAAGAAGGCACAGGTAAACAACCAACTGCGCAATCTATGGTTAAAGTACATTACGAAGGCCGACTAATTAATGGTCAAGTTTTTGATAGTTCTTATAAGCGCGGTGAGCCTGTTGAGTTTCCTCTCAATCAAGTTATTCCAGGCTGGACTGAAGGGCTTCAGCTCATGAAAGAAGGTGGTAAAGCAACGTTCTTTATCCCATCTAATCTTGCTTATGGCCCTCAGGAACTTCCTGGTATTCCAGCAAACAGTACACTGATTTTTGATGTAGAACTCATTTCAGTGAAATAAAAACATTCAGGAGAGTAAAACAGTACTCTCCTTTTTTTTGGAAAACAGCATGAAAAAAATTGGTTTAATTATTGCAACATCAACAATGAGTTTATCTGTTTTTGCTGCTGCACCTATTACAAATAAAAGCCCAGCAAAAGAACAATTTAGCTATAGTTATGGCTATTTAATGGGTCGTAATAATACTGAAGCATTAACAGATTTAAATCTTGATATTTTTTACCAAGGCTTACAAGAAGGTGCTCAGAACAAAACCGCACGCTTAACTGACGAAGAAATGGCGAAAGCGATTAATGATTATAAAAAAACTTTAGAAGCTAAGCAGCTTGTTGAATTTCAAAAAGTAGGTCAACAAAATGCTCAAGCAGGTGCTGCATTTCTTGCTGATAATGCAAAAAAATCGGGTGTAATCACGACTAAATCAGGCCTCCAATACCAAGTATTAAAAGAAGGTACAGGTAAAAAACCGAAAGCTGTATCACGTGTTAAGGTGAATTATGAAGGTCGTTTACTCGACGGAACTGTATTTGACAGCTCAATCGCACGTAATCATCCAGTTGAATTTCAGCTTAGCCAAGTGATTGCAGGCTGGACTGAAGGTCTACAAACCATGAAAGAAGGCGGTAAAACACGTTTCTTTATCCCTGCAAATCTCGCTTACGGTGAAGTCGGTGCAGGGGAGACGATTGGTCCAAATAGCACTTTAATTTTCGATATCGAATTGCTACAAGTTTTGCCAAAATAAATGTATTAGTATAAAAAAGCGATCATTTAAGATCGCTTTTTTTATTTTTAGTGTTTTAAATCTCTAGGTCGAAAACCCGTAAGGATTAAACCGATCAGGTAAGCAATTATCCCAACTACGCATAGTCCTACGACTTCGGCAACACGTAACCACTGTGAAAGCTCTCCGTTATACCAATTGAGCCCAAACCAAAGCGCTGCAATCATAGCGAGGTTTGCTAAACCATATTGAAGTCCTAATTTTTTCCAATGTGAACCAAATCGGAAAATATTACGCTTATGCAAATAGAAGTAGAGTAAACCGGCATTTACTAACGCTGAACCTGAAGATGCTAGTGCAAGTGCCATATGTTCTGCATGCCAATCAATAAGCTTAAAGAAACCAATAAATACAACGTTTAAAATCGCATTAGCTGCAACTGACATTAAACCTACACGCACTGGTGTTTTTGTGTCTTGTTGTGCATAGAAACCAGGTGCAAATACTTTAATAAGCATGAAAGAAATTACTCCAGCACTCATACATTGCAATGCTAGAGCTGTCATTTGTGTATCACGTAGATCAAACTCACCACGCTGGAATAATGCTTGAATAATCGGTGTTGAAAGCATAAATAAAGCAATACTTGCCGGTAATCCTACCAATACAATGACTTTTGCAGCCCAGTCGATCATACCGCGGAACTTTGCTTGATCCTGCTCTGCATGACGGGCAGAAAGCGAAGGCAAAATTACTGTACCAATCGCAACACCAATTAAACCTAAAGGTAGCTCAGTCATGCGTTCGGCACTATAGAGCCAAGACACTGAACCATCTTGCATGAAAGATGCCCAAATCGTATTTAGCAATAGGTTAATCTGAGTCACAGATACACCAAATAATGCTGGAAGCATTAATTTTAAAATACGCTCTACACCCTCATGTTTAAAATCAACTTTAGGTGGAATCAGTAAGTTTTTACGCCACAATTCAGGAATTTGTATCGCTAACTGTAATACCCCAGCTGCAACAACTGACCAGCCTAATGCTTTGATTGGCTCAGCCATATACGGCGTAAGCCACCACGCTCCTGCAATCATCGCTACATTGAGTAAAACTGGCGAAAAAGCTGGTGAGGCAAATGAGCCATAACTATTTAAGATGCTGCTGGCAAAAGCCGTTAGCGACATGAACATTAAATAAGGAATGGTCAAACGGAACATACTGACAGCTAAATCGAACTTTTCCGGATCGCTGTGGAAGCCCGGTGCGTACATATAAATGATTGCAGGTGCTAAAACCATAGCCACAAAAGTGAGTAAGGTCATAACTGTTAGTAAACAGCCAAATACCCGACTAATTAAGATCTGTACTTCAGCGTGTGCTCGACCCGTTTTATATTCAGTTAAGACTGGGATAAAGGCCTGAGAAAAGGCGCCTTCGGCAAACAATCGTCGAAAGAAGTTGGGAATACGAAAAGCAACGACGAAGGTATCAAAATCTTTACCTGCACCAAACACGTTGAGCAATACTACGTCACGCACGAGCCCTAACACTCGTGACAACATCGTCATTGCACTGACAATAAAAGTCGATCGCCACAATGCCATCGCACTCACCTACAGCTATATTCGAAAGTCGCTATTGTAATGAAACTAAAAAATCTTTTCGTTGTGAAATGATGAATGAACTCAAGTTTTTTTCTGAGCAAGTAATTGTTTAAAGTGCTGCCATTTAAAATGAGGGCCCGGATCGGTTTTTCGGCCAGGGGCAATGTCTGAATGACCTGCAATATGGTTTTTAATTTCTGGATAAGCTTGGCGGATAGCGGTAACAACGTCAGTTAGCACTTCATATTGTACATCTTCAAAAGGTAAATCATCACTTCCTTCAAGTTCTATACCAATTGAATAATCATTGCATTCTACTTTAGCTAAATAGCTCGAACGTCCTGCATGCCATGCACGATCATTAAAATTAACAAACTGTAGGACTTCACCTGTACGTAAAATTAACAGATGTGTAGAAACCTGCATGCCTTCAATAGTCTGAAAATAAGGATGAACTGACCAATCTAGCTGGTTTTGAAAAAACTGCTCAATATAGCCACCTCCAAATTGAGACGGCGGCAAACTAATATTATGAACCACAATCATTTGAATTTCGGTGCCAGTCGGACGCTGGTTAAAATTTGGAGAAGGGATTTGTCTCGCCCCTTTTAATTGTCCATCTATAACTTCATACGCTGTGATTTGCTTCATTGAGACGCCAATAAATTGCTTACCAATTGTTTTAGTTTAAAACAGTTATGAGCTTTTCAAAGTAGTAAATGCGATTGTTTATCGCGATTAATCTCATAAAACAGCTTATTTTTCAGGTCGACGATGCTAATATATCGCAAGTTTTAGGGTCATCGACAAAATGGAAACCGTATGAGCATACCTCAGTCTTTGCTTGAACAATCAATTCAAATCAATATTCAACAAGCATTACAAGAAGATATTGGGGACGGTGACATTACCGCTATGCTCACACCTGGAGATGAGCAAGCCACTGCAACCATTATTAGTCGCGAAGATATGGTCTTAGCTGGACAACCGTGGGTTAATGCGCTCATCTCAGCTTATGACAATACTGTTCAAGTGACTTGGCTAAAACAAGAAGGTGAACGTGTTGCTGCAAACGAAGCCTTTTTAAAGCTTGCTGGTTCTGCACGTAGCTTACTGACTGTAGAGCGCCCTGCTTTAAACTTTATTCAAACTTTGTCTGCTGTTGCAACAAAAACTGCTGAATATGTTCAACATCTTGAAGGTTTAAATACAAAACTTCTCGATACACGTAAAACTCTACCGGGCTTACGTATTGCACAAAAATATGCGGTTGCTATTGGCGGCGGACAAAACCATCGTCTTGGTTTATTTGATGCGTTCTTAATTAAAGAAAACCATATTATGGCAGCAGGAGGTATTGCTCAGGCAATTGCCAAAGCACATCAAATCGCGCCGGGCAAACCTGTTGAAGTCGAAGTTGAAACTTGGGATGAGCTAAACCAAGCGCTTGAAGCTGGGGCGGACATTGTCATGCTCGACAATTTTAGCCAACAGCAAATGATTGATGCCGTAAAACATGTGGCGGGCCGCTGTAAACTCGAAGCATCTGGCAATATCACTATTGAAAATTTGCGCGAAGTTGCCACCACTGGTGTTGACTACATTTCTATGGGTGTACTGACTAAAGACGTTAGAGCTGTTGATTTATCTATGCGTTTTAATGCTTAGATATAATCTGCGTCATTATTGGTATTTTTTTGCGACTTGGTCATGTCTGCCGCTTGTGTTTTTTGCCACGCTGACTGAGTCGCTTGTGCCCCACTATCACGTGGATCGGCAGCCATTAAAACAAATGTAACTACTGCCAATAATACAATAAAACCTTGTAGCATAAATTTTCCCCATTACTTTAAAAAAATCAGGGTTTCAAGGTAAAAGATAAATATGACCAGGCTTAGGAGATTCTGTTACAAAAGGTAAGTCTTTATTTTTATTATTCATCTATACGACAGCATCTTCCCACATAGTATTTTATATAAACACCCTATTCCCTTTATTTACTATCGTGACAGGTGACATGGATGTCACCGTTTCTCTGTGTTACATGGAGGTAACATCAGAGAAACAGAGGTTTTTGTCACTTTTGACCTTTCAAAAGTGAGGAAGCCTATACAACATCTATTTGAATTTCATATGATATAAGGCCGTGCTTTTTTATCAAAGTCATCTAAATCGGCTTTAAATAACAATTCCAATTCAGACTATATAACTTAAGACTCTAAATAACCCATATATGGATCAGAAATTGAATCTTCTTGAGTTTCTAGACGTCCTGCGAAACGGCGACTAAATGTCGCATCATCCGCTAATGTCACCGTAAAGTCATACCAACCACCAAATTCAGACATATCCCAGACCAGTTCTTTTTCAGAACTATTCGTTTCTATATTCCAAGTCTTATTTGGAAGATAAGCATTTGCTTTGACTGTGAGCTTAACTGAATTATTACCATCATGACGCACTTTTAAATACAAATTCGCATCACATTCTTCCACACATACTCTAATTTCCGGTAAAGCTTGAGTCTGGTTAACTTGACTCAAATTACCTTTAAATGCACGGTGGAAACCATTTGGTCCAAGTACCCATAAATCATACTGTCCATTTATAGTAGTCCATACGTCATCAAGCTGTTTACCTGCCTCGACCATATAACGACGGGGAATTCCCGTAAGATCTAATCGGTTATAGACATGGAAAACGGCCGCCTGTTTACCTGTATTAGAGAACATCAGCTTGATCGTTTTTTGAGTGACATCGACTTTGGCACTGGTGTGCAAAATATAGGGCAAAGCACGTGATGGCCGAATTCCTATTTCTTGCTGAGGAAATTGTTGCTGGCTCGGAACAGAAACTTGCGGCAATAGTTCTTGAGCGATACGAATCGCATCGGCTTCGGCTTTGGTTTTCTTGCCGTCTAGTTCAGCAACAGGCAGAACGTTCGGTGTTTTAAAATTAAATGCTGTCGTTAAATCACCACATACAGCACGGCGGTACGGACTAATGTTAAGTTCTTGCACACCAAAGCGTTTTTCCAAAAACTGTAAAATAGAGGTATGGTCAAAGACTTGAGAATTTACCCATCCTCCACGGCTCCACGGCGAAATCACATACATTGGAACGCGTACACCTGGGCCATATACCCGCCCGTCTGTTTCGGGTTGAGATTTTGAAGTCGCTACAGCTGGATGGTCAAAATATTCATAAGATAATTGCTGATCCGTTAAAGTGGTTTTTCCATATACAACACCGTTTGTATCTTTAGAAGGTGCACTTGGTGAAGGAACATGGTCAAAGAAACCGTCATTTTCATCGAAGTTCACCAATAAAACGGTTTGGCTCCATAACTCAGGGTTTTCAGTTAATGCATTTAATACTTCCTGAATATACCAAGCACCTTGCACAGGACTAGATGGCCCCGGATGTTCACTGTAAGTTGCAGGAGCGACCAACCAACTCACCTGCGGTAATTTACCTTGTGCGATATCAGCTTTAAAAGTTCCTAGAAAACCACCGTCCGGCATGGTATTGGCAATACCTTTGTAAAGTGGTTGAGTCGCATCAATCTTTTCATCATATGCTGGGCATATTGGTGTATCGTTGCTGACAGGCTGACCAGATTGCTCATTTGCACGGCGATATTGCTTGAAACCAGCTAAAGGGTTATCAGTAAAGTTATCCGGCATGTTTTGATAAACTTTCCATGTCACGCCAGCCTGCTGTAAACGCTCAGGATATGTCGTCCATTCATAACCTTCTGTTGATGGTCCAATCCCATCAAATTCATTTACCACACTCGCAACACCTGCACCTGTAGGGCCATTGGTTCCCGTCCAGATAAATTTACGGTTCGGGTTAGTTCCCGCGTGCATGGCACAGTGGTAGGCATCACAAATCGTAAAAGCATTCGCTAAGGCAAATTGATATTCAACTTCTTGTTTTTTGTAATAGCCCATCGACTGCGGTTGTTTATGCGCTACCCAATCACTCATACGCCCATTATCCCAAGCACCTTGACCATCTGACCATGAATGATTTGTACCTGAAACACGCTGAGCATTTCCTAAACGGCTGTCGAGATGGTAAGGCAATACTTTCTTTTTATTCGCATCGTATTGCTCCCAAACCTTTCGGCCTTCCGTCATAGGAATAGTAAAGCGGTCACCAAAACCACGTACACCTTTTAGTGTTCCAAAGTAATTATCAAATGAACGGTTTTCCTGAGTCAAAATCACGATGTGTTTAACATCTTGAATAGTTCCATTTTCAACTTTGGCGTCAATTGCTAACGCTTTTTGAATACTCAGCGGGAAACTCGCTAGAGCAGCAGTCCCAAACATTGTTTTTGTAGAATTTAAAAGAAATTCGCGACGATTCATTAGTTCTATCCTGAGTTCTTATTATGGTGCACAGTGCATTTTGCAATTACTGGTAGGCGGTGTTGTTGGCGATGAATTATCTGAGTCATTATCATCGTTACAAGCACTGAGCATGAGTGCTAAAGATGTAATTAATAAAATTGAAAGTTTTCGCATTGGTTTTTTCCAAACGGTTTAAATGCGAACTACTAATAAAGCGTTAAAGTGACAGGCAAGTGATGTTTTTATGTCGATTTGATGAAGGCATAAAAAAACACATCCGAAGATGCGTTTTTTAGAAAACTTAAACTTACCAGCCTAAAGCTTCTTGTTGCTTTTTAATGAGCTCGGCAATTCCTTTTTCGGCCATTTCTAACATGGCATTGCTTTGAGCACGGGTAAAAGGTTTGTCTTCCGCTGTACCTTGAATTTCAATAAACTCACCTGCTTGTGTCATCACCACGTTTAAGTCAGTTTGACAGTTCGAATCTTCTTCATAGCAAAGATCAAGCAATACTTCGTCTTGATACATGCCTACAGAAATTGCAGCAACTAAGCCTTTAAGCGGATCATGCTTAATTTTCTTTTGAGACAATAAAACATTCATCGCATCAACTAATGCTACAGCCGCACCAGTGATTGAAGCAGTACGCGTACCACCATCAGCCTGAATTACATCGCAATCGATGGTAATCGTGTTTTCACCAAGCTTTTTCAAATCAACCATCGCACGTAAGCTACGGCCAATCAAACGTTGGATTTCTTGAGTACGACCAGTTTGTTTACCACGAGCAGCTTCACGGTCACAACGTGAATGTGTTGAACGCGGTAACATGCCATATTCTGCTGTTACCCAGCCTTGGCCTTGGCCTTTTAAAAAGCGTGGCACTGAGTTATCAATGCTTGCAGTACAAAGGACTTTGGTGTGACCAAATTCGACCAGTACAGAACCTTCAGCATAACGGGTGTAGTTTCGTGTAATTTTCACTTCACGTAATTGGTCTAATGCACGTTGGTCAATACGCATAATCCTTCCTAACTTCTCTTAAATACAAACTTGGGCATAGTATAGCAAAGGATTTTGACAGGTTGAGTTTATTCCCTACTTTGAAGTGTAAGTCTGCAATTTTCACACATCAAAAATTAAAATAGCCCCTAAGAAGGAGCTATTTTGGATTAACTGAGATTACGCAAATTTGAATTTTGCTTTTAACTTTTCCAATGTCTGCATTACTTTTCCTGTGGTATGGTTTGGCAGTGAACATTTTGCTAAACGTACCCATACACTCCAGAACTGGCGCATAAAGTTCGCCTCGTTGTAGTTAATACCATATTCAGCGCAAAGTGCCTTAATTTTCGGGGCTACTTCTTTATAGCGGTTGGCAGGCATATCTGGGAATAAATGGTGTTCAATTTGATGGCTTAAGTTACCACTCAGAAAATGAAGCCATTCTGTCCCACTAAAATTACTTGAACCACGAATCTGACGTAAATACCACTCTGCCTTAGTTTCAGTATCTGTATTGTCTGGTTCAAACGTTTCTGCATCTTCAGTAAAGTGGCCATTAAAGATCACAGCAGATGACCACAAGTTACGAATAATATTGGCAACTATATTTCCTGCAAAAACTGGTAAAAACATAGGGCCAGAGATTACAGGGAAAAACACATAATCTTTTAAAACTTGGCGTGTTGCTTTTTTACGCACTTTAGCCGAATCTTTCCAAACCTGTTTCCAGCTCTTGGTTTTATAAACTAATGCATCTTCAAGATGTAAGTTTTGTACACCTACATACCATTCAAAGAAAAACATTAACTGTAGGCCGAGTGGAATATTAAACAGATGGCGAGGTTCCCACTTTTGTTGGTCACTTACTCGTAAAAGGCCATAACCTACATCATGGTCTTTACCTACAATATTGGTATAAGTATGGTGCACATAGTTATGTGTTTCACGCCAGTCATCACCCGAGGCAATGGTATCCCAATCGTAAGTATTACCGTTCAGGCTTGGTTCATTTAACCAATCAAACTGGCCATGCATAACGTTATGACCAAGTTCCATGTTTTCTACAATTTTAGAAATACCCAGTAAACCTGTACCCAATAACCAGACAGGTGGAATCCAGCCACCAAACATCAACATGCCACGCGATGCGATTTCGGTATAGCGAACAAAATTACGCACTTTGTAGATATATTTTGCGTCTTGTTCACCAAGACTTTGCATTACGTCTTGACGAATCTGCTCAACACGGCGACCAAACTCTGCAGTTTGTTCCGGTGTTAAATGAGCAGATTTAGAAATGGTAGAAAATTCTAATGCCATATTCATAGGGTTAATCCTCTGTAATTCTTTTTATAGATCAATCGTGACTGGGCTTAATGCCTGGGTCACGCATAGTTTAATTGGACGGTTAGGTTGGTCTTCAATTTCACCTGTTAACAGGTTTTGAGTGACCCCGCTCACTTTGGTACAACTGCATTTATTGCAGACCCCCATACGGCAGCCATGTTGCGGACGTAGTCCCGCCTGCTCTGCACTGCTCAGTAAATTTGTTTCAGCTAAAAATTCATGTTGAGCACGGCGGAAAATAATAGGCTGTGCTGCATGTGTACCAGTCACTTGAAGTGGTTGGAAATATTCTTGATGAAGCTGCGACTGAGCACCTTTTTGTGCATAAATTTCATTCGCCTGCTGCATCATGCCGTGATGACCACAAACATAAGTTGCTGTCCGCTCGAAATCTGGAACCAGCTTTTGCAGTAAGCTTTCAGTTAAATGCTGCTTTTGCGAGGTGGTATTAAAAAAGTGATATTGAAGCTGTGGGTGCTGTTCTGCCAAAGCTTTTAATTCAGCATGAAAAATTTCCGCACGATTAAAATAAATGACATGAATTTGTTCAAGCTGCTGTTTCAAAGCTTGCTGCAAGAGTGAATAAATTGCAGTAATGCCACTTCCTGACGCAATTAAGATGGCAGGCTGCTGGCCTTGATGCAAAATAAAATCACCTTGTGGCTGTGAAATCTCAACACACTCACCCACATGTAATAGTTGAGCTGCACGAGACACCAAACCTTGTACTTTAATACCTAAAGCGATTTCACCCTGAGTAGTCACTTCAATAATCGAGTAACTACGCTGTTGGTAAACGCCATCGATGAGCAAAGTCAGCAGAATACTTTGACCTGCGCGGACCTGATCGAAATTAAAATTACGATTCGGTTTAAGTTTGATAAGCACCATATCGGTATGAAGTGGCTGAACTGCAGTAATTTCTGCAAGTATCCTTTTCCACGCCCAAGTCACGTTAATTTTCTGCAAGACAAAATCAACGAAATCTTCTCGAACCCAATGTGGCTGATAGCTAAGTGTTGCGTTCATACGTTCCTCTTTTGTTTCTGGCTATTTATTTGAGTGAACACATGTTCGTATAGTGAACATATGTACACTATATTTATAACTGTTCACTCAGTCAACACTTGTTCACTATTTTTTTTATGAAAGTTTGCTCTTTTTTGTTAGACTTTGGCTCACGGTTTAAATAGGTTCTTTTAATGTCGATACGGGATGAACGAAAACAGCAAAGTCGTCAGGCACTTCTCGATGCAGCCTTGCATCTGAGCACGTCTGGGCGTTCGTTCAGTAGTATTAGTTTGCGTGAAGTTGCACGTGAAGTAGGTTTAGTACCGACAGCGTTCTATCGTCATTTTCAAGACATGGATGAACTCGGGAAAGAATTGGTTGACCAAGTTGCCCTACATTTAAAAAGCGTTTTACATCAACTAGGGCAAAGTTATTTACAACATAAATCTGCTAAAACCCAAACCAGTATTGAGCTATTTGTGCAGGCAGTAAATCATAGCCCTAAACAGTGGCAATTTATGATTTCAGAGCGTTGGGGAGGCTCAGAAACAGTTCGTGCAGCCATTGCCCGAGAAATCGAATTTTTGATCGAAGATCTCACAACTGATCTGACTAAACTCGAAAATTTTAAACATATTCAAGAGCCTCAAGACTTAAATGTCTTATCTACCATTTTGACCAATATGTCATTTACATGGGCAATGACGTGGCTCAACCTATCGAAACAATATCAAGGTGAACAGCTCAAGCTGCAACAAACTGCCTTTATTGAAAATGCTTCTACACAAGTTCGCCTACTCTTTAGAGGGATTGCAAACTGGGAACGGTAAAAGCGGCAAATGACAAAAAACAGGTTATGTGGTAATACGTAAAGAGAGAAAGAAAAAGGCTAAAAATTTCGAGAAAAGTCTTTTTCTTTTTACAGGAAGTAAATTATTAGTTAGGCCAAACTGGTGTGGGAATACCTATGAATCTTGATCGTCATACACAGTTTTTGATGCGTAAAGAAAAAATTCTGAGCGTGGCAGAAAAATTGTTACTAGAAAACAATCAGGAAATTACTCTAGATGAGTTAGTGGCCGAGCTAGATATTGCTAAAGGCACACTTTATAAGCATTTTAGAAGTAAAAATGAGCTTCTACTTGAGCTAATTATTCAAAATGAAAAGCAAATTTTAGAAATTTCTAAAAAATATAATACAGATTTCAAAGAGTATGCTCCTCATTACATGCTTCACCATTTGCTTACACCTGGAAAAACCATTTTATTGCATCAACTTGAAGAAAATCTGACGATGACAGAGTCTAAGTTGAAGCATCTTTTCGAAGAGCTTTATGAAATCCGCCAACAGCGTATTTTAGCAATTAAAGATATTACTGAAAATTATTTAAAATCATTGAATTATGATATGTCAATTCGTGACTATTTGTCTTATATCTGGTCACTGACTTATGGTGCATCACTGCTTTTAAATTCTACTTATTACCAGCGTTCGATTGGTTCTCGCCAAAAATTAATTAATTTATATATTAATCAGGCATTATCACTGCCGACTCAAACAGCTAATTTTGATGTTTTAAATTTTCAGATTGAAGATGAAAATCAGCAAAATTAATTGAAATATTTCGTGATAATTAACGATAAATTAAATATAAAAATGGGCTTCATATGAAGCCCATTTTTGAAGTAAAGCCTAAACAACTTATTTTGCTTTACGTTCTTTCTCAATTAAATAATTAAGAACTTGAGTGACTTTACCATCTTCACCCTGCACGACATATTTACCATTCACGACAACTGCAGGTACGCCTGTTAATTGGTACTGTTGAGCAAGTTTATTTGACTCGGCAACTTTTGCCGTCACAGCAAATGAGTTGTAAGTACTATTAAATTTCTGCTCAGGGACACCATAACGAGTAAAGAATTTCGCAGCAGAAGCCTGATCAAAAATTTGTTGACCGTTCACCTGAATCGCATGGAATAGTGGTAAATGCGTGCGTTTACGTACACCTAATGCCTCAGATGTATAATATGTACGCGCCCCTTGTTCCCACATTTTATTCATTGCAGCTGGTGTACGCACAAAACGTACATCTTTAGGAATCTGCTTTAACCACGTTTGCATATGCGGTTCAAGTTTAAAACAGTGTGGACATCCATACCAAAAGAACTCTCGAACTTCGATTTTCCCCGGAACTTCCACTTTGCCTGGATTGGCAATCACGGTGTAGTCTTTACCAGCAACAAAATCTGCTGCCATTGCACTACCCGATACGGCCATAATTGCTGCACTCAAACCACCCAAAACCAATTTTTTCATTGTTACAGCTTTTCCTCTAAGTTGTTATGCATTAGCTTATGCCCTAAATATAAAACAAATATGCTAAATTCGTTTTGCTTCTGTGAAGTTTTTTATTGGGTTTATCGCTTTTTTCCCAATAATCGCTACACTAACGGCGAACTACATCCAAAAAGATAACTCAAGTTTAGAGGTAGCACCATGTCGCAATTGAATGTTGATTTACAAGAAATCGCAAAGTTTGAAGCACTTGCTGCCAAATGGTGGGATCAACATTCTGAATTTCGCCCACTTCATCAAATTAATCCACTACGTCTAAACTGGATTGATGAACGTGCAGGCGGTTTAGCTGGTAAAAAAGTACTTGATGTCGGCTGCGGCGGCGGTATTTTGGCCGAAAGCATGGCACGTCGTGGTGCAGATGTATTAGGCATTGATATGGGTGAAGCACCTCTAGCTGTTGGCCGTTTACATGCTCAGCAAGAAAATGTTCAAAATATTGAATATCGTCAAATTCCTGTTGAAGAATTAGCACAAGAACAAGCAGGTCAATACGATGTGGTGACTTGTATGGAAATGATGGAACACGTTCCAGATCCGGCATCTATTGTAAAAGCTTGTCAGGCTCTGGTTAAACCGGGCGGCCATGTGTTCTTCTCGACCATTAACCGTAACCCGAAATCTTATTTATTTGCCATTATTGGTGCAGAGTACGTCCTACGCATGTTGCCAAAAGGTACGCATGATTATCATAAATTTATTCGACCATCTGAAATGGCACATGATATTCGTAATGCTGGCCTTACCTTAAAAGAAATGACTGGACTGCATTACAACCCTCTGACCAAGCATTATTGGTTAGCGCCAAATGTGGACGTTAACTATATGGTTCATACGATTAATACAGGTGCATGATGAAAGCTGTTTTATTTGATTTAGACGGTACGCTTATCGATACAGCTGCGGATTTCATTCGTATTATTCAGCAAATGTGCCGTGATGAAAGACGCCCTGTTGTAGAGGCCGATCTTATTCGCACTCAGGTATCTGAAGGTGCGCGTGCGATGGTGAAATTGGTCTATCCAGAGCTGGATGTGGCCAACCCAATTTTCTTGGCCCATCGTCAAAACTTTTTAGATATTTACGGCAATAATATTGTGGTTGATACAGATCTGTTTGAAGGCATGTACCCACTTCTAGAAGAGTTAGAAGCTGCGCAAATTCCGTGGGGTATTGTGACCAATAAACCACGTGGTTTAAGTGAAGCTCTTTTAGAAAAGTTAAATCTGACAGAACGCTGTGCAGTTTTGGTATGTCCTGAAGATGTCAGTAAAACCAAACCAGACCCTGAACCAATGTATTTGGCCGCTAAACAGTTAAACATCCCAGCAGATGAAATTATTTATGTAGGCGACCACCCACGTGATATTGATGCTGGTCGCAATGCCAATATGTACACTATTTTAGCTGCGTACGGTTATTTGCCTATTGAGCACCGTGATGATCTCGCTGCATGGCAGGCTGATTCGATTGTAAATACGGTGACAGAATTACACGATATGTTACGTCAAAAGCTTCCTGCTCTACAGGAAAATCAGCGTATGATAAGTTAACATCAGAGTTTTATAGACTTTTTTAACAGTTAATCGTTTTATCAATATAAAAAGAAGGAGGTTTACCAATGAAATATTCAGAATATCAACCTCGTCCGGATCTACTTAAAGATCGTGTTATTTTAATCACCGGTGCTGGTGATGGAATTGGGCGAGCTGCGGCTCTAAGTTATGCCCTCCATGGTGCAACCGTTGTCCTGCATGGTAGAACCTTAAACAAACTTGAAGTTATTTATGATGAAATTGAAAGTCTCGGTGCACCGCAACCCGCGATTTTACCGCTACAACTTTCAAGTGCCTCTGACCGTGATTACGACTTTTTAGTCGATACGCTCGAAAAGCAGTTTGGACGTCTAGACGGTATTTTGCATAATGCGGGTATTTTAGGTGAGCGTGTAGAGCTAGCACATTATCCTACAGAAGTGTGGGATGACGTGATGGCAGTTAACTTACGTGCTCCGTTTGCCCTCACTCAAGCCTTATTACCACTTTTGCAAAAATCAGAAAATGCCTCTGTCGTATTTACCAGTTCTGGTGTAGGCCGTGAAGCACGTGCTTTGTGGGGCGCATATTCTGTCTCCAAAATTGCAATTGAAGCAGTGAGTAAAATTTTTGCAGCGGAAAATACTTATCCAAATATCCGCTTTAACTGCATTAACCCAGGCGCAACACGTACTGCAATGCGTGCTAAAGCCTACCCACAAGAAGATCCGAAGACACTACCTACACCTGAGTCAATCTTGCCTGCTTACCTCTATTTAATGGGTGAAGACAGCTTGGCGCTCAATGGTCAAAGTATTGATGCACAGGATTAAAAAGTTAAAGATGAAAAGCTAAATTAAATTACGGCCAATCATCAAATCTGGCTTGCCTATACCTGAAAAGATATATACAAGCCTTTTTTACGATTGATAAAAACTCTTGATCTATCCGTAATTTTAATTGAACCATTAAATGATCTTCACAGTTTCTCTGCATTTTGCGCGTAGAGTATTCAACATGAGAGACATCAGATGTAAACGAGGATGCATCATGAAAAAGTTGTTCACCATCTTAGCCCTATGCATAACCGTACTGACCACCAGTATGGCGAGCTTTGCTGATCCCCCTTTTGACCGAGGCCATGGCCCTAAAGGTCCTAAAGGCGGAGGACCACGCGGTGAGTGGAATGATCGTGGGCCAGGATTTGGACGTGATCATGATGAAGATCGTATCCGTGACGAACGTCGTATGCGTGAAGAACGTGGTTTTGAACGGTTGAAACAGCATCGCTGGCAACCGGGTTATGTTATGCCACAGCACTATCGTGGCAATGGTTATAAAGTCGACTATAAAGACAGCAACCTACCTAAACCGGGCCGTAATCAACAATGGTACAAAATCAATAATGACTATATTTTAGTCGATACAGATTCTAATAGCATTGTCAGTATTCGTGGTTTTTAAAGCGATAGAGCCTCGCTATCGCTGAATAAAAAGGATAAAGCCTTAGGGTTTTATCCTTTTTTATTGCTTATCTAACTTAAAAATAAAAAGATTTTTTATATTTTCACTTTAGATATTTTCTTAATTTCTTCTTATTTCATATTGGGTTTTCACATTTATTCTTCTTGGTCTCCACGATTTATCTGCAATTGTTCACTAATCTTTAGTTATTGAAATTTAACTCATGATTCGAGGTTCATAATGAAAAAATTAACAACAGCAATTGTTCTTTCACTTACTGGTTTAGTTGCAACAACAGCAATGGCAGCGCCTAACGATCATAATCACCATGGCAACTATCAAAACCATGAAGTAAAAACAGTTAAAGTGATTAAAAAAGTTGACCATCGTAATGCTTGGCGAGTGGGTCAAGTTGTACCTCATGAATACCAACACTCACGTTATGTGATTGACTATCGCCAACATCAAAAATTGACTAAACCGGGTCGCTACCAAAAATGGTACAAAGTGAACGGAAATTATGTACTGGTGAATGAACAGAGCCATAAAATCATTAAAGTTGTTCACTAATTTAAAACTTTTTAAACACCCAAACTTAGATTTGGGTGTTTTTTTATCTAAAACATGCGGCTTTAATCTTTTTTGTTTAGAATCATCTTTATATCTTTTTGCTGTTGATTCGAGATCGGTATGTCAAGTAAGCCTGTAAGTAAGTCGCATAATAACACCCAGCATTATGTACACTGGTTTCGACATTCAGCACCCTACATTAATGCGCATCGCGATAAAACGTTTGTCTTGATGTTTGGTGGCGAAGCAGTTCGCCATCCTAATTTCCAGCATATTATCCACGACATTGCTTTATTGCATTCTCTTGGTATTCGATTAATTCTCGTACACGGCGCACGTCCGCAAATTAATCACAACCTTAAAGAAAAAGGAATAGAAACCCCTTTTTATGACAATAGCCGAATTACCACACGTGAATCTTTAGGCTGTGTCATGAATGCTGTAGGCTCTATTCGCTTAGAAATTGAAGCATTACTTTCTATGGGTTTAGCGAACTCTCCAATGTATGGCGCTCGCATAGACGTGATATCAGGTAATTTTGTGACTGCGAAGCCTTATGGTATTCGTGACGGGATGGATTTCCAGCTCACAGGTGAAGTTCGTTCTATCGATACCGATGCGATTGATCGACACCTCGATAATCATAATATTGTGTTATTGGGGCCAACAGGTTATTCCACTACAGGCGAAGTATTTAATTTGCGAGCAGAAGAAGTTGCGACAAAAACTGCAACTTATTTAAAAGCAGATAAACTCATTTTTCTAGGTGAGCAACAAGGCCTGCTGAATGAAGATGAGCAAATATTACGTGAATTAAGCCCACATCAACTGGACTACTACATTCAGCAATACCAAACCATCAGTCCAACACTCACCTTGCATTTGCAACAAGCAAAAAAAGCGTCTTTGTCAGGCGTACACCGCGTTCATCTTATTTCTTATGCCTATGATGGTGCCCTCCTCGAAGAGTTATTTACCCGAGATGGTATAGGGACCATGATTACCGATGCGCATTATGAAGAAGTGCGTACAGCCCACATTCAAGATGTAGGTGGTTTAATGAATTTATTACGTCCGCTAGAAGAAGAAGGTATTCTGGTTTATCGTTCACGTGAACGTTTAGAACAAGAAATTAGCCAGTTCGCTGTCATTGAGCGCGACGGTACTATTCTAGCGTGCGCTGCACTTTATCCAATTCCAACAGAGTTTAATGAAACACGTTCAGCAGAAATTGCCTGCGTCGCAGTACACCCAAGTTATCGTAAATCAAACCGCGGTAGCCAGATTTTGCAATTCCTTGAAGAAAAGGCAAAAGAGCAAGGTATTCGTCAATTATTTGTTTTAACGACTCGAACAGCTCACTGGTTCTTAGAACACGGTTTCCATCAGGTGAGTGTTGATGATTTACCAAATGCTCGTCAGGCGCTTTATAACTATCAAAGGAATTCTTTAGTCTTTAAGAAACTGCTTCCTTAGCCTTTGCTCTTTTTAAGATATTCTTATTTCAGATAAGCTTAGTTCAAAAAGTACAACCGTAAACACGATTAATTTATGGTTGTACTTTTTTTAAATCTAAATTTTTTAAGGTTTTAATATTTTTTATTTTATTTACATCAACTTACTCACAATTCATTAAATATATTTCTATTAGATAAATCATTTTTTCGCATAAGTTTATAGCCTATTGTGTTTAGCTTTTTTTTGCATAAATAAAGACCGAATACTTATTTTTTCTGAAATAAAAATCCATTTAGGGTATCTGCTCATCCAATTATTTTTTTCTTTTTCTCTTTCGGAGAGTACGAAATCTCATGGCACTTTTCAACACCACTTCATGGGCAAAATATTCAGTCATCGCGGCCAGCCTTGCAGGAGTGATGATGTTAAGTGGTTGTGCCAAAAAAGAGGAACAAGCTACCACAACATTAAATATCGGCTATCAAAAATATGGGATTCTTCCTATTTTAAAGGCTCGTGGTGACTTAGAAAAAGCATTAAAAGAACAAGGCGTGCAAGTGAAATGGGTTGAGTTTCCTGCTGGCCCTCAATTGCTTGAAGGTTTAAACGTAGGAAGTGTTTCACTCGGTGAAGCAGGTGAAGCGCCACCGATCTTTGCTCAGGCTGCCAATCCAAATTTAGTCTATGTCGCAAACCAACCTGCTGCGCCAAAAGCTGAAGCACTATTGGTACAAAAAGACTCTCCAATCCAGTCTATTAAAGACTTAAAAGGCAAACGTGTTGCTCTTAACAAAGGCTCAAATGTTCATTACCTATTGTTAAAGGTTCTAGAAGCCAACAACTTAAGCTTAAGTGATATTCAACCTGTTTATTTACCGCCATCAGACGCACGTGCTGCTTTTGAAAAAGGTGCTGTGGATGCATGGGTGATCTGGGATCCGTTCTTTGCAGCAGCTGAACATCAAATTCAGGCACGAGTTTTAGCAACAGGTGAAAACTTGGTAAGCAATCATCAGTTCTATCTAGCTGACCGTAAATTTGCAGAAAATAATCCGAAAGTTCTCAATACAGTTGTGCAAACCCTTAATCAAACAACTGAATGGGTGAGTTTACATCAGGATGAAGCGGCCAAGCTACTCGAAAAACCTACAGCACTTGAGTTTGATGTACTCAAAACTTCCATTTCACGTATGGGTTTTGGAGTTCAGCCAATATCTGACAAAGTGGCACAAGAACAACAACAAGTAGCTGATGCCTTTTATACACAAAAGCTCATTCCAAACAAACTCACCATTCAAGATGCCATTTTAAAACTGAAATAAACCCAGCTTAGGCACGGCAAATAACCATATAAATGCTGTGCCTTGCCTCAAGGGGAACAAGGATATCAATATGCAACATCAGTCATTATTTAATAAGAGTCAGTGGGCACAACTAGCTAAACGCATCAGTGCAGTCACTGTATTAGGTTTAACAATTGCCGCACCCGCTTGGGCGATTGATCCAACTGTAAAAGAACTTCGTATTGGTTTTCAAAAAAGTTCGATTAACTTTGCAATTGCCAAACAGCAAAAATTATTTGAACAAGAATTTCCAAATGCCAAAGTTACTTGGAACGAGTTCCCTGCTGGTCCACAAATTTTAGAAGCTTTAGCTGTCGGTTCACTTGATGTAGGCGTTACTGGAGATACACCTCCTGTCTACGCACAAGCGGCTGGCAAGCCTTTGTATTACATTGCCTATGAAGCAGCTAAACCACTAGCATCGGCAATCTTAGTTCCTAAAAACTCGCAACTCAAACAGCTGAAAGACCTTAAAGGTAAACGTATTGCGCTACAAAAAGGTTCGAGTTCACATTACTTACTTGTGCAAGCTGTACGTAAAGCAGGCCTAAACTGGAGTGACATTACTCCGATCTGGCTTACACCTGCCGATGCTCGCGCAGCATTTCAAAAAGGTGCTGTTGATGCATGGGCAATTTGGGACCCTTACTTCGCTTCAGCACAACTAGAAGACCAAGCTCGTGTTCTTGCATCGGGTAAAGGCTTAAGCCCGAACTATACATTTTATTTAGCAGCTCCAAATTTTGTTAAACAACATCCGAAAGCTGTTTCAGGGCTCATCAAACAAATCAATCAAGCCGATAAATGGGTTCAAAGTCATCAAGCAGAAACGGCAGGTGCGATTGGTCAAAGTACAGGTCTTAAACCTGCAACCAGTGATTTATTTATTAAACGCCGTCCGCGTCCTTCATCAGCCGCTCCTCTTAACAGCAAAGTGATTGCTGAGCAGCAGCAACTCGCAGACATCTTTACTCAACAAGGGATCATCCCAAAACCAATCAGCATTAAACAAGCTGTTTGGGGCGCCAAGTAATTTCAATAGATATATAGGTAATGCACATGAAAATTTTCTGGTTTATTCCTACCCACGGTGATAGTCGCTATTTAGGTACAAGTAAAGGCGCTCGTCAGGTTGACCATGCCTATATGAAGCAAATTGCTGTGGCAGTAGATAACTTGGGTTACGAAGGAGTACTTATTCCAACAGGTCGTTCATGTGAAGATCCTTGGATTACGGCGGCTAGCCTCATTGACGCAACTCAACACCTTAAGTTTTTAGTCGCGTTACGTCCGGGTGTAACAACACCAGCTTTGGCTGCGCGTATGGCTGCAACATTTGACCGCTTGTCGAATGGTCGAGTGTTACTCAACTTAGTGACTGGTGGCGATGAAGCTGAACTACGCGGCGATGGGTTATATGAAGACCATGAAACCCGTTATCAAACTGCCAATGAATATGTAAAAATCTGGCGTGAAATTTTGACGCGTTCACATACGGGTGAAGCTTTTACATTCCATGGTGAACGCTTACAAGTCGATGATGCAAAACTACTTTACCCACCTGTTCAAAAGCCTTACCCCCCACTTTGGTTCGGCGGCTCTTCAGACGTCGCTGTCGATTTGGCTGCTGAGCAAGTTGATACTTACCTTACGTGGGGCGAGCCACCAGCAGCAGTCAAACAAAAGATCGAACATGTTCGCGCCAAAGCTGAGGCTAAAGGCCGTAAATTAACTTATGGCATTCGCTTGCATGTGATTGTTCGTGAAACCAACGAACAAGCTTGGGCTGCGGCAAACGAACTGATTCAATATCTAGATGATGCAACTATTGCTGCTGCACAGAAAAAATTTGCACAAATGGACTCGGTAGGCCAACAACGTATGGCAGCTCTTCACGGCGGTAACCGAGACAAGCTTGAAGTATCTCCAAACCTTTGGGCAGGAATTGGTTTAGTCCGTGGTGGCGCTGGTACAGCACTTGTAGGTGACCCTGAAACCGTTGCTGCTCGTATTCAGGAATATGCTGATTTAGGTATTGATACCTTCATTTTCTCGGGCTATCCACACCTTGAAGAATCAATTCGTTTTGCAGAGTTAGTATTCCCGTTATTACCAATTGAGACCCGAGCTAAACTTGCTCAGCCAAATTTGACCGGTCCATTCGGTGAAATTATTGCCAATAATTATGTTCCAGACGAGAAGAAGCAAAATAGTTCCGTCAAGGAGCCTGCATGATCAAAGCTGAAAGTATTGTTTCACGTGGAACAAAACAAGTCGGGCAGCGTTTGCTGCCTTGGATTTTCCCTATTGTTCTATTGATTGTTTGGCAAATTGCCTCAAGCTCGGGTCTTTTAGAGAACCGTATTTTGCCTGCACCCACTGCTGTAGTTTCCGCTTTTTGGCATCTACTGGTGAGTGGCGAACTTTGGCAGCACGTTAAAGTCAGTGCAGGGCGTGCTTTACTGGGGTTACTGATTGGCGGTGGCTTAGGTTTGTTATTGGGTCTACTCAACGGATCTTCACGATTCGCCTCTACCCTGCTCGATACGACCTTACAAATGATTCGTAACATCCCAGCTTTAGCCCTCATTCCACTCGTCATCTTATGGTTCGGTATTGATGAAACAGCGAAATTATTTTTAGTCGCAGTAGGTGTTTTCTTCCCTATCTATATCAACACTTATCACGGTATTCGGTCAGTTGATCCTCAATTAATTGAGATGGGTAAAAGCTACGGACTTTCGCGTTGGCAGCTCTATAAAGAAATTATCCTACCGGGTGCCATGCCTTCTATTTTAGTAGGTTTACGCTTTGCATTAGGTTTGGTTTGGGTATTGCTCATTGTTGCTGAAACCATTTCAGCTCAAGCAGGTATTGGTTATATGACTATGAATGCACGTGAGTTTTTACAAACGGATGTCGTTCTGGTCGGTATTCTTCTTTACGCCTTATTAGGCAAACTAGCAGATGTTTTAGCACAGCTTTTAGAACGCTATTTACTACGTTGGCACTCTGGATATCAGAAATAAGGGAGCTTAGAACATGACAAATCTGAATTTAAATATTAATCAGAATGAAGTACAGCTCATTCCGGAAGAACCAACAGAATCTCAAGAACCTGTATTAGGTGCAGAGATTCTGATTGAGCAACTTTATAAATTCTATGGTGAGGTAAAGGTTCTCGAAGATCTTGACCTACACATCCAGCCAGGTGAGTTTTTAGCTATTGTTGGCCGAAGTGGTTGTGGCAAAAGTACGTTATTACGTTTAATCGCTCAACTTGAAAAAGCCAGTTTTGGGGAAATCAAATTCAAATCTGCCCGACATTTGCGTGAAGGTATTACCAGCGATGACATACGGGTTATGTTCCAAGACCCACGCCTATTGCCTTGGAGAAATATTCTTCAAAATGTGCAACTGGGTTTATCTAAAGCGCAACATGCTTTAGCAGAAGAATTACTAGAAAAAGTCGGCTTAAAAGAAAAATCTGGGCAATGGCCTTCACAGCTTTCAGGTGGTCAACTTCAGCGTACAGCCTTAGCACGTGCGTTATCTCATACTCCGCGTATTTTGCTGTTAGATGAGCCATTAGGGGCATTAGACGCGTTAACTCGCCTTGAGATGCAAAGCTTGATTGAGCACTTGTGGAAAGAGCAAGGCTTCACTGCAATTTTAGTCACCCACGATGTAAGTGAAGCCGTACAATTGGCTGACCGTATTATATTATTAGATAAGGGCCAGATTGCTCAAAGCTTCCAAGTTAATTTACCGCGTCCCCGTAAAAAGAGTATTTCTTTTGCTCAGCTTGAACAGCAAGTACTCGATGCAGTTTTAGCAACCTAAGGTTGCGATGAGTAATGAGAATCTCACAGCCGAAAATGCACAATTTATGAGCAATAAAATTGCTGTTTTATTGCTCTTTTTTAGGGCGAAATTTAAAAAATATTTTTAAGAATAACAATAAACTAGTGAATCTCTCTATTTTTTGCACAATAGTATATCTATTACGCAAATAACTAGCCGTTTTTTGATTAAAAAAGCAAGACACCTGTGCACAAATCAAACAATTTCCCTTACAATGGGAGTATTATTTTTTTAATTATGCAGCAGATGGAACAAAAAAAGAGTACCCAAAAGCGCAATCAGCTCCTTGCTGCCGCCCTTGATGTATTTTCAGTCTATGGGTTCAGTGGTGCAAGTCTGGATGAAATTGCCCAACTCGCCGACATGCATAAGTCGAATATTTTCTATTACTATGAAAATAAAGAGTCTTTATATGTAGAAGTGCTCACAACCGTTTTACAAAAATGGTTGGCTCCCTTACAAACTTTAGAAGCTGAATTAGAACCAGCCGAAGCCTTATCGCACTATTTAATTCAAAAAATCGAACTATCTCGTAGCCAACCGAAAGCCTCTAGATTGTTTGCATTAGAAATTATTCAAGGTGCTCCGCATATTTTACCTATTCTCAAAGGACCATTAAAAAAACTATTTAAAAGGAAAGCTAAAGTCATTCAGACCTGGCAAGAAGAAGGGAAAATTTCCCCAGATATCGACCCAGAATTATTAATCTTAAATATTTGGGGCCTTACGCAAAACTATGCAGATTTTGCAACTCAAATGGAAATGGTGACCGGAAAAACTCTGCGTAACCGCAGTATGTTCCAGCGTTCAATTGAACATACAGTCCACCTAATGCTTTACGGCGTATTACCTCGTTAAAACCAGAAAAAGATCGGCAAATTTGCCGATCTTTTTTTTAGAAATGATTTTGATAAAGTGCTAAGAGCTTTTGTGCACCTAATAATAAATTTTCTTCCCAATCTAGATGAGCCGTGTCATCTGCCCCATCAGTAATATACTTTACCGAAATCAGACGTACGCCTAATTTATGGCAGACTTTGGCTAAAGCATATCCTTCCATATCCACCACATCACAAGCTACTTTTGGCTGACCCGTTTCAAATGAATCACCAGTTCCACATACTGCTTTTGGTAAATCAACAAAATGCGGTTGAAGGTGAATCTCGGCAGCTAAATGATTATCTAACGGCGTTACACCGACTTTAAACCCTAACGGTGAAACGTCCATATCTCGTTGTACAAACGTTTTTATTTCAACTAAATCGTGTCGATTAAATGCAGAGCTTCCAGCTGTACCTAGGTTAATTAAAGTTTTGCATCCTGTTTTTTGAATAACTTCAAATGCTTTAAAGGCAGCATTAATCTTACCAATACCACTGTAATGGACTTCAACACCTGCTTGTTCAAATAAACCTTTAGATTCATTAGGAAGTGCCATAATTAAAGCAATATCAGCGTTCATTCAAAAAGCTCAGATCAAAATTAAATAAATTAGAAAATAAGTATAAATCAGGTGCAAAAGCTTTTTTGCACCTTTTTACCACTACTGCATTTTTTGTTGTAAGGCGATTAAACACGGAGAAAAGAACAGTTGGCCGCTATATGCCCCTGCTAGCGTTTTCTTCATTACCACACCCCACATTGTCAGTAATAAAAGACTCAATGCCACAGCAACGTATTGTAAAAATACAATTTCAACCTGATGTCCTAAGTTAAATAATGCCAGAATAAATACGCCTAATGGAAAGGTTAAGCCCCACCAGCCTAAATTAAATGGAATACCTGTTTTTGCATGACGAAGTGTTGTTAAAATCGCAAGACCGAGCCACCATAAACCGAAGCCTAAAAGCACGAGACTACCTACAACTCCTAAAGCTTGAAAGACATGCGCAAATTGATGAAATCCTACATGTGGAGCCACTCTTTCCGCTTGCTCACCTAGCAACAAGAGACCTAAAGCACCTGTACCGATAGGACCTAAAGACAACCAGCTAGAAATTGCGACTTCTTTTTCAGGTAGCTGATGTAAAGCCATACGCAGCATTAAAATTGTCAAAATAGCGAATGCAGGTAGAACAGAAATTCCCCAAAGTACGTAGCCCCCCATTAATAAATGAAAGCTATGCAAATCTGCTGGTAAATGCCCGACTAACATGCCCGCAGAACTTGCGGCTACTTCACATGCAACCACTGGTAATAGCCAGATTGCAGTCATGGTATGTAATTGATGGTTCTGACGACTAAACATACAAAATGGTACAATCCACGCAATTGCTAGCGCTAAAAAGACATCGATGTACCATAAAGCTTGGGCGATATGGATTGCGACTTCACCGTAAAGCCCGATACCAAAGCTTAAAAAGCCATTTAGTATGGTAGCGAGCCCCATCGGAATAGCGCCTAAAAACAAGCTCATATTTGGATGATCAAAAATTTGCTTCGCCTCATGAGGGAAAAGAAACCACCGCAATAAATAAAGAACTGAAAAAACACTGAATAAGACAATATTAAATTGCCATAACCAAGTTGCTAACGTGAATAAAAATGATTGAGCAAATGGCAGCTGGATTAAAATCATACTCACCACGCCAGTACCCATAGTCGTTGTAAACCAATTTGGAGTAAAATGTCGTATAACATCTTTGCTTTGATTTAATTGATAAAAGGGTTTTTTCATCTTAGTTCTCTAATCAAAGAGTGGATAAAGACATAGTAGAGCAAACCATTAATAAGAAAAATTGCTTTATTTTTATTTAATTCATCAGTATTTTAGATATAAAGATATTCATTTTGAAAAATAACTGAGTAAAAACACAACAACAAGACGAATCTGTGAGATTATGGCAATATATAGCCCTTGCAAAAATAGCCATATTTTAAGTTCATGAAACTGCTTCGTCTTAATGCGTTATCGCCCAACTTTCAGTTACCTCAAACAGCGGTAACTATTGGTAATTTTGATGGTGTCCATTTAGGCCACCAAGCGATGATTGCTCAACTCAAAAAAATTGCTGCAGCACAAGGCTTAAAAACTTTGGTCATGATTTTTGAGCCACAACCGCTTGAGTTCTTCAAAGGTTACGATGCACCTCCTCGTATTAATTCACTACGGGAAAAAGTTGAATACCTAGCTGAGCTTGGCGTTGACTATATTGCGGTTGCTAAATTTGATGAACATTTTCGTAGCATGAGCGCATCTGCCTTCGCAGATTTATTAAAAGACAAATTAAATGCTCAAGCTTTGGTTTTAGGAGATGACTTTCATTTCGGCAAAGACCGCCAAGGCAACAGTGAATTTTTAAAAGATTATGGCTTCCAAGTCACAAATTTACATACCATTGAACTTGAAGGTGAACGCGTCAGTTCAACCCGTATTCGCCAAGTACTTCAAGTGGGTAATCTCGCTTTAGCAGCTAAATTATTAGGCCGTCCGTACAGTATTACTGGACGTGTCCAATATGGCGATCAAATTGGTCGAACTCTTGATTTTCCAACCATTAATGTTCGACTCAACCGCCACAAACCTTGTTTAAACGGTATTTATGGCGTTGAAGTCATTTGCGAAACGACTTCTCTCACTGAAAAAGTGCGCCAAGAAACACCAGAGAAACTGGGAATTGCCGGATATCATGAAAATAGCCTCTATGGTGCAGGTCATGTCGGTACACGTCCCGCCATTCAGCAAGAACATCCAGAATGGAGATTAGAAGTACATTTCCCTGATGTTTCTGCTAATCTGTATGGCTTATTTATGCGGGTGACTTTTCTTCACTATCTTCATGGTGAATTGAACTACCCTTCGCTTGAAGCACTTAAGGCTGGAATTGATAATGACGTGCAACAGTTACGACAATACCGTAACGACACGACACAATTTCCTTTTTAATTCGAATTTTGATTGTAAAACATGTCAGCACCCAAGCTGATTAAAACTGGATGAAAACTTGCATGAGCGATAAGCAAACTCCTGAGAATGCAGTGGACTACAAAGCCACGCTAAACCTGCCGGATACTCAATTTGCAATGAAAGCAAATTTGGCAGTACGTGAAGTGAAATGGTTAGAAGAGTGGTATACCGACAACATTTATCAGCAGATTCGTGCATCGCGTATTGGCAAGAAAAAATATATTTTGCATGATGGCCCTCCATATGCGAACGGTACAATTCACTTGGGTCATGCGGTCAATAAAGTACTCAAAGACGTTATTGTAAAAAGCCGTACACTTTCAGGTTTTGATGCACCATATGTTCCAGGTTGGGACTGTCATGGCTTGCCAATCGAACTAAAAGTCGAAGAGAAAGTAGGTAAAGTGGGTGAAAAAGTTGACGCAGCAACTTTCCGTAAACTTTGCCGTGAATACGCGCTAAAACAAATTGATTTACAACGTACTGACTTTAAACGTCTTGGTATTTTAGGTGATTGGGATAATCCTTACCTCACCATGAATTACAAACAAGAAGCCGATATCGTTCGTGCTCTAGGTCTCATCCAGAAAAATGGCCATATCCAACCAGGTTTAAAGCCAGTGAACTGGTGTATGGACTGTGGTTCAGCACTTGCTGAAGCAGAAGTTGAATATGAAGATAAAAAATCTGACGCAATTGACGTTGGCTTTGGCGTTGTAGATTTAAAAGATTTAAGTGCCCGCTTAAACGTAGAAATTCAAGACCCAACAGATATTGTGATCTGGACGACTACACCGTGGACATTACCAGCTAACCAAGCCGTTGCGTTGCATGCCGAAATTGAATATCAATTGGTACAAGTATCTACTGAGCGCGGTAAGCAAAACTTCATTCTTGCTAAAGACTTAGTTGCTTCAGCAATCGAACGCTATAAGCTTGAAAACCCAGTTGTTTTAGCTGACTTTACAGGTTCAGCTCTTGAAAACCTTACCCTGCAACACCCTTTACTTACTGATCGTCAAGTTCCAGTTATTTTGGGTGAACACGTTATTGCAACAAGCGGTACAGGTGCAGTACACACAGCGCCTGGCCATGGTGCAGACGACTATAAGGTAGGTCTTCAATATAACCTTAAAGTAGACAATCCAGTCGGTGGTAACGGTGTTTATTTACCAACTGCTCCAATCTACGCTGGTGAACACATCTATAAAGCTAATCCAAAGATTATTGAAGCTTTAGGTGCTGTAGGCCGTTTATGGGCTCATCAGCCAATTAAACATAGCTACCCACACTGCTGGCGCCATAAGACTCCAATTATTTTCCGTGCTACACCACAATGGTTCATTAGCATGGATCAAAAAGGGTTACGTGAAGGTGCGCTTAATGCCATTGAAAATGATATCGAGTTTGTACCGAACTGGGGCAAAAATCGCATTGAATCAATGATCGAAGGTCGTCCGGACTGGTGTATCTCACGTCAACGTACTTGGGGTGTTCCAATTCCTTTCTTCGTTCATAAAGATACGAATGAATTACATCCTCGTACACCTGAACTCATCGAAGAAGTTGCTCAACTGATCGAACAAGAAGGTATTGAAGCATGGTTCAAACGTGAAGCAAAAGACTTCATAGGTGAAGATGCTGAACAATACAACGCCGTTCGCGATACGCTTGATGTATGGTTCGACTCTGGTACAACACATTACGCTGTACTTGAGCAACGTGAAGAATTAGAAAGCCCTGCTGATTTATATTTAGAGGGCTCAGACCAACACCGTGGTTGGTTCCAATCTTCTTTATTAACGTCTATGGCAATTCACAATCGTGCGCCATATAAAGCCTTGTTAACTCATGGTTTTACAGTTGATGAAAATGGCCGTAAATTGTCGAAGTCTTTAGGCAACTATATCCCGCTTGAAGAAATCATCAAACAGCTTGGTGCCGATGGTTTACGTCTATATGTAGCTTCTAGTGACTACCGTTATGAAATCGCAGCATCGAAAGAAATCTTTAGCCGTGTAAGTGATAGCTATCGTCGTATTCGTAATACTCTACGCTTCTTACTTGCCAACCTAAATGGTTTCAAACCAAGCACAGATGCTTTACCAGTAGATGACTTAATTGCGCTAGATCAATACATCTTGCAGCGTGCAAATGAAGTACAACAAACTATTATCATTGCTTATGAAGAAATGAACTTCCATGTGGTGTGTAGTGCGTTAACAAGCTTCTGTATTAATGACTTAGGTGGTTTCTACCTAGACATTATCAAAGACCGCCAATATACAACGAAGGCTGACTCACAAGCACGTCGCTCTGCACAAACAGCGCTTTACCATATAGTCCAAGCATTTATCCGTTGGATGAGCCCGATTTTAAGCTTTACCGCTCAAGAAGCTTGGCCATTGATTCCAGAACAAACTGAAAAGTATGTATTTACATCAGAATGGTATGACTTGCCTGTTTCATCAAAAGCAAATTTGCTTTCTGAAGAAGATTGGCAAACATTGATTAGCGTAAAATCTGCAGTAAATAAACAGATTGAAGCAGCGCGTAACGCTAAACTTGTCGGCAGTAATCTTTCAGCCAAAGTTGAACTTTGGGCCAATGAATCATTACAAACAGTTTTAAACCGACTGGCTGATGAACTCCGTTTTGTTCTTATTACTTCACAAGTAGTAGTACATCCATTTGCTGAGCAAGGCGAAGCAACTGAAATGGAAGGCTTACGTGTACAAATATCTGCGGCTGAAGGTGAAAAATGTGCACGTTGCTGGCACGTCCTTCCAGATGTAAATACACATGCCGATCATCCTGGTTTATGTGGTCGTTGTATTGTGAACGTCACTGGTCGTGGCGAAGTGAGAAAATATGCCTAATTCACAAGCTAAAAAAGGCTTATTCCAGTTTTATCCACACAACCTGATTTGGCTTGGACTTTCTGTCCTTGCCATTGTATTGGATCAATGGACAAAATGGATTGCAAGTACACATCTCAACTATGCAGATCCTGTACCGGTACTTCCATTTTTAAACTGGACACTATTACATAACTATGGTGCAGCTTTTAGCTTTTTATCAGATGCTGGAGGATGGCAACGCTATTTCTTCACATCTCTGGCAGGCTTAGTTTCAATCCTTTTTGTATTTTGGTTAATGCGTATGCCTAAAAAAATGGTGGTGCTACCTGTAGCTATCGCTTTAATTTTAGGTGGAGCATTAGGTAATTTAATTGACCGTATTACTCTAGGATATGTGGTCGATTTCATTCATGTTTATTACCAAAATCATCACTTTCCAGCTTTTAATATTGCGGACAGTGCCATTACTCTAGGTACAATTTTGCTACTCATCGATACATTCTTCCTTGAGAAGCAACGTAATCAAAATTCGGATGCATAATATGACCGAAATTATTCAACCTAACGAAGAAATTCGTATCCAAGAAGGTTCTAAAGTCGACCTACACTTTTCTGTTGCTCTTGAAAATGGGGTAGAAATTGACAATACACGTAGCCGTGAAGAACCTGTTAGCTTAACTATTGGAGACGGTAACTTATTACCAGGTTTTGAGAAAGCCCTTCTTGGCTTACGTGCGGGTGATCGACGTACTGTACATCTACCACCAGAAGATGCTTTTGGTCCATGGAATCCGGAAAATATTCAAACTTTTGATACGGTTAAATTCGAACAACGACCTATTCCTGGTCACATGATCGAGTTTGAAGATAAAGCAAAAGCAACTTTATTTGGTGTCGTGAAATCAGTGAATGATGATATTACTGAAATTGATTTCAACCACCCTTTAGCTGGCAAAAATATTACTTTTGAAGTAGAGATATTCAAAGTAACTCCAGCTGGCCAGCAAGGCATTAAACTCATGTAAATAAAAAAAGCCCTCTGAATGAGGGCTTTTTTATAATTTAATTTTTATTAGTGATATAAAAATCCTTACAAATTCTATATTCTCTCCTACCTATATAATGAATTAAGTTATAAAGATAAAAACTCTTAGGAAAAATACATGCTGGTCTATATCATCGTAGGAAGTGTTCGTGAAGGACGTACAGCAATTAAAGTTGCCAATTGGCTAGAATCCACAATTCCATCATTTAATCTAGAAGATTTTCAGACAGAAGTAATTGATTTAAAAGAGTGGAATTTACCGTTATTTTCAGGCTCTCACCCACCCGCTACCGGGATTTATGATCAACCTAAACAACAAGAATGGGCAGACAAAATTGCTCAAGCAGACGCATTTATCTTTATTAGCCCAGAATACAACCATGGTTACAGCCCAGCTTTAAAAAATGCACTTGATTATGTCGGTAAGGAATGGGGAGGTAAACCTGCTGCATTTATTGGCTATGGTTCAACAAATGGCTCTCGATCTATTAGCCAAATACGTCAAGTCACCTCAAGTTTAAGTATCATTGACCCAAACGCTGTAATAGAAATTCGGGATATATTTAAGCGCAATAAAGATGAAAAATTCGAAGCTAATGAGTTTGAAGTAAAAGGACTTCAATCCATTGTTGAGAAACTACAGAAATATCATTTGTCTTAAATTGAACAAAAGGCCTCTTTTCCAAACAAAAGAGGCCTTTTAATTTTATAAACTTTTTAAATAATTCACTACGTCAGTATTACTAGCCATTTCTGCAAGCTCTAATGCGGTATATTCACTCTTATAAGCGACATGTGCACCTTTCTCAACTAAGAGTTGAACTATCTCTAAATGGTCATTTTCAGCAGCCGCTTGTAGAGCACTATATCCCTCATCATCTGTCTGATTAGGTTCTTCTCCATCTATTAATAATTGTTTTACTTGATCGATATCACCTAAAGATGCCCAATAAATCAATGCAGGCAAAGATAGCTCCTCATCATCTTCAGGTATTGGAGAGAAAGAATTGATTTTCATGGACGTACCCAAAAATAATAGAGTTCATCATTATATTCATAGAATGCAGCCAGAATACAAATCTAATTTTAGATCTATCTTTTATTAAAAATTAAATTCCCCCAATAAAAAAACACCCCCATTCATTGGAACGGGGGTGTTTAGAATAATGAGCTGGCGATGACTTACTCTCACATGGGTAACCCCACACTACCATCAGCGCTAAGAGGTTTCACTTCTGAGTTCGGGAAGGGATCAGGTGGTTCACTCTTGCTATGGTCGCCAGCACAACTGTTTATGGATACTTGCTTCGTTTTATTCACTGTGTGATACGTTGCGTTTTCCAAATCTTTACAGATGGGCTGATTGAATCTGATTTTGTTCATTTTAGCTAAGTGTTTAACTAAATCAAGTTGCTTTGCATGTTTATGAATCGATTGATGCTTCATATACAACTGCTTGGGTGTTGTATAGTCAAGCCTCACGAGCAATTAGTATTGGTCAGCTTCACATATCACTATGCTTCCACATCCAACCTATCAACGTCCTAGTCTCGAACGGCTCTTTAGAGGAATAAATTCCTAGGGAAATCTTATCTTGAGGTAGGCTTCCCGCTTAGATGCTTTCAGCGGTTATCCCTTCCGAACATAGCTACCCGGCGATGCGACTGGCGTCACAACCGGTACACCAGAGGTTCGTCCACTCTGGTCCTCTCGTACTAGGAGCAGATCCTCTCAAATTTCCAGCGCCCACGGTAGATAGGGACCGAACTGTCTCACGACGTTCTAAACCCAGCTCGCGTACCTCTTTAAATGGCGAACAGCCATACCCTTGGGACCTGCTTCAGCCCCAGGATGAGATGAGCCGACATCGAGGTGCCAAACACCGCCGTCGATATGAACTCTTGGGCGGTATCAGCCTGTTATCCCCAGAGTACCTTTTATCCGTTGAGCGATGGCCCTTCCATACAGAACCACCGGATCACTAAGACCTACTTTCGTACCTGCTCGACTTGTGGGTCTCGCAGTTAAGCGCGCTTTTGCCTTTATACTCTACGCGTGATTTCCGACCACGCTGAGCGCACCTTCGTACTCCTCCGTTACTCTTTAGGAGGAGACCGCCCCAGTCAAACTACCCACCAGACATGGTCCTCGCCCCGGATTACGGGGCAGAGTTAGAACCTCAACATTACCAGGGTGGTATTTCAAGGACGGCTCCATTGGAACTAGCGTTCCAACTTCAAAGCCTCCCACCTATCC
>NZ_AMSS01000013.1 GCF_000313935.1 Acinetobacter sp. WC-141 | reverse complement strand
AATCTTGTACTTCATCCAAAGTATCAAATAAATGCTTGCTCAGCCAACTATAACGTATGGTCCGATTATAGCGTTCAATATACGCATTCTGCTGTGGCTTACCCGGTTGAATATATTCAATACGAATACCGTGCTCAGTAGCCCAGCGCACAAATTCGTGACTGATAAATTCGGGACCATTATCGCATCGGATCACTAACGGTTTTTCTCTCCACTCCAGCAATTGATTCAACGTACGAATAACCCTGATTGTGGGCAATGAGAACCCTGCTTCAATGGCTAGGCCTTCGCGGCGGTAATCATCAATCACATTCAATAATCGAAACTTGCGACCATCGGAAAGCTGATCATGCATAAAATCTAATGACCAAACCTGATTTTCTCGGATTGGTTCTTTCAATGGTTCAGGCGCATGCCGTTTTAGTCTTCTTCTCGGTTTAATACGCAGATTCAGTGCCAACTCACAGTAAATGCGGTAAACCCGCTTGTGATTCCAGCAGCAACTCTCAACATGCCGTAAATACGAGAAGCACAAACCAAAGCCCCAATCGGAATTTTCCTCAGTGAGTTCAATGAGCTGTTCAGCAATGAGTGCATTGTCATCGCTGAGTTTGGCTTGATAGCGGTAGCAGGTTTCACTAATGCCAAATGCTTTACAAGCCAAACGAATACTAATGGCATGCTGGGCAACTGCCTGTTGTGCCATCTTACGCCGGCAAGATGGCTTTACCACTTTTTTGCCATCGCTTCCTGGATGATTTCGGCCTTTAATCGCTCTTCCGCATACATCTTTTTAAGTCTGGTATTTTCGGCTTCTAGCTCTTTCAGTCGAGCCATTAATGATGTATCCATACCACCATATTTGGCACGCCATTTATAAAAGGTAGCATTACTCATGCCGTGTTCACGGCAAAGGGTCGCTACAGGTGTGCCAGATTCTGCCTGTTTCAAGATGGACATGATCTGACTGTCAGTAAATTTAGATGTTTTCATGCAGAATCTCCTGCTCGTATCTTAAGAGAAAATTCTACTTTTAGATCCTTTTATTTTTAGGGGGGATTACCACATTAAGAAAGTTAGTTACTGGTGAAATGTCGCAATGGTTCTTAACAACTTGTTGGAATTCCATTTTGACCACGCACTAAAAAACCACCTGAGGGTGGCTTTATTCTTTACTTCCGTAAATACTTTTTTACTTTGTTTAAAACAACTCTTCGGTCTAGTAAAGTGTCAACTAGGAATAGCCTACCCTCATCAAAAACTTCCAATTTATATAAGGTTTTCTTAAACTCGGGCTTATCAGGGACTTTTCCATCACAAAAAAAATTTGTCTGAGAGGCTTTTATCTGAGGGTTTATAGGATCATGAAAACCTTGTGACTCTCCTACATTCATAAGCTTACCTTGGTAAACTTCACCATCTTTTGAACCACCAATAAAATAGATATAACTTTTCATAATTATTCCAAATGGAGCTTAATTGAACTGGTAATTTTCAAACATCTTTATTTGCTAACTCACTTACTCTCAAAAGAAGATTATCAACTACTTTGCTTTGTGTCTGGAGTCCTTCTCCACTCTGCAATAATTGTTTAATTTGCTCTTCATAATATGAAATTTTTACTGAAACCTTATTGTTAATTAAAACTTCGTAGTTAAGTTCTAAAACATTCAAAATTTTTTCCACCATGCCGTAGGCAATTTCAACTGGTGGCAAAATTTCTTTATAAGTTTCGTTTAATTTTTTATCTTTAAAACCTTGTTTTATTTTACTATTATGAATTTTTTTTAATTCATTTATGTCACTCAGTATTTTATTAGCAATATTCATTTGTTGAACTAACTGCTGTTGTATTAATAGTTTTAACTCAAAACTCCTTTGAGCCAAAAATAATTTAATTTGTTTTTTAGCATAAATTATTGCAATGATAGCAATAAAAATTCCAATTATCGTAAAACAAAGACCTAAGACGGAAATAATAGTTTGTATATCTCCAGAGTTGTTATGGATAAAATTCCACATTACCGAACCTTCCAATTTATTTTTTAGAACTTCACAACAGCTCAACGCAAAAAACCCACTAAAAAGTGAGCTTTAACTCCAGTATTTAACTTAACTTGGAACACTGTATAACAAATATGCCATATCGCGTCTAGACACTCAATTGTCTATTAAAGAATCTTTATATCCAACCATTTTCAAACTTAGTTTAAGTGTTTTTAAATCCTTTTCAGCTGAAGAAATATTATTAGGGTTAAGGAAAAATATTGTATGTTTTTCCGTTTCTCCAGTAAAAAGTACCTTTCCAAATACAATTAGATATCTTTTTACATCTAAGATCTTTTCGGAATCAAGTTTTTTAAAACGAATAGGAATTTTCATTATTAAATCTCAGTTTCTTAATCTTTTATCATGCCCAGCTAAATAAAATCTAGCACAACTCACCATAATAGCAGCTTGAGCTTTTGATTGGTCTGTTTCTTGAGCAACTTTACCTAATCCTTTATTTTCGACCTTATTTTTGATTAAACAGATTAATGCAAACTTTGTCGTAAAATCTGTTTTATCAGAGTTTAAAAGACTTCGCAGAAGTGCTTGAACGTGATCCGCCTCAAAATCATTATTCA
This sequence comes from Acinetobacter sp. WC-141, assembly GCF_000313935.1. Lineage (GTDB taxonomy): Bacteria > Pseudomonadota > Gammaproteobacteria > Pseudomonadales > Moraxellaceae > Acinetobacter. The sequence goes on along the minus strand of NZ_AMSS01000013.1, from coordinate 22,239 downwards.
CATCGAATGTAAGATTTACCTTTTGGAAGCTCTCTGTCTGCTTCACGCATCAACCAGTGAATTTGATTGATATGAAGACCATCTGGTAAATCACCACCTTTCATACGAACCGTTTCGCACCACGCGCCAAACTGCTCCAGCTCACTTTCACTTGGCTGTCTGGTACCTTGCTTTGCTGAACAGCGCTTTTTAGTTTTCTTCACTGGAAATAATTCACGGTATTCAGTTAAACTCGTACTAGACATACATAGCCCTTTCAAAAGCATAAAACTCACTATGTAAGAGCGCTACGTTGACATCGTAGAGGTCTATCATACCGCCCCCTGCAATGTGCCTTTGAACCCAACTTGCTTGGATAATGTTCCCGTTATTTGACCTGAGCTGGATCGCTAAGTTTTACAGCTATACATGCTGCGAGTTGATCGTAACTTTCCGCTTCGGCTGCAAACTGGCTTGCGAACTCAGGATGTTGTGAGAGTTTTTGTGTGAAGATATGAATCTGTTTGTGACTTAAATGGCGCAGTGCGCTTTTTAAAAACTAAAACCCACTCATTGAGTGGGTTTTTTATTACTAACCGTTTTGCCTGAGGTGATCTTGGAACTCTTGGTCGTGTATTTTGTCGTAATTAACAGGGTCGTAAACGCATCCAGTTAAAACAACAATTACAGTAAGTACAGCAACCAACTTTTTCATCGAGACAGCCTTTCTTTTAACGCAAAAGATTTGCTTTAAGTATACTCCTCGGTAATCATCTTGATTGAACATAATTAAGCCAAACGATTGTTATTTTTAAATTATCGCCGTGCTTAAGCATATAAATTGATTTTTTAACAAAATCAAATCAAGGAAGTTATACAACTTAAGCCTCAGTCGCTAAATACCAATTTTTCCAAGAACTGGTTCCCCTAGTTTCAATAGGCACAGTTGGAATCAGTTTTTCCTTTAATATTTCGGTTTGTTCAATGGCTTTTGCAAGTCGTGCTTTAACAGAGTGAATGCATTCACGGTCACCAAATTCACAGCGGTCTAAAGTTGTACCGCCACATGGACCGTTGGCCAAGCCCTTTGGACAAGTTTCAGGGCAAATATATAAAGTGTCGCTTAAACGGCACTGACCACAGCTTTCACAACCGACTAGGCTATGTTTACTCAGTACTTCTGTTTTAAGTAAGACTTTGGCGACTAAAGCATTTTCCCAAAATGACGCTTTGAAAATAAACCGTCCGACGCCTTTGGCAATTTTTGATCCAAACATTGCTTCATGCATAACATGCAATTGGCGATATTTAATTAATTGTTTAGACGTTGGCTGACGTGAAAAACGAGTAATTTCAGGTGCAAACTCTTTGCCTGTCGTGACTTGCCAAAGTGAATGCCATAGCTCTTCTAAGGCTTCAAGCTCCAGATGTCTGTATTGCTCAATGTAGCTTTCAAGCAGCATTTGCTCTTCTGGCTTATGACAGGCAGATAAGTGAATTCCTGCAAACCCTAAATGTTTACATATTAAAATTTGTAAAGCGCAGCGTAAATAAACACGGTCTGTATGTCCTGCCTGTTTTTCTTCTGCCAAGACTTTTAGCATGTGTGGGGTAATCACAATACCTGCGACTTTATGCTTTACCATAAAATTGGCACGGCCTAAAGTCAGAGGCATGACACAAGCCAGTATTTGCTGTGAATAATTGTTCTTGGTTAAAAATGATTTGGCTTGTTTTAAGGCTTCAATGTCATAGCCCAATTGGGTAATGATAAAGTCAGCACCTGCTTTAATTTTCTTATGTAGTTTTAAGTACTGTGCATCACGCTCAGCTTCGACATATTTAAATGGGTTAAAAGCAACCCCAATACGGAAACCACCATGCTGCTTGGCAGCCATTACGGCGTTTACTGACTCTAAGTAACGACTACGAGGCTGTCCATCTCGACCATTATGGTGTTCTTTGAGTTTATCGCCTGTAAGCAATAACAAGTTTTGAATATTGGCTGCTTGAGCTTGTTCTAAAAATTGCTCAAAGTCTTGTATGTCTCGCGCCTTACCTGAAAAGTGTAAGACTTTATCAATTGAGTCTGGGTAACTTTTGCTGGCTTCAAGTGGCGCGATATCATGATCTGAATGTACGCGATCTGCCAATGTCATTGCAACCGGATATCCTGCAAACTCATGTTTCACAGGATAAATTTCATGTAGTGAAGTGAGATACTCCACCAACACAAAAAACTGATTTTGTTGGAAGCAGGGAGAAACGTGTGACATAGGCAAAGTGCTGATCAAAACATGACATCAATCATAAGCGCGGCATTATAAATCAAAAGTGCATCAAGATGCGCTAGTCAGAAAGCTCATTGTTTTGCTTATCTTCACCCTCTTTATTTCTAGGTAATTCGAGTGAGCGAGGAAAGATAAAATCGAAAGAATCGAGTGCATAGCGGTAAAGCTGAGCTGGTCGTTTGCCCACAATTTTACTGTGATTGGTTTCTTCAACTGCACCCGCTTCTATCATACGGCGTCTAAACGCTTTTTTATCTAACGATTGCCCAAGAATAATTTCATAAATGTTTTGTAGCTCGGTCAGCGTAAATAATTCAGGCATCAGGCTCGCTGGCAATGCGGTATAGCGGGTTTTATTGGTTAAACGCTCTAAAGCTAAGCTGAGTAATTCGTTATGATCAAAAGCCAATGCTAAATCTTGTGCTTTGGCGACAGATACCCATTCGCTGTACTCAGCCAACGCTTGGTGTTGGTAAGCATTAAAATCAATTAAAGCAAAATACAAAATGGTCACGGCCCAACCACGCGGATCACGTTTCGCGTTACCGACAGAAGCAACTTGTTCTAAGTAAGGTGATGCAATCCCTGTTTTTTCGACCAGCTTACGATAAGCCGTTGCCATTAAGTCTTGGTCATGGGTTAAATCGGCGAAACCGCCCGGTAAAGCCCATTGGTTTTTGGCTGGAAAGTTGGGGCGCTTGATCAGTAATACCTGCAACTGACCATTCAATACCGAGAAAATAGCCATATCGACCGTGAGTAAAGGTGCGTCATAATCTCGGCGATCATAACTGGCAAGGAATTCTTGTTCAGTTTGAATAGTCACGTTCAGCCTCTCAATAAAAATGATGAGCCGATACACATGTAACGACTCATCTAAACTCAGTTATGCGATGGATAAACGTTCACGTATTTGATCCAAAGTACACTCATATTGAAGTTTACCATTTTCAAAGACAGTTTTTAGTGCTCCACCCTTTTCTTGTTCTGCTGTTTGTTCATCAAACAAGGTAAAGCCATTTTCACTTTCTTCGATGCGCAAAAGACCTTTCGCAGATTTTTTTACACCTGAGTCAGTAATTGGGTCTTTAAACAGCTCTCGGCCTACTCCATTTACCTGTCCCCAAGTTGCTTTTACAGCAAACCCAAAGGTGTCGCGAGTTAAGTAGTTATAGGTAAAGCTGCCAATCCCAAACACCAAGTTGTTTGAAGCAAAACCTTTGGCTTCTAGCCCTTCTAAAATGCGCTGTGCACGGTCTAGAGTAATCGAGTCACCATAAATTAAACCGACACGCTCATTAAGCACTTTATAGCCTTGGTCTGTGGTTGTACCGCCAAACACTTCCCATAAACATTCAACCGCACCTTTGTAGGCTGGGCTGCTAATTTCTGCGTCTGGATCACCACAAATAATTTTAACAGGGTCACCAGAGTCCGGACGGAAAACCAATTTAGCCAAACCTAAAGCGTTGGGTTGTCTTGCCAAAATTTCAGGTTTTAAAGCCACCGTAAATTCTGTAATGACTCGCCAAAAATCCCAAGTATCAGACACGACACTCACCACACCAGATGGATAAAGCTCACAAATTAAACGCTTAAATGTGTCTAGCTCACTGTTTTCTGTGCCCATACACATCACACTGTGTTCGGTCGCTGGTACAGAAACCCCAATCACGCCAGTTGCGTTGTAATATTCTTCGGCATAGTCAATCGAAGCAACCGAATCTGTTCCAATAAAACTAGTTAAGTGCCCCACACCAGATTGCGCAGCATCATAAATTCCACTCATGCCACGGCTACTGAAATCGTGTCCTTGCACAGGTACAAAATCAAGTGGTGCACCAGTTTTTACGGCATATTGAGTTAATAAGCGTTTGTACTCGTAGGCAATGGTGGCTGTAGTACAGCTTTTCCAAAGCTCAGCACTTAACACAGTTTCAATATAATTGGTTAACCAAAAGAACCGTGGATCGGTATTAATGACGGTAAGCACCGGTACACGCATATTGACGCGACTGCCTTCTGGCAATGCTTTAATGCGTAATGGTAAATAGCCCAAGTCATGTAACGCTTCAATGTGATCAACCGGTACAGCACCTTCACCTAATGAATTATCCATACGGCGTTTATATGCAACCACCACTTTGTCTTTAGGTTGCTTGAAAAAGCCTTCATTCCATGTATCGATTAAAAAGTGTTTGATAAAACCTTGAAGCCCAAAGAACACAACTTTATGGTCGAAGTCCGGCAACATTTTTGCGAGTCGAGATGAACGCGGCGTAAAGTTGGCATACACGTACTCTGTACCTGCTGGATACTGACGTCTGTGATCAGCTTTATAAAAATCGATAGCGTTTAATGGATTAAGTTTAATCGTCATCTTTGTTCTCTTTATTCTGCTGCAAAAGCAATTACTGAAATTTTGTCTGTTGGTTGTTGCGGAAAGCTGTCCGAGGTAAATAGCTGGTCAAGTAGTCCATCAAAAACCTCTATTCCTTTACTAAAAATACCGTGGGTCACATATAGAACGACCTTATGGCAATTGAGACGACGCAGTTCTTTAGCAATACCAATAAAGGTTGCACCACCGTCACAAATGTCATCGGTAATGACCGCTGTTAGACCGGATAAATCAGTTGCATGGACATGCGTACCTAAAATTTTGCCAGTCACTGGGTCGCGTTTTTTATCACACTGAACAATAGTGATGGGTTGTTTGCGCTCGCGGTTAAAAGCATCTGCAACCATTTGTGTACGTGCTTTTGCGCCTTTGTCTGGGCAAATCAGCACTGTTTTTTCATCTTTTAATAATGTGCTCAGCGCTTCACTCTTTTTGATGATCTCGACTGAACTCACATTTACAACTTCGCTAAAAGACGTATTGGCAGCGAGTAAGGCTGTAGTGACTTCACTATGGCAGTCCCAAACAGTGATCTGGCCTTGTTTGCCCGCTTTTTTGTCTGCGTTGATGTTGAGTAATTTGGTCATCACATCAAGTGAGAACGCTTGGCCCACTGCACAAATACGGTCCTGACGTGCATATGGAAAATATGGAACTTCTAGGTCAACGGTTAAACCCTGATTCAGCAATATATTTTCAAGCAGTAAATAGTCCATCACATCGTGACTTGAGGCCATGTGTGCACGAACCAATACCTTGCCAGATAGTGAACCTAAGGTTGTCTCATCAATTTGAACATGACGCTCGCCACCAGAAAACTGCGTAAATTTCACTGGAATTTCGTTTCTTGCCGCATCTAAAAGCTGGATAGCCATATCATCCTCTTTTTGTCTGATGACCTTCGATGAATATATAGTGGCACAAAGCCACTATATATTGCAAGTCTAATTTTTAAACTTTTTTCAAAGCCACTTAAGACATAAAATTTGGAATATGCAGATGTAAATACATTAGAGTTTTAAGAGAACTTAATAATAGAATTAGGCTCAAGAATTGGTAGATAAGATCTTAAATACTAAGCAAAAGAAGCACCAAATTTACCAAACAATAAAAACTGTCTAATTATTAGACTAAACACTCTGCCTAAGCGCTGTTCAAATAATTTAATAGCGCTTACAAGTCAATCAACATCAAAAGAAATAAGTCGTTATAATCCAGCCCAAAATCTGCTAGACATTATCTTCTGATGCTTAACCACTCATCCTTCTGGCGTAGTCTTTACCGTTTAATTCATATTTACGCTGGTATTTTTATTGCACCATTCATATTGGTCGCAGCAATTACTGGTCTACTCTATGCAATTACGCCTCAACTTGAGCAAGCCATTTATAAAGATGTTTTGTATGTTGAGCCACAGGACCAAACGCCATATAAGTTGAGTCAGCAAATTGAAGCGGCAAAGCAAGTAATGCCTAAGTCTGCACAGGTCATTGAAGTTAGACCTGCCCCAAGCCCTGACCAAACCACACGTGTAATTTTCTCAGACCCTATACACAATTTTACGAGTGAAGCCGTTTTTATTGACCCTTTTACGCTCCAAGCTAAAGGCCACCTCGCGGTTTATGGTACTAGTGGGGTTCTGCCGTTTCGAACTATGCTCGATCAGTTACACAGCAATTTATTACTCGGGAAATGGGGTCGCTTTTATAGTGAATTGGCAGCAAGTTGGTTAGCAATTTTGACTTTAACTGGGCTATATAATTGGTGGAAACGACGTCAAAATCTTAAAATCCGACAGACACAAAAAAATAAATTACTAAGATGGCATAGCACGCTTGGTTTAGTTTTATTTCCACTTTTATTAATCATCGCCATTACGGGTCTTACATGGTCCGAGTGGGCTGGAGATAATATTCGAGTTGCTCGTCAGTGGCTCAATTGGCAAACCCCAACATTAGCAACTTCTCTTCAAACAGATAATTTACCGACAGTGATGCACCATGAACATCACGAAATGCCACACAGTGAAAACCTTAATTTAAATATTGTCTCAAGTGAATTTGATAGCGTTCTTTCAATAGCCAGAGTACATGGTATTGACGCGGCACAAATACAAATCAAACCACCCACCAGCGGAAATCAAGCTTGGGAAGTAGCCGAAATTCAGCGTAAATGGCCAACTCAAGCAGATAGCATCGCAATTGATATGGAACAACACAAAGTTATCGATCAACTTGCTTTTAAAGACTATTCATTAGTTGCGAAACTAACTCGTTGGGGAGTTGATGCTCATATTGGTATTTTATTTGGCTGGATAAACCAATTGGTACTGGCTCTGTATGCGCTTGCACTTTGTATTATGATTATTTACGGATATAAGGCTGCGTTTAAAAACTCAAATTTAAAACTCATGACCACCCACTTTGTTGGTCAAAGCTTATTCATTTGGAACCGTGCAACTCGCTCACAAAAATTAGGGTTAATATTGGCGAGCCTAGTGTTAGGGCTAAGCTTACCTGTTTTTGGTTTTAGTATTTTGTTTACGGTTTTCATTCTTGCCATGCGTAAATATCTACCTTCTAAATCATAAATCTTGCTCAAAAAGGAGCTAGGCGCAAACTTTGCCTAATTCCTTTTTAATCAAAAATCCCAAGAGAAAAAATTAGCCAATTTGTGCCAAAAAATAATCGAGTAACCTTTCTCTGTCATCTACACTATTTGAATCTAAAAGCTGAACCATTGCGCCATCAATCACAAATAAAAACATGTGGGCATCTGGTTTTGAAGCATTCGTGTTGGTTGTTAAAAGCAGTTTATAAATTTCATTGATTAACCAATTTCGATAATCAATGACGAGCTGATAAGCCTCTGGGTGTGTTTTCGCAATTTCAAATATGGCTTTAAACGGCAAGTGGTAAAGCCCATCTAAGTCTGCATGTAGAAAGTAAATCTTACGAAGCTGTTCAGTTACGCTTAACTCTTTCTGAACATAGATAATTGAGATGACTTCTTGTTTCAGACCATCTTTTTGAAAAGTTAGACTCATTTTAATAAGACGTTCTTTTGAGTGAAAGTAATTATAAAAAGTCGCTTTTGGGATTTTTGCCGAGTCAATAATTCGGTCTATACCAACATTATGAAAGCCAAAGTTATTAAAAAGATAGCGTGAGGTATGTAATACACTTAAAGCACGTTGTGGAAGATCTGAATATGGCATCGTTTTACCGTTATAAAATAAATTATTGTTGTATATAAATGAGATATAGCATGGCTACTTTTCTAATAACTGAAAAAAAGGCATAGCAAAGCCATAAAGACTGTGCGTGGCACATCTCAAGTTTTATTGTTGATTAAGTTTTAAGTGATAGTGATTTAAAGCCTGAAAAACCTAACGGCGATCAAACCTTTTTAAAAAGTTTAAGTTGTGTCGATATAGACTTTGGCAAAGGTTGCCGAGAAATAATGAATGTGCAAAGCCAACTCCTTTTTATTTGGAGTTCTGCCAAAACATTAAAATTATGGTGGCAGAACGAAAGGGGTTCGCAGACTGGTCAAACGAGGCCAGCACACCCGAAGGTGTCCCCCTCCGTTCCACCATAGAGGGGGCACGAGGGCTCAACATTAAAAGTATGAAACTTTTAATGCTCGTTTGATTCGGTCTGCGACAACCGACTGGCAATGTAGGCCAGCCTGTAAATGGTAATCTTCAATATTTAAGGTGTCAATGTGATATTGGCTAGAAAATATTTAAATAATTATTGTTTTTCACTTAATTACATAATTAAGGAAATTCTTAAATATCAACTTAATAATACAGCCTTGTTTAGAGAGTTTTTTTGAGCTGTGCTCCTTTTCAAAAAGATGCACAGCTCAGATCAAGCAAGATTAATTAGAATAATGAGATTGAACGAAGCACAGTACTTATTGAGGAACAAGTCAAATAGTATTATCTAAGTACCGAAAATGGTTAGTGAGAGCTTCTTTTGCATGAGTTGGATCAACACCCAAGCCCATTAAAAAGTGAAGTAGTAAAGGTGTTAATACTTTGGGAACACTTTTATCCTTCGAAAAAATATCTCCAAATTCAAACAAAGAATAACCATGCACAATTACCCACCATTCATTAGCAATATGAAATGCATTTTCTGCTTTAATCACTTTGCCATCTATTAAACGTTGCACCGTTTTAACTACGATATCAAGGGTATATAAACCTGATTTTAAATTTTCTTTTTCAGAAGTTTTCAACTCTCCCAAGCTTGTTACTCCAAACATACACTTATATAAGGCTGGCTGCTTGTTTGCAAAATTTAGATAGCCAGTCGTTATATGAAGAAGATCAACCAAAGCATCTTCAGAAAACTGAACCAATCTCACCTCTTCCCAAAGCAAAATAAACCCATGTGCTATCAATTCATTAGCTAAATTATTGATTGAACCAAAGTTCGTATATACCGCCATTGTGCTTGTATTTGCAGCATTTGCAATTTTACGAGTTGTAAGACTATTTACACCCTCTTCCATTAACAACATAGCTGCTGCATTTAAAAGTTTAGTCTTCATTTTTGATTCGGAAAGAGAAGTATTCATATATTTCCATTCTTGTATAACAATCGAAATAACATCCGTTATAACACATGTTATATTGGCTATATCTTAAATTGATCAAGGTCATCAATTCATGAGTCTAACATCTAAACAAATTGTTTCAAAAGTAGTATGGCTCTTAATAGCAGGCTATTGCGTGTTATATGCCCCAATGGCCATTGAATATTTTTTTCATTTCTTTGATAGTAATGCACCCTATCTCTGGCTGAAATTTTTTACAAAAGTTACAGGAGAACAGCATACTTTAGGAGCAGGTTCTGCAGAGGTAGTACAGCATAAGATTTACGCTCAACATAGGGTATCTATGCTCTTTCATTCAATGATGGGAGGAACTGCTATTTTACTTGCGTCTATCCAGTTTTATGCACCATTTCGCAGAAAGCATCCAAACGTGCATCGGAATATTGGTAAGCTATTTTTTGTGGTTGTGGTTATTTCTATGGCAGGCAGTATCACTTTTTTGATAAAAGCTGGACCAAGTAATATGTTTAATGGTTTACCTTTTTATTTGCAATTATGGTTACTCGCAATCGGAACTTTAAGCTCCCTTATTTTAGGGATCATTGCGATTGTTAAACAACAAAGAAGAATGCATCAGGTTGCAATGATCTATTGTTTTGCACTTCTTCTTTCTGCACCAGTTTTAAGGGCTGAATGGTTAATTATTGGTAGTATGTTTGAAGGTGTAACTCAACAAACTTCTAATCTATTCAGTAGTATGATATTTGGCTATTTAGTCGTACCCTGCGCTATTTTTGCTACACGCCTTACAGATCAAAGAAAACCTATATTAAAACAAAATTTGAATCCAATAAAACTTCTAGATATCACAATTGTTTTATCAGGTGCAATCGCTTTTATTCTGATTATTCTAAAGTACCAATCAAGTATTGAAACAATCACCAATTATGCTATTTGTGTGCTTATTTTATTTTTTATTATCCTGTTTATCTATTTGCAATTCTATAAATCATCTCTTCGAGCAAGGAATGAAATTACAATTAAAGAATGGCGGATTCATTTCTTAGCTTATTGTATTGCACCAATAGTATTTCTTATTTTTTGGGAAATTATCTGTAGCTTTGTAAATAGTTATGAAGCATTTGTGGTAGCTAGCTTTACTGCGCCGGCTCTTATATTCTCATTAGGATATTTATTCATGGCTGTAACCCGAAAAAATAAAAAGTTAGAGCGCACCTACTGATTTAATTTCAAATTATATTTATCTGTTAATTATTTTAGAATAGGCTTAATTCTAAGTTAAAAAGACTGCTAAAAGCAGTCTTTTATTAAGGAATCATATGAATTTAATTAAGAAAATTCCTATCATTCCTTAATATAAAAATTAAATACTAGACTACAGGCTAGCACCACTACTCCACGAGTACAGCCCAGATTAAACCAAATTAATCATCAGATAAAGTTTTCATATCAATCACAAAACGATATTTCACATCACTCTTTAACATACGCTCAAAAGCTTCATTGATATTTTGCATGTCAATCATTTCGACCTCAGAAACAATATTATGTTCACCACAGAAATCAAGTAACTCTTGTGTTTCCTGAATCCCGCCAATCACCGAACCCGCAATTGATTTTCTACCTAAAATCATAGGTACTGAATTTGCGCTAATCTCACCTAAATATCCAACCAACACAATGGTTCCATTTAAAGCTAGCGTTGGAATATAAGGCTTAAGATCATGGTTATAAGGCACAGTATCTATAATTAAATCAAATTGATTTATGACTGACTGCATTTGAGCGTCATCTGTTGATAACACAACATGATGCGCACCGAGTTGTTTTGCATCTTGTTCTTTGTTGGCTGAACGGGTAAATAATGTCACTTCTGCGCCTAAAGCATTGGCAAGTTTAATTGCCATGTGCCCTAAACCACCTAAACCGACTACCGCAACTTTACTACCCTTTCCAATATTCCAATGGCGAAGTGGTGACCATGTGGTAATCCCCGCGCAAAGTAATGGCGGTACAGCTTGGGCATCCAGATTTTCAGGTACTTTTAATACAAAATCTTCGCTACACGTAATTGTTTGAGAATACCCACCATAGGTTGGACTTTGGTCATGGCGATCGACACCGCCATAAGTCTGGATGTTACCTTCTTCACAATACTGTTCTAGTCCTGAATGGCAAGCCGAACAAGTACGACATGAATCGACCATACAACCAATACCGACTAAATCACCAACTTTATACTTTGTGACTTTGGCACCAATCGAGGTTACACGACCTACAATTTCATGGCCCGGAACTATCGGATAAGCACTAAATCCCCAATCGTTTTTAGCCTGATGTAAATCTGAGTGACAAACACCACAATATTCAATTTGAATAACAACATCATCTTCACGTGGAGTTCTACGTTCAAATTTAAACGGAACTAAAGGAGTTTCTGATGACAGCGCGGCATATCCTAAAACTTCATTTGTCATATTTTTTCTCTCATGTTTAATGTGTAAATAAAGACGAATTCTTGGCTGGACATTAATTGTGGGCTATTGATTTTGAAAACCCATGAATACGTTAGGGAACGATGACCCAGCAGAGTTTAATCAATCGACTTTTTTGCCATGTTCATCAGTATAAAAATGAAAGTTAATCGGCGTTGTTCTATTCCTCTTACAGATTTGCCTAATCCTCCGAATTGTTGCAATTGTCTCTATTTTTCTTATTTGAAATGCCTACAATAAAAACACAGATGGCAATAGGTGAAATCTGAATGGCGAATATGTCTCTAGACGATAACGAAACACTGGCTCAACTTGTCGATCAATGGACCCGAGCAAAAGGTACATTCGAAACACCTATTACGGGACTGACTTTATTTCGTGCGGAAACCTTGACCCAACCCAATAGCAGCATGATGGATGCGAGTCTATGTATGATTGCTCAAGGAAAAAAACAGGTTATTCTGAGTGAAGAAACCTATACCTACGACTCTAATCATTTTCTTTTTACTGCAATTGACCTGCCTGTCATTGCTCAAGTTCTGGAAGCTTCGGTTGAACAACCTTATCTTTCAATTGTGCTACGGCTAGATCCCTACGTACTTGCCCAAATCATGCTTGAAGCCCATATTCCTTTTAAAGACACCAATGTTGAAAAAAAAGGAATGGCCGTTGGGGTCGTAAATTCGGAACTGAATGATGCTTTTATACGGTTATTAAAACTACTGGATACGCCACAAGACATTCCAATTTTGTCTCCGCTTATTATTAAGGAAATTTTTTATCGTTTATTGATGAGTCCACAAGGTGATCGACTTAAACGTATTGTAGCGGCAGGAACTACAGGTCACCGAATTGTGAAAGCCATTGAATGGCTGAAAACAAATTTTGCAAAATCATTTAGTGTTGAAGAACTGGCAAGCACAATGGGTATGAGTGCTTCGAGTTTTCATCAACATTTTCGTGATATTACTTCCATGAGCCCCTTACAATATCAAAAAAGAATGAGGCTGACTGAAGCGCGCCGTTTATTAATGACCGAAGAATATGATATTTCAACGACCAGTATTCAGGTCGGTTACGAAAGTTTGTCGCAATTTTCCAGAGAATATAAACGCTTTTTCGGAGCGCCACCCTCGGTAGATATAAAAAGTATATAAATAAAAAAAGCCCTGAATATTCAGGGCTTTTCTATTTGTCGCTTATTACTGTGGAATAATATTCACAGCACTTGGACCTTTTTGTCCTTGAGCGATATTAAATGTTACTCGCTGACCTTCATGTAGAGTTTTGAAGCCAGAAGATGCAATTTCTTTAAAATGAGCAAATACATCTGGACCAGATTCTTGTTGAATAAAACCGAAACCTTTAGTTTCGTTAAACCACTTTACTGTACCGCTACTTGTATTAGACATAATATATCCTTAGATTTTAATAATTTGAGTCATTTGAAATGACAAATATAACTTTGAAAAAATAATAACGAATTGAGCTTAATATCTGAAAAAACGAAGGATTATGACTAAAACTGCGATACTTAAAGAAGATTTACTACAAGTCTTTTTTCTAGTTAATTTAAGCATACAGGGAAATTATAAATATTCAAGCTATTTATATGTAATATTTAATTTATTATATTTAATGAAAATAGTCACCTACTTGGTGAAGGTAAATGACTATTTTCGTTAGACATTTACCTTTTTATTTATAAGACGTTTCAACTATATTTATTATAATTCTATGTAAGAAAACTACATCGGGCTCGCTCCAACAGGCTGAGCATTCGGATGTAAGACATGAAATTTATAGGCTTCCACAACGTTTTTTATTTGGTTCTTTATAGCTGCATTTTTATCTTTATAAAAATGATTATTACGATTGTCGCGAGGTTCTATATTGCTGAACGTAAGCTTAGCTTGGTGATCTTTAACTTCTATTTTCAACATATAATTAAATGAATCATCCGCTACCTTAATCATATTTCTGCTTAGACAGTCCATACAATTATCAAACTTTAGCCCTGCATGTCCTTTAATTATGAGTACTTTATTCTCTTCATCTGCTTGGATAATCTTTCGACTTGAAACATAGTCCACCACATTATTCCGCCAGTTTTTAGAAGCATCATAAATTTGCGTTTGGCTCAAACCTTTGAACTTAACAATTTCTGAAAAATATTCATTTTTCTTTTCAGCAGGTTTTTCATCCACTTTATTAGGCAAAGAAAGACAGCCTTGCATCCCTAGTACGGCAAAACTTAATGTAGCACCTAAAATTACTCTTCTCACGTCAGGCTCACTTTAAAAAAGACTTGAAGTTACAGCCTCTAAATTTACACCACCCCATCTAAAAATTTGGTTTATATAAAGTTAAATTCTTATTGACTGCCAGACAATGAAATTGGCTATTTCAACAGTTAAAAACCCGTCTATTTGAGCAATACACGAGTTTTTAACTGTTGAAAATTTATAAGCCTTGTAAGTGATTCATTCGCTCCAGCTCTCGAATTAAACCCGAGTGATCTAACTCACCGTCTCCAGCCACAAGCATATTTTCAAAGAGTTGACCGACTTGTTCAGCAATAGGTAAATTCAATTCAAGCGATTTGGCATAGCGAATGGCGGTATGTATATCTTTATGCTGGTTTCGAGCAGTGCCTCCTGGTTTAAAATCTCGATTTAACATACGTTCGCCATGCTGCTGTAAAATTGGAGAATCTGCAAAACCGCCTGTTAATGCTTGTTTTAATTTAATAGGATCAGCTCCAGCTTGGCTTGCAAGCAATAATCCCTCGCTCACCGTTGCAATGGTGGTTGCAACGATCATTTGATTTACGAGCTTTGCCAGCATTCCACAGCCAGCACCACCGACTAAAATTGGGCGCCCCATTGCATTGAAGACAGTTTCAGCATGTGAGAATGTTTTAGCTTCACCACCCACCATAATGGCAAGACTTGCATTTTGAGCACCTTTTTCTCCACCAGAAACTGGGGCATCTAAATATCTAAGTCCTCGTTCTCTGCATTTGTCACTTTGTATTTTTGCAACTTCAACCGGGATCGAGCTCATTACAATAACCGTGCTTTCAGGTTCTAGCTGCGAGATTGCACCCTGCTCTTTAAACAGAATTTCATCGCAGGTTTTTCCATCGCTGAGCATACAAATCAGGAACTCTACACCTTTTCCAACTTGTTCAAGTTCAGAGCAAACATGAGCACCCGCTTCTTTTAAAATATCAGCTTTAGAGGCAGTTCTATTCCAGACTTTTAGTTGATGACCTGCCCTGAGTAAATTCATAGCCATCGGCATTCCCATAATGCCTGTCCCCACAAATCCGATGGTCGCCATTATTTCATCTCCGTCGCTGTTCGAACTTTAAGGGGCTGTTGTTCTACTTTTAAGCTATTCGATTTTAATCTTGCCAATAGAAGCAACCCTAAACCACCCATCGCGACAAATCCGGCAATCGCAAGGAATGCTACGGTATAGGTGCCTGTGGTCGTATATAAATATCCTGTTAAATACGGACCAGTAAAACCGCTTAAATTACCTACCGAGTTAATTAAACCAATTCCGGCAGCCGCGCCAACACCTGTTAGAGTTTGCCCAGGAATGGTCCAGAAAATATTAATGGCGCTAAATACACCAATCGCAAGCAGGATAAAACCCACAATAATTGCCCAAGGTTGATTCACAATTAAGGCAATCGCAATTGCGGAGGCAGCCATAAGTGCAGCACATGCACCGTGTTTATAACGTTCTTGTTTACGGTCAGAACGGCGGCTCCATAACACCATTCCAACGGCCGCAAATGCGTATGGAATTGCGGTAAGTAAACCATTTTGAATCAGGCTAATTTCCATACCAAATGTGTTTCTAAATGACTCTAAAACACTTGGTAAGAAGAAGAACATCGCATTTGAACCAGAGGTAATTCCAAAGTAAACAATTGCCATAATCCACACTAATGGATTTTTAAACACTTGTTTAATCATTTCCCTTTTTGTTAAAGCTGCTTCTGTAGATTGCTCTTTTTCTCTTTCTTCACGTTCTAATGTTGTCATTAACCATTGACGCTGCTCAGACGTTAACCACTCAGCTTCTTTCGGGTTATTGGTTAAATATTTTAGACAAACCAGACCTAAAATAATGGATGGAATACCTTCTAAGATATACATCAAACGCCAGCCTTCATAGCCAATGGTATTGCCCCATTGCATGAGACCGACTGAAATTGGTGCCCCGATAATTTGAGCAATAGGTAATCCAAGATAAAACGTTGCGAAAACTCGGGCACGGTATTTGGCAGGAAACCACAAGGTTAAATAAAAGATAACGCCCGGGAAAAAACCCGCTTCGGCAATTCCAAGTAAAAACCGTAAAACAATAAATTGCATGCCACTATGAATAAAACCCATGAGTCCAGCAATGATTCCCCAAGTAATCATGATTCGGGCAATCCAGATCCGTGCTCCAAATCGATGAAGTAAAATATTACTGGGTACTTCTGCAATGAAATAACCCAGAAAAAATACACCTGCACCTAAACCAAAAATGGTTTGAGTAATTCCAAGTGCATCATTCATGTGTAGCGCAGCAAAACCAATATTGGTTCTGTCTAGAAATGCCATGATAAATAAAATAATGAGAAACGGGATAATTCGACTCGAAACACGTTTAATTGTCTGCTCTTCGATAGCAGTTACATTTTTGATATCTTCCATAATAACTCTCACATCAACTGGCGATCACTGCCATTAATTTTGGGTATCTTCTATATGTGCCTGAATAACGCTTTCAAAATTCTCATCTGCTTGAAAACCTAAAGATTCGGCATATTCAGCTTTCACTTGAACCGGCCAACTTTGAACAATCCTTTGAATCGTTTTATCTTCTTGCCACTGCACTAAATCAGTTGCTTGTTTACCGGCAACTTTTTCAAGTGCCTCAAGCATTTGTTTTACGGTAACGGTTAATCCCGGTAGAGGAATAATGCGATTATCTTGAAGTACATCTGAAGAAATTGACGCAGCTTTAATCATCGATTCAACACAACGCCGTGGTGAAGTCACAAAAACCGGTGTATCTGACTGGACTGGGCAAACTGCCGTTTCACCTTTTAACGGTTCACGGATGATTGAGCTAAAAAATGTCGATGCCGCTTTATTGGGTTTACCGGGCCGAACCACAATAGTCGGTAGTCTTAAAATACGGCCATCAATAAAGCCTTTTCTTGAGTAATCCGAGACCAGTAACTCTCCTACCGCTTTTTGCATGCCGTATGAGGACTTCGGTGTAACCACTGTCTCATCTGTCACAACTTCTGGTAATTGACCACCAAATACAGCACAGCCACTGGCAAAAATGACTCGTGGCGCAGTTTGTTTCTTTCTTAACTCTTCTAATAAATTTAAGAGTCCATAAAGATTCACATCCATGCCTAAATCAAAATCGGCTTCTGCTGCTGAACTGACTACAGCGGCCAAGTGCCAAACCACATCAACATTTTCTGTAATATTTGCTACCGTGGCTTTATCGGTAATATCACCGACAATGACTTCAATTTTTGGGTCTTGTGGTAAATCTTCACCAGCAAATGCATCAAATAGAATAATTTTATCGATGGGCTCGGGTTTATTGTTATCTAAAGTCAAACTGCCAGTTTTTAAGATCTCTTTGGCAATTTGTTTTCCAATAAAACCTGTTCCACCAGTGATTAGCACATTCATACAGAGGTCCTTTCCTAGTTTTTATTCACTTAAAAACTTTTGTAATTGTCGTGAATTAAACGATAAGGACTCCTTTCAATAATTTCCAATGAATAATTTCTAAATATTGATAACTTTTTAATATTGGTTTTATATCGAGACTATCCAGCAATAACCCGCTATTTTTTCTTATTTTTTAAATACAAAGCCCCAAATAGCTTTATGATTTAGGGCTTATTAATTTACTTACGCTTCGCATTTTTAAGTAAGATATTAATAAATGCTGCCGCAATATCTGACACTGGTTCATCTTTGCGCGTCAAAATTCCATAATCCTGCGCGTCTAAAATTAGATCTGTTTCTAAAATCTGTAATTGTCCTTCTTTCACCTGATCAATCACCATTGCTTCCGGCAACATTCCCACCATTGGCGCCCCTTTTAATATCTGTAAGAAGGTCTGCATCGACATGGTGTTCACTGTATTTAAAGGTATTTTAACCTTCGCTCGGGCAAATGCACCTTCCATACGCTCTCGTATTGGCGT
Organism: Acinetobacter sp. WC-141; assembly: GCF_000313935.1. Classification (GTDB taxonomy): domain Bacteria; phylum Pseudomonadota; class Gammaproteobacteria; order Pseudomonadales; family Moraxellaceae; genus Acinetobacter. The sequence continues at coordinate 4,233 of NZ_AMSS01000013.1, read as the reverse complement.
GCCTTTAGGATAGAGTACCCACGGCCAGTTGAGTAATTCTTCTAAGGTACAGAATTTTTTTTGGGCACATGGATGAGCACTATTCACAACAATACAAAATGGCTCTGGGCCTAAGGGTTGAAAATCGAAAAACTGACTTTGCGTCACATCGGTAAAACGGCCAATAGCTAAATCTAACGTATGCTCGCTTAACATTTCCATTAAATGGTCACTGGTTTGTTCGACCACATCAATAGAAAGTAAGGGCCATTTTTTCTTAATTTCAATAATTGAGTTTGGAATTACCACAGCAGTTGCTGCAAAAATACCGCCCACCTTTAAAAACCCGTGACCACCTAAACGTAAAATTTCAATGTCTTCGACAAAATGCTTTGCATCATTCAAAACACGCTGCGCATAACGAATCACATGCTCGCCCAAAGCTGTGACTGGCATATTTCGTGGAAGTCTTTCAAAAACCTGAAAACCAAGCAGACTCTCAATTTCTTTTAGCATTTTACTCACCGCAGGCTGACTTAAGTTCATCTGCTCGGCAGCTAAATGCATATTATTAGTACGAGCCAAAGTTTCCAACAAAACCAAATGTTTGAATTTCAACCAATTATTTAAACTCGCGTAAGTCAAATCTGCCATTTATAAAAATCCTTTTCGATAACTTTTCGTTATTAATAATTAAATTATTACGATTGGTGTTTATTAAATAAGAAACATATCATGATTTCAAATAAAAGAAGGATGCTTTAAATGAACTTTACGTTAAATTCCCAGAACTCATTACCAAACGATGCTACCCAAGGTAGTTTAATTGGTCGCGCGTGGATTCCAAATCAAATTTCCGGTCCATCTCCGATTCTTTTAAAAGGTGATCAGGTTTTTGATATTTCTGAAAAGTTTCATACCATTTCACAGTTACTTGAAAGTACTGATCCTTTAAAAGCTTTATCTGAAATTGAAGGAAGATTGGTTGGGTCAATTGATGAGTTATTTGCCAATACAGTCGCTGAGCCAGATACAAACAAGGCATATTTTTTAGCCCCTATTGATTTACAAGTGATTAAAGCGGCTGGCGTTACTTTTGCAGCAAGTATGTTAGAGCGTGTGATTGAAGAACAAGCTGGTGGCGATGCGCAAAAAGCTCAATCGATCCGTGAAGTGGTACAAGGGGTAATTGGTGATAATTTAAAAACAATTGAACCCGGTTCTGAAAAAGCTCTTCAACTCAAAGAATATTTAATTGAACAAAAAATGTGGTCTCAATATCTTGAAGTGGGCATTGGTACTGACGCTGAAATTTTTACAAAAGCACCCGTTTTAGCAGCTGTGGGAACTGGCCAAAATATTGGTATTCACCCGAAGTCTGAGTGGAATAATCCGGAACCTGAAGTTGTATTGGTTGCAAATAGCCACGGTAAAATTTTAGGTGCCACTTTAGGGAATGACGTTAATTTACGGGACTTTGAAGGTCGTAGTGCTTTGTTATTAAGTAAAGCAAAAGACAACAATGCTTCGTGTGCAATCGGCCCATTTATTCGCCTTTTTGATCATAGTTTTACTTTAAATGATATCCGCGCTTGCGATGTTGAACTGCAAATTGAAGGTGCAGATAACTTTGTGCTTAATGGTGTGAGTTCTATGTCTCAGATTAGCCGTGACCCCGAAGATTTAATTCAACAAACGCTTAATGAAAATCATCAATATCCAGACGGTTTTGTTTTGTTCTTAGGTACTTTATTTGCACCTACTCAAGATCGTGAACAAGCTGGTGCTGGCTTTACCCATAAAGTCGGAGATGTTGTCCGAATTCACTCACCTAAACTCGGCACTCTATACAACACGGTCATGACCAGTGACAAAGCAACGCCGTGGAATTTTGGAATAAATGCATTAATACGTAATTTGAAGCAGCGCGAATTATTATAATTTTCACGTATTATCGATCAGTTGAATTGTACTATTCATCTTGTGAAAAAAATTAAATTTCAAAAAGTATGAGTGAAAGGATCTAAAAATGAATGATCAAGATAAACGGATTTTTTTACGTAGCCAAGAATGGTTTGATGATCCTACAAACGCTGACATGACAGCACTCTATGTTGAACGTTATATGAATTATGGATTGACCCGTGCCGAGCTACAGTCGGGTCGTCCAATTATTGGCATTGCACAAACTGGTAGTGATTTGACCCCATGTAACCGTCACCATAAAGAGCTTGCTGAACGGGTTAAAGCAGGTATTCGTGATGCGGGTGGTATTCCCATGGAATTTCCTGTTCACCCGATTGCAGAACAGTCACGTCGCCCTACTGCTGCACTTGACCGTAATTTAGCTTACTTAGGTTTAGTTGAAATATTGCATGGCTATCCGCTTGATGGTGTGGTGCTAACCACAGGGTGCGATAAAACTACACCAGCCTGTTTAATGGCAGCCGCGACAACAGATTTACCTGCCATTGTTTTATCCGGTGGCCCAATGTTAGACGGTCATTTTAAAGGTGAGTTAATCGGCTCAGGTACGGTGCTTTGGCATGCAAGAAATTTACTTGCCACAGGTGAAATTGACTATGAAGGCTTCATGGAAATGACGACTTCTGCTTCACCTTCAGTTGGACATTGCAACACCATGGGTACTGCACTTTCAATGAATGCATTGGCAGAGGCTTTAGGTATGTCTTTACCAACCTGTGCCAGCATTCCGGCGCCATATCGTGAACGTGGGCAAATGGCCTATATGACAGGAAAAAGAATTTGTGAAATGGTTTTAGAAGATTTACGACCATCTAAAATCATGAATAAACAATCCTTTGAAAATGCCATTGCAGTAGCTTCTGCTTTAGGCGCATCGAGTAACTGTCCTCCCCACTTAATTGCGATTGCCCGTCACATGGGTATTGAGCTGAGTTTAGAAGATTGGCAACGCGTTGGAGAAAAAATTCCACTCATTGTGAACTGTATGCCTGCAGGTAAATATTTGGGTGAAGGTTTTCACCGTGCCGGTGGTGTTCCTGCTGTTCTGCACGAATTACAAAAAGCAGGTGTTTTACATGAAGACTGCGCATCGGTCAGCGGTAAAACAATAGGTGAAATTGCTAAAAATGCAAAAACGTCAAATGCCGATGTCATTTTTCCTTATGAACAACCTTTGAAACATGGCGCTGGTTTTATTGTGCTCAGTGGTAATTTCTTTGACAGTGCCATTATGAAAATGTCAGTTGTGGGCGAAGCATTTAAGAAGACCTATTTATCTGACCCGAATAGTGAAAATAGTTTTGAGGCTAGAGCAATTGTATTTGAAGGTCCAGAAGACTACCACGCAAGAATTAATGCCCCTGACTTAGACATTGATGAACGTTGCATTTTAGTGATTCGTGGCGCAGGTACTGTTGGCTATCCAGGCAGTGCAGAAGTTGTAAATATGGCTCCCCCGGCAGGTTTAATTAAAAAAGGAATTGACTCGCTACCTTGTTTGGGAGATGGCCGTCAAAGCGGTACGTCTGCCAGCCCTTCTATTTTAAATATGTCACCCGAAGCAGCGGTAGGCGGCGGCATTGCTTTATTAAAAACCAATGACCGTTTGCGCATTGATTTGAACAATCGTTCGGTCAATGTGCTCATTTCTGACGAAGAGTTAGAAAAACGCCGTCAGGAATGGAAGCCAATAGTCTCTGCCTCTCAAACCCCGTGGCAAGAAATGTATCGCAACATGGTAGGCCAATTATCAACTGGCGGTTGTTTAGAGCCTGCAACTTTATATATGCGAGTCGTCAACCAAAATAATCTTCCACGACATTCTCATTAATTTCAGGATATTTACTATGACCATGATTGGACACAACTTTATTGGCGGTTCACGCAGTGCACAAGGTACAAACTTATTAAAGAGTGTGAACGCAACGACAGGCGAAGCTTTGCCTTATGAGTTTCATCATGCAACCGAACAGGAAGTGAATCAGGCCTGTGAAGCGGCAAGTCAAGCTTTTAAGACTTACCGTCATACGTCTCCAGAACAGCGTGCAATTTTTTTAGAAAACATTGCCGATGAGCTCGATGCCTTGGGTACAGATTTTCTAGAGACTATTTCGCAAGAAACCGCTTTACCGCTGGCACGTTTGCAAGGTGAGCGTGGCCGTACCAGTGGGCAAATGCGCCTGTTTGCCAAAGTGCTGCGCCGTGGTGACTTTTTAGGGGCGCGGATTGATACCGCTTTGCCTGAGCGTCAGCCTTTACCGCGCCCAG
>NZ_AMSS01000012.1 GCF_000313935.1 Acinetobacter sp. WC-141 | reverse complement strand
TTATCTGACGTACAGCGTACATACTCATTTTTATACCCTGAGCTTGTAAGTATTTGGTTAATCGAATATAACCATAGCTCTGCTTTGTCTCCTCATGGGCTATTTTCACCAATATCGTCTGTTGATTTCGTTGAATCGTTCTTTTGCTCACGCCTCTCTTGAGCCAATCATAAAAACATGAAACTGAAACATGAAGTAATCGAGCCATTAAGGTAATTGGAAAAGAATATCTTTTTTGTTTCATATAGGCGTACCTTACTGACTTTCTTTGGCAAAGTACGCTGCTGCCTTTTTTAAAAATTCACGTTCCATTTCAGCTATTTTGAGCTGTTGTTTGAGTTTTTTATTTTCTTCGAGTAGAGCGTTTAGATCAGGTGAATACTGTTTTGTACCTGCTAAAGTTCCAGCCTTTGCTTTGGTATTCCAATTTGAAAGAGTTTGCATTGAAATGCTAAGTTGTCTGGCTGTTTCCGAGACATTGCCTTGATTGGCTTCAATTAATTTGATGGCTTCAGCTTTAAATTCTGTGGTGTAAGTCTTGTGTTTCTTGCTCATGGTAAACTCCTGATGAGTGTGTTTAGTTTACCAAGTTAAAACCTCCTGTTTTTTCAGCACACATCAATGAGCTTAAAAATAAAATATCACTAAAATATTTAAAAACAATGCAATTTATTTAAATTTTAAAAAAATAATAAAATACAAACACTTATGTTATTTAATTGGTAAAATTTAATTATTTAAAAATTACTATTCTTTTATAAAACTTATTAACTATTGAGTAAACCAAATTAATATGACTATATTATTTAATAAAGACAATTAAATAATATATTTTTTAAAATAATTTAATAAAAACTTCTCTTATGAATTAATTTTTTGGAAATATCATCAGACAAATTTTCATATCATTTATTCCTCTAGGTATGCAAAGTACTCCTAAGGACTGACGCTTACTAACATAACTGAACTAAAAAAAGCCCTCTTTAGAAGGCTTATATTTTTAAGTAAAAAAAATAATCTGATTCAGATTCTATCGTTGATTAAATTTGATATTGATCAGCTTTAAGATTTGGTTGATCTACAAGCAATTCGATAAAAGATGGAATTGATGTAGTGTTAAGCAAATACGGATTAAACTCATCGATATGATGATCAAAAAAGAAATCTTTTATTTTCGTATTTATAGGAGCAAATTTCATACTCCAATGTTTGAATAACCGCTTCTCGCATAATTTTGAAAAAATGATTTCACAGTTCTGATGTCTTGAATCTTTTAAAATTGAATTATAAAACAGCGATTCGACTAGTTCTTTCTCACCTTCTAAGTACTGCAAGAAATACCAATTACCATAGTAAAGTACTCCCGTAATATCATTAAAAGAGTTGAATTTGACTGCTTCGGTGAGAATATCAATTAAATCTTGTTTTACTTGACTATGTTCACTATTGGTTTTACTTGCATACATAAAGCCTATTAAACTCATAGCGATAACTCGAAGATAAATTTCAGGTGGGCATTCTGACAGCTACACACCACGCTTACAACCTCACCTATTTAAAACCTTGTATTTCAAGAGTAAAGATTATTATCTTTTTGAAAATGACAAACTTTAACAACCAGAAATCTTTTGTAAATTAATGCCAACCTAACAAAGTAAACAGAAAATATTAATTTAATTAAAATCAAGAATAGTCTTTAATTTGTGGATGTCCGATGGAGAACCATGAAATTATTCTTCAATTTGTTATTTGATAGAATCTCCTTAAAATTTTGAAAAGAGTTGAAAAATAATAAAAAAGATAATTTTAATTATTATTCTTTCCTTAATATCTTATAAATTTACCCATGCAGCACAAACTATTTACACACCTAAAAATGATTTGAATTGGCAAGGTTTTGATTTTCATTACGTAGTCTTTTCAGATGGTGAAAAAGCATCTAGAGAAGTTTTTGACCAAAGAATGAAAAAACAGGTTGATATTTTTAAAGCACGCCATGAATCAAGAATCAAATTTGCAAAGAATTTACAAGATAAACTTCAAGCAGAATGTGATTATCTTGCCGATGCTCAAAAACTTCTGGCAGTGTATATGCAGTACTATCCAAAGCTTTTACAACAGAAAGATGCAAAACCAATTTTCTTTCAATCTCGGGAATATTTAGATCATTTCAAAACCAATAATTCAAAGTGTGAAACTTAAAGATTTTAGAATTCACAAATTATCTTAATTGAATTAATAACCAGTTTATATCGAGATAGAGTTTTTGAAAAATAGCATTTATTTAATCTGGATTATTCAATAGAATGTGTGGGTAACGTCTTGATAAGAAAATAAAATATGATGTGGTTTAAATTTGTATTGTATCCTCTGGGCATGTTTGTACTATGGCAAATCATTTTATCATCGAACAGCTCTCTTTTGAATTTTTAAATGCACCACAAATTCTTGTAGGTATAATAGCGCTGATCATAAATTGTGGTATGCAAATTTTGATTGGGTATAAAATTCCCCAATTAGCACCGAAATATAAATTTGTAGCGAGTGCTACATACATCATCTTTTTCACTTTTTTATTAGCAATTTATTCAACAACTATTTTATTAGAAGGTTTAAAAGTTGCTCCTCAAGTAATTTGGCTAGGTCATTTATTTTTCCATGTAGTTGGAATGGCTCTATATTTTGCGAATAACACAGATGAATTCTGTTGGGAAAATTTACTAAAGTAGTTCAATATCTTGTCTACTCATTGTTTATTCTTGATTAATTAAGTGGATGATCATTCCCTTTTCATAATTTTTTTCAAAAAACATCATATTAGACAAATTTTCGTATAAATTACCCTTCTAGGTGAGCTGAGCAATCTAAAGGAATGAAATGACGCTTAAACAATTAAAAGCTTTTTTAGCTCTTGCGCGTACACTCAACTATGCCAATGCCTCTTTAGAGCTACATTTAAGTCAATCAGCTTTAAGTCTCAGCATCAAAAGCTTAGAAGAAGAGTTAGGCGGTAAATTATTTAACCGTAACACACGTCGCGTTGAGCTTACCCAAGAAGGTAAATCCCTCATTCCCTATGCTAAAAAATTACTCGCCAATTGGGATGAAATGGAAAATGATGTCAAACAACGTTTTAAACTCAACCGTGGAACCTTAAGTATCGCCTCAATGCCCTTTGTGACTCATGCAATTTTGCCCGAAGTAATTCACCAGTTTTTAGAACTTCATCCCAACCTGAACTTTTCAATTCAAGATATTCCAAATGAAACTATTATAGAAAAAGTACAAGATGGTATTTTTGAACTTGGTATCTGCTTCGAACCGGATCTCACCGAAGGTTTAGAATTCAAGCCATTGTTTGAAGAAGATTTCTTGGCTCTATTACCTAAAACTCATCCTCTTGCTCAATCATCTTCTATTACATGGCAAGAGCTTTGTTCAAATCCATTCGTCACATTACAAAAACCTTCAATCGTTCGATATTTAGTTGAGCAAAATTGTTTGCGAAATAATATGACTCTTGATTTGAAAGTTGAATGTCATCAAATTTCATCACTTTCAAGTTTTGTGGCTTATGGAATTGGGGTAAGTGCGATTCCAAGACACTTTGCAAAACATATTGATAAAGAACATAACGTGTTGATTGAATTAAAAGATGAATCTATTCATAAGACCGTAGGAATTGTTTATAAAAAGAACTTTGAAATCTCAAATATTTCTGCTCAATTTATTGAGGCTTTGGTTCAATATAAATTTTAAAAAATTAAAGACTGTATTTTAGGATGAAACAAGCATTCTACTCATGCTAAATTTATTAATTATGATATATTTCAAAATATTATAGATATTTCTTTGAAGTATTTTAGCTTATATATTTCTTATCTTTCGTGATTAATTTGATATCATTCATTGATTATACTCATTAATCCTTTAAAAAAATTAACTTCTATAACATAAATTGAGATGCTAAAACTAAGATTACTAAGGGATATAGGATAACAATAGAATGAATAAAGTTTATGCCAATGCAGAGGCAGCACTAAAAGATGTTATTGCAGATAATCAAACACTTGCCGTAGGCGGTTTTGGTCTATGTGGAATTCCGGAAAAACTGATTGTTGCAGTTAAGCAAAGTGGTGTGACTGGTCTCACTTGTATTTCAAATAACGCAGGTGTAGATGATTTTGGTTTAGGTATTTTGCTTCAAACCAAACAAATCAAAAAAATGATTTCTTCTTATGTTGGAGAAAACAAAGAATTCGAGCGTCAGTATTTAAATGGTGAACTTGAGGTAGAACTTACACCGCAAGGCACTTTAGCTGAAAAGTTACGTGCTGGCGGTGCAGGAATTCCTGCGTTTTATACGCAAACTGGCGTGGGTACACTCATTGCTGAAGGTAAAGAAGAACGTACCTTTAATGGCAAAAACTACATTTTAGAAGAATCTTTAACAGCAGATGTTGCTCTTGTTAAAGCCTATAAGGCAGACAAGGCTGGTAACTTAGTATTCCGCAAAACTGCTCAAAATTTTAATCCTGAATGTGCGATGGCTGGAAAAATTACAATTGCGGAAGTTGAACAGGTCGTTGAAATTGGTGAATTAGATCCGGATGAGATCCATTTAGCGGGTATCTATGTAAATCGCATTGTACTGAATGCATCACCTGAAAAACGTATTGAGCATAAAACTTTAAGCACGGAGGCAGTATAAAATGGCTTGGTCACGCAATGAAATGGCACAACGTGCTGCACAAGAACTTGAAGATGGTTTTTATGTCAATTTAGGTATTGGCTTACCTACTCTAGTTGCTAACTATATTCCTGAAAATATTAATGTTTGGCTTCAATCTGAAAACGGTTTATTAGGTATTGGAGAATTTCCGACTGAAGAAACTGTTGATGCCGATTTAATTAATGCTGGTAAACAAACAGTCACTGCTCGCCCAGGAGCTGCATTCTTCTCAAGCTCTGAATCTTTTGCCATGATCCGTGGTGGCCATGTCAACATCGCAATTTTAGGTGCGATGGAAGTTTCCGAAAATGGTGACTTAGCCAACTGGATGATTCCAGGTAAGAAAGTCAAAGGTATGGGCGGCGCGATGGACTTGGTTGTTGGTGTCCAAAAAGTTGTGGTTCTTATGGAACACTGTGCAAAAGACGGTACACCAAAAATCGTGAAAGACTGTAGTTTACCTTTAACAGGTAAAGGTGTTGTGCACCGCGTAATTACTGACTTAGGTGTAATGGACATTACGCCACAAGGTGTAGAGCTAATTGAACTTGCTAAAGATGTCACTCTTGAGCAAATTCAAGCTGCTACAGGTGTGGAATTTTACAAAACCTTAGTCGCGTAAATTTTAATTTTTAGTTACCCATATAAGACTTAAGCTAGAAAGTGAGCTTGAGTCTTAACCCTTTTAAGCACCGGATGTGCTGTTAATGAATAAGAACGAGAAGGATTTTTCAGCTATGGAAAAACAGCAAGGAATTTTTGAAAGATTTGCTCTTCGGATTAGTGACTGGTCTGAAAAATGGTTTCCAGATTCATATATTTTTGCACTACTCGGCGTCATTATTGTGTCTATTGCCGCTTTGGGTATTGGTGCCCCAATTCACGATGTAGCGACTTCATTCGGTAATGGTTTCTGGAGTCTTATTCCCTTTACCCTGCAAATGACTATGCTGATTATTGTGGGTTATGTCGTTTCTGTATCTAAGCCAATAAAATTCCTGATTCAAAAAATGGCGCGTATTCCAAATTCTGGGCGTGGTGCTATTGTTCTGGTGGCAACTGTCAGCTTATTAATTTCGCTAGTCAATTGGGCAGTAAGCACCATTCTTACCGCACTTTTAGTAATTGCATTAGCGAAACGTAAAGAGCTGAACATGGATTACCGTGCTGCTGCGGCAGCTGCAATTATTGGTATGGGTGCCACTTGGGCACTTGGGATCAGCTCTTCTGCTGCACAGCTTCAAGCAAATAAAAGTAGTTTACCTGAGTCAATTTACAATCTGACTGGCGTTATACCATTTACCGAAACCATTTTTCTTTGGCAATCAATTGCGATGACGATTATTTTGGTCATTGTCTCAATTGCAATCGCGTATTGGTCTGCACCAAAAGGTAATAACGTTAAAACGATTGAAAGTTTTGATGTGCAATTTGAAGAAGAAAAACCACATGAGGAGAAATCTACCCGTCCAGGTGACTGGTTAGAAAACTCACCTATTTTAACAATTATTGTGGTGGCCTTAGGTTTAATCTGGATGTTCTTTGAATTTTCAAAAAGTAATCCAATCATTGCTATTTCAAGTTTAAACACATACAACTTTGTCTTTTTAATGCTTGGTCTGGCATTACACGGAACACCACGAAATTTCTTAAATGCCGTTGCAAAAGCAGTTCCAGCTGTATCGGGAATTTTAATTCAGTTTCCCCTTTACGGAAGCATTGCCTTTATTATGACGCAAGCTTTAAACAGTCAAGATTTATCGCTATCGCATTATGTTGCCGAGTTTTTCGTCTCTATCGCCTCAAAAGAAACCTTTGCGATTGTGATGGGAATTTACTCTGCCATCTTGGGATTCTTTGTACCTTCTGGCGGTGGAAAATGGATTATTGAAGCTCCATATGTCATGCAAGCAGCACATGATTTGAAAGTTCATTTGGGCTGGTCTGTACAAATTTATAATGCAGCCGAAGCTTTACCAAATTTAATCAATCCATTTTTTATGCTACCAATGCTCGGCATTTTAAAATTAAAAGCAAAAGATGTGATTGGTTTTACGGTCACTCAGCTCGTCGTGCACTTTCCCTTAGTTTTATTTTTATTGTGGTTTTTTGGAAGAACACTTAGCTATACCCCACCCACTTTTTAATTTACTGGCGCCTTTAGTTTCGGCTAAAGGCAAATTTAGCAAATACATCAATAAGAGATATTAAGATGAGTTCAATTGTTATAGTGTCAGGTAGCCGTACTGCAATGGGCGGTTTTCAAGGTAGTTTATCCGCATTATCTGCACCAGAACTTGGTGCCGCTGTCATCCGCGAATCGATTCAACGTGCAGGTGTTGCACCTGAACAAGTAGATGAAGTTATTTTTGGTTGTGTGTTGAGTGCAGGTATCGGTCAAGGTCCTGCTCGTCAGGCGATGCGTAAAGCTGGTGTACCTGATCATGTCGGTGCAGTGACTATTAATAAACTGTGTGGCTCTGCCATGAAAGCGGTGTTAATGGCTTCAGACACTTTAAAAGCAGGCAGTGCCAATATTATTGTTGCAGGTGGCATGGAATCTATGACCAATGCGCCTTATATTCTGCCGAAAGCTCGCAGTGGTTACCGTATGGGACACGGTGAAATTAAGGACCATATGTTTTTAGATGGGCTTGAAGATGCAGAAACAGGCCGCTTAATGGGTTCTTTTGCTCAAGACATGGCAAATACCAAAGGTTTTACACGTGAGCAAATGGATAACTTTGCGATTTCTTCATTGAAAAAAGCGCAAACTGCCATTACCGAAGGTTACTTCAAAGAAGAAATTGTTCCTGTTGAAGTAAAAACCCGTAAAGGTGTCGAAGTTATCGATCAAGATGAGCAACCATTAAAAGCTAATCTTGAGAAGATTCCAACATTGCGCCCTGCTTTTAGTAAAGACGGTACAATTACAGCTGCAAACTCAAGTTCAATTTCTGATGGTGCCGCTGCCTTAGTCCTCACTACTGAAGACTATGCTCAAAGCCATGGTCTAAATACTTTAGCAAAAATTGTTGCAACCTCGACTCACTCTCAGCATCCAAGCGAATTTACCATTGCTCCGATTAGTGCGATCCAAAAAGTGCTTGAGCGTGCTGGTTGGTCTGTTGACGAAGTAGATGCTTGGGAAATTAATGAAGCTTTTGCAATGGTAGCCATGGCACCAATTCATGAACTCGGTATTGATGAAGCAAAAGTTAACGTACACGGCGGTGCTTGTGCTTTAGGACACCCAATTGGCGCAACTGGCTCAAGAATTATCCTTTCTCTTATCTATGCTTTAAAACGTCTAGGTAAAAAGAAAGGTGTCGCTGCATTATGTATTGGTGGTGGTGAAGCTACAGCTGTCGCAATTGAAATCTAAAATCAAACTACATAGAAGATGTAAGAATTTTTCTTACATCTTCTTTTTTAGACTTTAAAAAGTTCATAACAGGTTTGGCGGAACCATTTATGACTACTTTTATGATGGCAAGACATATGCCAATGCTGTTTAACATTATAGGTTGGGAAATCTAGAGGTGCTGGTAAAATCTGTAAGTTTTCTCTAACTAACAAGACTTGGCTCAAATAATATGGAACTGTTGCGATCGCATCTGTTTCTTGAACAACTAATCCTACCCCTAGATAGCTTGGTAAGCGAATTAAAATATTCCTATCTAAGCCTTTGTTCTGCAATTCATTTTTAATATGGTAGTGCCCAATACCTGCATCAATATCAATATGATATTCACGCATATAATCTTCTAAAGTGAAATTTTGCGGATTTAAACGAGGATGGCTCTTAGAACTAATCACCACATAATGCTGTTTAAAAAACTTTTGTTGATAAAAGCCTTCTTCTAGTTGAGGTAAAAAGCCAATTGCAAGGTCAATTTCACCATTTGCCATTTGATAACTGGTTTCTGGCGTAATTGGTCGAATGTTTAACCGAATTAAAGGCGCCTTCTCTTTCAAATAGTTGGTTAATTGCGGTAATAAGACCAGATGAGATACATCTGTCATCGCAATCGTAAAAAGTTGGTCCGAGGTAAGCGGGTCAAAGTTCACACTAAAGTTATTAATACTTTCAACTTTATCAATCACCTCACTAATGAGCGGAAAGATTTCTTTAGCCAATTCGGTTGGAATCATCTCATTACCAACACGAATAAAAAGAGGATCATTAAAATGCTGTCGGATTTTGTTCAGTCCATTACTAACACTCGGTTGTGTAAGGCCAATCGCATCAGCAGCCATTGAAACGCTTTTAAACCGATAAATATGATAAAAAATATTTAGTAATCTACTATCTAGATCAAACAAAATTGTCTCCGTCTGGATCAAATAATCCATTCAAAAAGGACTGAAAACAGGTATAGCACAGATAAAAATGCTAAACCTGTTTTTTAAATTATTGATGTATCGTCTAAATTAACAAAGAATCTAGACCATCGGCAATGCTTTATAAAGCCTTTCATCATAAAGACAAAAGCATAGTCTCTTTATTTGGTTACTTTGTATATAAATCTAGTGAATACAGCTCATATCATTATAAATCTTTTAAAATTTAATCATGCTGAATTTGAAAGCCTTTCCAGATTTGCTGGACTGATTTGTTATCACTCAAATTATTTTTAAAAATATAAATATCTTGGGGAAGACAATACTCATTATGATCTAACATGACGAGTTTTCCGGTAGCAAGATCATCCTCTACATTGATTTTTGGAATCCATGCGACCCCTAAACCTTGTAGTACGAGCTCTTTCAAATTGGTTGCATTATCAGTCTCGTATAAAGTTTTATAAATCAATTTACCTTCGATCAGTTGATCTACTAACTTTCGTAAATACGCATGTTTACTATAAGCCAGTAATGAAAAATTACTCTGAATTGTATGCTTAGGTGTGTGGTCTGCTTCAGTAGCTGACACAGGAACAATCTCTGTTTCAGCAATCTTGATGCCACTTAAAATATCATCACCCACACGATTAATATTAGATCGGTCTGCATAACAAATCATAAAGTCACAGGCACCTTCTTTTAAAAGAGATAAACCTTCACCACTATTCGTCGCGACAATTTCGATTTTTAAATCACGCATAAATGTTGGAAATTTTTTTAAAAAAGTCGTTAAAAAACCTGATGCTAATGAATGGACTACACAAAAACGAATCGTAGATTCAGTTTCATTTTTAATATTTTTAATCAGCTTAGCGGTCTCTTCCACCTGCTTCTCAATATTTTTAGACATCACCAGCATAATTCGCCCGATGTCGGTAAATTCAATATTATTTTTATTATTTCTAATAATAACTTCAGCTCCAATCATCTCTTCTATTTGCTGAATTCTACGTGTAAAAGCGGACTGGCTAATAAATCGTTTTTCTGCTGCTTTTGAAATAGAACGCTCTCGCTCTAACGTCAAAAGATCTTCTACCCAACGTACTTCTAAGTTCATTTTATGCATTCCCTTTTTATATTTATGTCCTTAATTTGTCTTGTTGGGAAGCTGACGAAATAGCTGAATAGATGAATGAAAAATATAAAACATGGGATTACCTGCAAAAATGCGATGGAAGAATGGCAAAGCCAAACGATAAAAAGTAAGTATTTAATAATTCTGACATAGAAAAGAGCGTAAGAGAATAAAAGACTTTGATTTAACTCTACAACTCATACAAATATAAAATTTTTATGATAAAAATTATTTTAAATCAATAATTAAATTCGCCATAACCTAAGTAAATGAAGAGTTCAACCTTAATAAGTTATAAGAATAATCCAAGGATTTCTTTATGTTTTAATTTTGATAAAAAAAGTCCGCACCTTGGGGAAGAATACGGACTGTAAAACTAAAATATTACTATCTTGCTCATTTCAGGATTTAAGCTCTCTGACCTAATGTATACATTCAAATCAGAAGATATATTTGCAGTATACTTCAACTAAATAAACCTGACTATTCTACTAAAGTATCTACCCAAAATTTGAATTGAAACAAACTACTAATATTCACCAATGAGGTAATATAGCTTTCTTGAAATTTCAACCATCATATTAGAAGTATATTGTGTAATTTCAAAAACTTGCTTTTTCTGAGGATTAAATACCATATTATCTTTTTCATCGCTAAAAAAGATATAGGTGGTGTATTTATCAATTTGATGGATATGCTCTTTTAAACTTACTTTTTCCCCAGAATTGGGATCATAGGCGATAAACTTCATTCTCATGAATTTTGTCTCTATACATACAGTCTTTTACCTAAAGTTTGATAAAATTTAGATAAAACAATATTTTGATGGATAATATAAAATAGTTAAGCTGAGTAATCCTGACTATTTATAAGATACTGCTACAATACTATTAGCCTTATTTACAGAGGTTTCCGCAGAAGCAATAGACTGCTCTGCTTCTTTAAGCAGACGAGAAGTTTTAGACTCGCTCTTCTCTTCACCATGAAAAAGTACATAGTGATGTGTGCTGAAAAAACAGGAGGTTTTAACTTGGTAAACTAAACACACTCATCAGGAGTTTACCATGAGCAAGAAACACAAGACTTACACCACAGAATTTAAAGCTGAAGCCATCAAATTAATTGAAGCCAATCAAGGCAATGTCTCGGAAACAGCCAGACAACTTAGCATTTCAATGCAAACTCTTTCAAATTGGAATACCAAA
>NZ_AMSS01000011.1 GCF_000313935.1 Acinetobacter sp. WC-141 | reverse complement strand
CTGTAGCGACCCTTTGCCGTGAACACGGCATGAGTAATGCTACCTTTTATAAATGGCGTGCCAAATATGGTGGTATGGATACATCATTAATGGCTCGACTGAAAGAGCTAGAAGCCGAAAATACCAGACTTAAAAAGATGTATGCGGAAGAGCGATTAAAGGCCGAAATCATCCAGGAAGCGATGGCAAAAAAGTGGTAAAGCCATCTTGCCGGCGTAAGATGGCACAACAGGCAGTTGCCCAGCATGCCATTAGTATTCGTTTGGCTTGTAAAGCATTTGGCATTAGTGAAACCTGCTACCGCTATCAAGCCAAACTCAGCGATGACAATGCACTCATTGCTGAACAGCTCATTGAACTCACTGAGGAAAATTCCGATTGGGGCTTTGGTTTGTGCTTCTCGTATTTACGGCATGTTGAGAGTTGCTGCTGGAATCACAAGCGGGTTTACCGCATTTACTGTGAGTTGGCACTGAATCTGCGTATTAAACCGAGAAGAAGACTAAAACGGCATGCGCCTGAACCATTGAAAGAACCAATCCGAGAAAATCAGGTTTGGTCATTAGATTTTATGCATGATCAGCTTTCCGATGGTCGCAAGTTTCGATTATTGAATGTGATTGATGATTACCGCCGCGAAGGCCTAGCCATTGAAGCAGGGTTCTCATTGCCCACAATCAGGGTTATTCGTACGTTGAATCAATTGCTGGAGTGGAGAGAAAAACCGTTAGTGATCCGATGCGATAATGGTCCCGAATTTATCAGTCACGAATTTGTGCGCTGGGCTACTGAGCACGGTATTCGTATTGAATATATTCAACCGGGTAAGCCACAGCAGAATGCGTATATTGAACGCTATAATCGGACCATACGTTATAGTTGGCTGAGCAAGCATTTATTTGATACTTTGGATGAAGTACAAGATTATGCAACAAACTGGTTGTGGCATTACAACCATGAAAGACCACATCAAGCTAACAAAGGAAAGCCACCTCTAATGGCTGCTTAACCTCTACTTTTAACTTCGGTTATTTATGGGAGGATTACCTTTCCTTTTTCAAATTCACACTTGAGTAAAACTTCTAACTACTTAATACACATTAGCAGACATTACTTAACTGGTTTAAATGCTAGTTATGTTTTAATAATAATTATCTTAATAATAGATGTGGAGGATGAACTTATGCCTCGCGGTGATAAAACAGCTTACACAGCAAAGCAAAAACGTAAGGCTAAACATATTGTTGAGAGTGAAGTAGACCAAGGTCATTCCCAAGAAGAAGCTGAACGAATTGCATGGTCCACTGTCAATAAACAAGATGGTGGCGGTAAGAAAAAGTCTCATTAATACAAACTTTGAATACTTCTTTAGCCCAAGCTAAAGAAGTATTTTTATCAAAATTAGTTAATGATATTCAGAAAATTCGAGAACTCTTTATATAGTCAAGACTTACTTGATTTAAAGCATTCAAAATAGCGCTATCATCTTGGCTTAATAGAGCTTCATTGAGGCACTCCATGTAACCTATGAGCGTAGTCTTAGAGATGTTGGCAAATTCAGATGTTACTGCTTCATCTTCATATAAAATTACGTAACTACGTGCAAAACCATAGATTAAATAGACGGCTGCTTTTTCTTTTATATTTTGAGATTCTTTAAGAGACTGTTCACAAGCATTTTTTAAATCTTTAAATGCATCTGTACCAGTAGATTGATTTTTGAAAGATAAAAGTATTGTTTGGAAGTTCATATCTATATTCCACTCAAAAAGTAAAGCTACAGAAGATGATAAAACCTGTCAAATAAAATCATGATTAACATAGGTTTAAATGTAAACAAATTTATTTTTACTTTTCCTAGATCACGAAAAAACATGCAAAAAACCACCCTGTTTTTAAGGGTGGTTTATTTAAAATGCAGCAATAATTAGAAGCTTATTTCTATCGTTATTGTAGTACCAGAGTGTTCAATATTGGTTGAAACATTAAAGCCTCTTCCCCTAAGTTCCTCTTCTACTGAGGTTAGATGATCAGGACTTACAGCATCAATAGGAAACTGGAAAGTTGCTTTTCGCTTTCCCTCCTTAGATTCAGACTCAGTACTAATTAAAATTTTTTCTAATATGGCCTCTTGATTGATTTTAAAATTTTTAGCATTTTGACGCGCTTGTTCAGCACTAAAGTTATTAAGCATATTTATCTCTCTAATTATTAATTTATCTAAGTTTATAGCATAAAAAGCCTATATAAGTTTTAGTGTTGTGTAGTGAATTTCAATCACAAATATAAGCCTATTGATTAAATATCTTTTCTATCCATTCAACAAATTTTCTGGCATTTCTATTTCTAAAATCCTCCTTATTTGGAATGTAGTAACACAGCTCTGATTGAACTGCTTTAGTTTTAAGTTGTTGTATAAGATTCGCTTTAATGAATCTCTGGGCAAGTGTAGAAGAACAAAATACGAGTCCATTAGCCGCTAATGCCTCATGTATGCCAAAAATTTCCTGATCAAATTTTTTAATAGTTATTTTAGTTTGATCCCATCCATTCTCCTCAAGCCAATTTTCTAATGGTGGGCTTGGTAATGCTTTATTTTTCCATTCCGTAGTGAATAGCGCTATTGGCCCACTCGTATATTTGGAAAGATCAAGTTTGGATGAACCAAATACATTAAAAGACTCATATTTAAGAACATCTTTAGAAGGTACTGAAGATACTTCCCCATAACGAATAGGCAATGTATATAAATGACTTTCTAAAGCTTCACCTGTAGAAAATTCAACTGAGATCTCAGGATGTAATTGATAAAATTCATTTATTGAAGGGATTAACAGCATTGCTGCCAATGAAGAAGTGGTTGCGACTCTGAGTGTATTTCCATTTATTGTTATTTCATCTAGCGCATTTTCAATTTTACGAAATCCTTCAGAAATAGCTACAGCTAGTCTATCACCTGTGGTGGTAAGCGTTATTTTTCTTACCTGTCGATGAAATAAATCAACATTTAATCTGCTTTCAAGATTGGCAATATGATGTGAAATTGCAGTCGGCGTTAGCGAAAGCTCTTCAGCAGCCAATTTAAAACTCCCCAACCGAGCAGCTGATTCAAATGCCTTAAGCGCTTGTAAAGAGACTTGCATACTTTTTCCTAAAATATACTTATAGGTGATTTAAAATCATCTATAGCTGTAATTTTCTCGTTTGTCTACTTCTCTTTTAAAACTCAAAATGAGTTAACTCCTAATCCTTATGTGGAATTCGTGATGTCTAGAATGTTACACATTGATGCAAGCGTACGAGCTGCAACTAACCCCAATCCAAATCATAATTCTATTTCAAAAAATATTGCCAACCGATTAGTCAGCTCATGGAAAAATAAACAACCTATGGATGAGTATATTTATCGTGATGTGGGAATGAATCCGCCCCCATTTATTACTCAGAACTGGATTGATGCCGTATTCACACCCGAAAATAAAAGAACTCGAGCTCAATGTGATGTCTTATCAATATCAGATCAATTAATAGCTGAAGTTTCGAGCTCAGATATTATTTTAATTTCGTCTCCTATGTACAATTACGGTATGCCGGCTCAACTTAAAGCATGGTTTGACCAAGTAATTCGAATTAATAAGACATTTGATTTTGACCTTACTCGAGGAGACTTTCCTTTAAAACCTATTTTATCTGGAAAAATTTTAATTATTATCACCTCTAGTGGGGAGTTTGGTTTTGAGAAAGATGGTATTCGTCACAACATGAATCATCTGGTACCTCATCTTCGCACACTCAGTAAATATTTAGGCGTAGAAAAAATTTATGAAATTGCTTCAGAATATCAAGAGTTTGGTGATAAACGACATATAGAATCATTAGAACACGCTTTTCAAAAAGCTGAAGAACTTGGAGCTGAACTTGCAGGTTCGTACATAGAAAATCCGTAAAATATGAATCCTTAATTTTTAAAATTTAATAACCTACTAACATTTTAACTGACCTATATTATTAAAAATAAAAAGCCTACCCAATTGGGTAGGCTTTTTTATTTCTGCACCGAAACAAAATTATAGTTATATATTATTTATGTTGAAATTGTTTTTCTTGCATCCAAGAATATACAGACCTGTATGTTTAATCAATTGAATTTTTCTCACTAAATCGGTTAATTTAATTCATTATCAATTTTACAAATTAAAACCTATTCACTTCATCACCTTTATTCGCTTAAAAACGATTTGATTATTTAATATAACTAATATAATTATTCATTTTATTAACTATTAATATTAAATATCTATTATTTTTAAATAAGAATACTCAATTTAAACTATTTCCTATTCTTAATTAAAAAAGCCCATCACGAAGATGAGCTTTTTTAATTTTAACTATCACATCATTTTAAATGGATAGACTTTCTTTTTCTTCTTGAAATAACTGAATTAATGGTTGCGTTAATAGCTCGTAACGCCAGCCTAATAGATAATCAGGTAAATCTTGTTCGTCCCCTTGAGAAAGAACATGCTGATGAATGGCATTTAGCCATTTTTTTCTAAGTAATACTTCTTTAGGAATAGAAGTTTCACTTATTGCATGGGCAAGCACCATATCCATTTTATGTAGAGTTTCTTTAGATGTTACTTTAAAAGGTTTGCCAATTCGTGTTGGCCATTCACTTTCATTCGGTAAATCTTTAAGTAATTCTAAAATAGTTTTTCCATATTCACGAACTACATTTGGACGAATATCTTTAACTTGCGAAAGCTGGAAATTATTACGTGGATTCTTTTCAACCATATCAATCATGGTTGAGTTTCTAAGAATAAAACTGCGTGGCTGATTTGTTGCTTTAACAATGTATTCACGCCATTCACTTAAATTTTGCAGTTGCATCAATTGACGGCGCGAGTGACGATAATTACCCACATCGGTATAGAGTAACTCTGTAGGCGTTTCACTAATAATTTCTTTCGTTAAACTACTACAATCTTCAAGAACATAGTCATAAAGCCCTTTTTGCTTAAGCTGTTCTTGAATATGATGAGCTAACTTCATTATATAGAGAACATCATTGGCCGCATAACAAAGTTGCTGAGGCGATAAAGGTCGAGCCAACCAATCAGATCTTGTTTGATCTTTTTCAATATCAATGTCGAGACAAAGCTTCAAAGCACCTTGGTAACTTACTTGCAGCCCATGGCCTAAGAAAGAAAGCCCTACTTGAGTATCAAACACATTAAGCAGATCTTCTTGATCAGCGTAATGATAGATTAAATCGATGTCTTCTCCACAAGCATGAAAAATATTTTGCTGAGCGAGAAATATTTTTTTCCAAAACTGACTTAGATCTAATGAAACACCATCCAACAGATAGACATTACCATTTACATTGACTTGGCATACCCCAAGTTTAGGCCAGAGTGTGTCAACCTTAATAAATTCTGTATCAAGTCCATATATCGAACATTGATCCATTTTTTGAAGAACATCAACCAATTCGGTTTGCTGTTGGATAAACTGAAACATGCTTTCTCAAGTAAATGCAAAGAGTGCTTAGAACTCTGGTATATATAACATAGAAGTAGAAAATTACCACTTAAACCTTTATGAATACTCTATTTTTGAACAATTTTTCGAAAATAGATAATTTTTTAATCTTTTATTTATATTTTTAAAGTTAACTCCCCATTTTCATTCTTTAAAATCTCTAAGATCATTTTCATGATGTTGGGATTTCATATTTTATTTAAACAATTTTTTAATAAGACACAAAATAATATTGGCCTTTTATAGCTAAATTAATAAATTTAATTCATTTTTTTATAGCACAGCAATGAAATAAGCATCGGAATGCTTATTTCATTCTCATACGATTATGAACGGCCTGACTTAAAGTATGGCTATCCACATACTCAAGTTCACCACCTTGTGGTACACCTTGAGCAATACGTGTCATTTGTATAGGCAAGTGTTTAGTCGCCTCAACCAAATAATGAGCAGTCGCCTGCCCCTCTACAGTCGCATTTGTTGCCAAAATGACTTCTTCAATAGTGCCTTGGCTTAAACGCTGTATCAGATAAGGAATACCAATTTCTTCTGGACCAATGCCGTCTAAGGGAGAAAGATGCCCGCCTAAAACATGATATTTACCACGGAAACTACCACTTTGCTCAATCGCCATTACATCTGCTGGTGATTCAACCACACACAATAGTTGATCTTCTCGCTCAGTTGAGGCGCAAATATCACAAATTTCATGTTCAGTTAAAGAATGGCAAATGCTGCACTCATGAATATAACTTGAAGCTTCATGTAAAGCATGAGCTAATGCGAAAGCACCTTCTCGATTTTTCATCAAAAGATGTAATGCCATACGTTGAGCCGACTTCGGACCAACGCTAGGCAATATACGTAAAGCTTGAACGAGTTGTTCAAATCTATCACTAAACACAGAGTTTCCTTAGAACATGCCCGCTAGGCCAGGTGGCAAGCCCATACCAGAATTTGCTTTTTGCATTTTTTCTTCTGAAATAACTTCTACTTGACGTACCGCATCATTTACCGCGGCTGCAATCAAATCTTCAATCATATCTGGTTCATCTTGAAGTAATTCAGGGTTAATTTCGATACGTTTTACAAGATAGCGCCCATTCATGGTTACTTTAACCAAACCACCACCAGCTTCTGCTTGGATTTCAGTTTGGGCAAGCTCTTCTTTAGCCTTTTTTATATTTGTTTCCATATCTTTTTGCATGCGCTGCGCTTGCTGCATGAGCATATTGATATTCATAACTTTACTCCGTATCTCTATCAAATCTTTAAAGTATTATTCGTTATCTAGTAATACTTTATAAAAACTTAATCTCATTGAACCAACCCATGCGATTAAAATCCATACAGATTAGTACATTGAACTCAAATTAATCCGTAATTCTGACACAATAGAGTAATGTTTTCTATCAGTATCTCTAGGTCTCTTTCACGTAGCTATATGAATAGAGTAATTAACCTTAGGTACATTTCATGAATGCAATGTTATAGATTTAAAGCATTATAAAAATTTAGGTCACTATTGAGAGGCCTGCAACCCTTTATCAATTGTTTTATATTCACTTAAGGGAACTTTCTTAAAAGAGGTATTTGCTTCTTGAATAGTTTTATCTGCTTCTTGCACAGACTTTTCTGCGTTGTTAATCAATAAGGTAGTTTCATTCGCTGGGTGCTGATGCGGTTTAGTCAGTAATTTGTAGCCACCCACCCCAATTACCCCCACCACAACAATAATAGCAATAGGTTTAAGCATTTTAAAACTCACATTTCTTTTAATTAAATTTAGAGTCTTTATACCTTGTGCTCTTAGTCATAATTTAAACAAAAATGTAGGTTTTTTATTGCATTTCTGAAATTAGCGTAACATTAAAATATAAAACCACCTCGCTTAAAGAGATGGTTTTATGAACAAAAAAAGAGTTAATTGATTAGATCCAGACCACGTGAGATATCACGGATAATATCATTGATATCTTCTAAGCCTACTGATACACGTATTAAACCCTCTTGGATGCCAGCCGCGGCTTTAGCTTCAGCAGAAAGTTTGCCATGTGTAGTCGTTGCAGGATGTGTAATTGTTGACTTCACATCGCCCAAGTTGCCCGTAATTGAAATAAACTTAGTATTATCAATGACCGTCCAAGCGCCTTCACGTTCGCCTTTAACAACGAAAGAAACAATCCCACCAAAACCATTTTGCTGTTTAGCAGCAAGTTCATGCCCTTCTTGAGTTGGCAAACCAGCGTAGTAAACTTTTTCTACTTTTTCATGATTAGATAACCATTCTGCAAGAATTTGAGCACTCTCACAATGTGCTTTCATACGCAAACGTAAAGTCTCTAAACCTTTTAAGAAAATCCATGCATTAAATGGACTCATTGATGGGCCTAGTGTACGAACCACACCAAAAACTTCTTCCAATAACTGATGATTACCAACAACGGCGCCACCTAATGCACGTCCTTGACCATCTAAATATTTAGTTGCAGAGTAAATTACAAGGTCTGCCCCAAATTTTAATGGTTGTTGCAAAACAGGCGTACAGAAACTGTTATCAATCGCAAGTAATGCACCATTTGCATGGGCAATATCTGCAAGTGCTGGAATATCCGCAATTTCAGCTAAAGGGTTAGAGGGTGACTCAACAAATAATAATTTAGTTTCTGGACGTACTGCATTTTTCCAGGCGTCTAAATCACATAAATCAACAAATGTAATATCTACACCAAACTTGGCAATATATTTTTCAAACAAGGCAACAACTGAACCAAAAACTGCTCTTGAGCAAATAACATGATCACCCGCTTTGAGATATGCCATAGTAACTGACAAAATCGCGCCCATTCCAGAGCTTGTCGCAACAGCACGTTCAGCACCATCTAACGCTGCCAATCGTTTTTCGAACATCGATACAGTCGGATTGGTAAAACGAGAATAGATATTTCCTTGAACTTGACCAGAAAATTTTGCTGCAGCTTCTTCTGCATTTTCATATACAAAAGATGATGTCAAAAAAATCGGTTCGCCATGCTCACCTTCAAAACTACGAGTATGTCCGGTACGAATGGCTAAAGTATCAAGTTGGTATTCTAAATCATCAGACTGGTTCATTAAATGTTCGCCTTTACTGGTCATGTACTAAAAAACTATCATCATTTTGAGTGTCTAAGGTATTTAAGGTCAAGGTAAACCTTAAAATTATCGCTTAGACTTTATTTAATTTTAGTAAATAGTTGGTAAAGCAAGATGAAACGCTTAAAGTCCCTTGTCTCTGAACAAAGTCAAATCAAGCACCTTTCTGCTCGACTATTTCACCCAAAAACATTAGTTCTGTCGCAAAGCACGCCCTATGAAGTGATTGGTGAATTCAATCAAACCCGTATTCGCTATTACGCCGCAACACAAAAACAATTTAAAGAACCTTTAGTATTTGTTGCTCCACTCGCCATTAACATGGCGATTTATGATTTATACCCTTACCGTTCGCTGATTAAATACTTCCAAAATGCTGGCTTCGATGTCTATCTAGTAGATTGGGGCCGTTTAAAATTTAAAGATAGACATCTTAACTTTTTATCATTTATTGAAGATTTTATTCCTAAAGCGATTGAACTCATCCGAACACACTCAAAAAGTGAGCAAATCTCGCTACATGGATGGAGTATGGCTGGCATATTCGTCATTTTATATGCTGCACTTAACCAACCCAACCATATTAAAAACCTAATTGTTCTTGGTAGTCCAATAGATAGTTATGCCTCTGGTTATATTGGCAAGCTCTATCGAACCATGAATCATTTTATTGGTCGCAATAAGAAAATTCAGGACCGTATTTATTCGGGATTGCCAAAACGTCTGATTCACAGTCCCGGAATTTTAAATTCGTTAGGCTTTAAAATTCTTGATCCTAAAGGCTGGTTTGAGGGACATATTCAATTACTAAAAAATTTAGATGATCTACAATTTGTACAAGAGCACGCAACTTTAAGTAGCTTTTTAAATAATATGATTGATTACCCAGGTGGGATTAATCAGGATATGTTGTTTAATGTATGGCTACAAAATCCCTTAAAACGTGGTTTTATTCAGTTAAAAGATAAAAAAATCGAATTAAAAAATATAGATTGCTCTCTTTTAGTTGGCGCGGGTCGTAGTGATCAGTTAGTGACTGCTGATGCAGCTTCTCCATTAAGTCAATTGACTAGTAGCCAAGATGTCACATTTACTCTTATTCCTGGCGGTCATTTAGGCCTAATGTCGAGTCAGGCAAGTGCTCTGGAGTTTTGGCCAAAACTGGCAAAATGGCTAACCGAACGTTCAACACAAATTTAAAGATAAGGTTATGAGTCAATCTGTTGCATTTATTAGTTTAAGTGCAATGGACTACCCTATGGCGGCACATTTACCAAAAAAACTTCGACTGTCTAGGTATGGAATCGAAACTTCGAAAAGGTCAAAGAACATGCAGCAGACTATGGCACAAAGGCTGTCCTACTATCGCATGCGGTATAAGCATATATTTCTTTTCATGTTTACCGACAAGCGTTTTAGAAGACTATTTAACCCACCACACAAACTAAATATGAAACCAGATATGCTCTAATTTAAAATATTAAATTAATATAATTCGAAATAATTTTATTAAAAAAAAAGCCCATTTCAATTTTAGAAATGGGCTACTAAAACAAAAAACTATCAAACGCAGCAATTAAGCACCCTATAATAGAAGTTTAAATATGTAAAATCAATACATCTTTCATTTGAATTGTAAACTCAGATTAATTATGAATTATTTATATTCTACAAAATAAAAGAAAAAGCTCATTTCCGTCTAAATTAAAATGAGCCTAGTGAATTCCACTTAATCCTGAAATACAAAATGTGATAATTATCACGTTTTGTATTTTTATAATGTCATCGATATATCTCTTTTTCATTGACCCATTTTCAAACTCAAGCTGTCTATTTAGCAAATGAAAAAACTCTAAAATTTTATCTTTTCCTAAAATTTTTTTTATATTATCAACTCAAGTAGAACTCTGTTTTTGCCTTATCAATATGATTTAGATTGAATTAAATGTTAATCAAATTTTAAAAACATATATATAATTTTGTTTAAGTTTATGTTTTTATTTGATTTTTATAAATTATTGATATGTAAAGTTTTTATTTATTTTGTGAACAAATTATCAACCAAAATGACACTTGAGTAATTAATAGTCATTGAAATATTGGTAATAAACCTTATATTGAATACAGGTTCATACCTTTAACTGAGGAAACGCTCATGAATAAATTTATGGTTGCAGTCTTTACTGGCATGGTAAGTATTGCTGGTTTAAGTGTTCAAGCTGCAACACCTGAGCAAGAATGTCAGAAATTGCAAGACGATTATAATTTGATTTATGCATCAAAAGGCTTTTGCTTTAAAGATCCTGATGCTAAAGAAAAATATGGTAATGAAAACTGTCATACGACAAAACCAAAGTTTTCTGACAAAGAGCAACAACGTCTTGATGCTATTAAAGAGCGTCAGAAAGAATTGAAATGTAAGTAATTTTTAAAGGAATAATACATGGCATACGATGATCAAAATATCTTCGCAAAAATTTTACGTGATGAACTTCCAGCGATAAAAATCTATGAAGATGATCAAGTTCTAGCTTTTATGGATATTATGCCTCAAGCCGATGGTCATACATTAGTTATTCCAAAAACACCTGCTGTTACACTCCTTGATTTACCCCCAGAAGCAGCTGCATATACCATACAAATCGTTCAAAAGATTGCGAAAGCAATGGAAAAAGCCCTCAATTTAGAAGGTATTGTCTTAATGCAACTTTCTGGAGCAGCGGCAGGACAAACTGTTCCGCATGTTCATTTTCACCTTATTCCTACAAATGTGCATCAACTTGGACGTCATGCTGTAGAGTTAGGAGACCAAGAAAAAATTAAAGCATTAGCTGAGAAAATTAAAGCAGCTCTTTGATTTTTAATTTATTAAAGCGGAGTTTTGACTCCGTTTTTTTTCGTCTAAAAACTATAAAAAAACTAAAATAATTAATTTATTTCTAAATTTTAATCGTCATAAAACTGTCATTTAGTTTTCACGCCCCTGTCATAAAGTTTGCCGATACTGCTTAGCAAGTTGGTGAGCTTTTGTAACTTTTTGTACATAAGTCAACTACAAAATAAATAGTTAACTAGGCATACGCCATTTTTAAAACTTTTGGAGAAATCTCAATGAAGAAATTGCTACTCGCTGCCGCAGTTGCAACTTTGAGCATAAACGCGGTGCAAGCAGCGCCAACTTTGTATGGCAAACTAAATGTTTCTATTAACCAAGTTGACAATAAAAATTTCGATGGAAAAAGTGACGTTACCGAAATTAACTCAAACTCTTCTCGCATTGGGGTAAAAGGCGAAGAGAAATTAACTGACAAGTTATCTGCGGTTTATTTGGCTGAATGGGCAATTTCTACTGATGGTTCAGGTTCTGATACTGACCTTAGTGCGCGTAACCGTTTTATCGGTTTAAAAACTGAAGGTGTTGGTACATTAAAAGTAGGTAAGTATGATTCTTACTTCAAAACTGCTGCTGGTGGTAACCAAGACATCTTTAATGACGATACACGTTTAGATATTACCAACATCATGTACGGCGAAAACCGTTTAGACAACGTAGTTGGTTTTGAATTAGACCCTAAATTATTAGCTGGTTTAACTTTCAACATCATGGCTCAAACTGGTGAAAGCACCTCTGATAGCAAACAAGGTGAAACTGGTAAAGACAGCAAGAATGACAGCTTTGACTCAGTATCAACTGCGCTTGGTTATGAAAACAAAGACATTGGTTTAGCAGTAGCTGCTGCTGGTGACTTTGGTATTAAAGGTAAATATGCTGCTTACGGTCTGAAAGATGTTTATACAGATGCTTACCGTGTAACTGGTTCTTATGACATCGCAAAATCAGGTTTTGTTGTAGGTGCTTTATGGCAACATGCTGAACCTACTGATGATTTGACTGCATATGGTCAATCATATAAATCAGATGGTTCAATCGATAAAGCTGGTAAAGCTTACCGTGGTTTAGAGGAAGAAGCATATGCTGTAACAGCTGCTTATAAAATTCCTAACATTAAACTAAAAGTAAAAGCAGAATATGCTTCTGCTGAAACACAAGTAAGTGGTCAATCAGATCGTAAAATTGATTTGTATGGTTTAGGTCTTGATTACCAAATCAACAAACAAGCTCGCTTTTACGGTATCGTTGCTCAACAAAAACGCGACTGGTTGAATGATGACGACAAGCAAACTGTTGTAGGTACTGGTATCGAATATAACTTCTAATTAGTTATCTTTGATTCATATCTAAAATAAAAGGGCTAATGCCCTTTTATTTTATTATGCAGATTTAAAAAGCCGATATTTTTATACCGGCTTTTTTAACTTTGTATCTTACTTTAAGAAACCACTTACAAGATTCATGACGTTTTGAATGTCTTGATTTGCTTCTTGATGATCGGTACTGTCACCTTGAGGTGTTAATGAGTCAATGACCTGAGGTAAGACAGAAGCAATTGCACCGTAAACTTGCTCTTTTGGCGCTTGGGCTTGCTGAGCAACTTGCTCAATGTCGGCTGGATTAAACAAACTCTGTAATTGTTGAGTAGGAACTTCGCTATTACTTTGATTTGGATCAACCCAGCTTTGAACTTGACTACCTAACCCTGCACCTTTCAACTTTTCTAAAGCTGCTTGTAAACCACCTTGTTGTTGAACCCAGCCTAAGATTAGAGGCACAACTGCAATTAATAAGCTTTGTACACCGCCACCTGCTTGAGGTGTGTTGTTATTATTTCCAGTCACTTGACCTAATACAGAACCTAGTACGCCTCCAAGACCACCTTGAGTACCAGATGAAGTATTACCGCCCATTTGTCCTAATACTGAACCTAAAATTCCACCTAAACCACCTTGACCTGACGCTTGCTGATTCCCACCTAAAGCTTGCTTAGCCAAAACTTCTACAATGTTGCTTAAATTTGTCATGTGTAACTCTTATGTATGGTTTATACATGAGCATACGCGGATTCTTGTTAAGACAGCAAAAGCCAAATTGTTAAATTTTGAAAGAGATTGAGTGCCCTTTTACCAACGGAATTTATTCCAGTTTTCAGGATTAGCCCAGAACTTTGAATTAAACCAATCTGGAACATGCTTATAGGTCAAAATGTTAAATTGCCATAAAGCAAAATCACTATTATGTGAAGTTTTATCAATGAGTTGGGTGAACCCTAAAGAACGCAATAACTGTTCATCACTGCGTTTGCTTACGACAACAATTCGTTTTGCTAATAAATCACGTAGTTTTACTAATAATTGTGATTTTTGTACTTCAGTTATGGACTGCATTTCATCAGTATCAAACAATACAAAACCCAAATCATAACGCTGAGTAAAAGGCAGACTTAAAAGCTCAGTTACGGTAAAATAGTGCCATTGAATTGCGTTATTCTGGTCAATTTTCTGGCCAATACAAAGTGCAGTATGAATGGGCTGTTCGTTTGATAAATCGTCTAGCATAGAAGTGATGACATTTTGTTCAGCCATAACTGCAACCCTTAATTGAAAGATGTGAGTTTAAACTTTATGGAACTACAAGGCATTTGCCATAAAATGCATGCAGGCCTAAAAGATGCTAGTGTAACTGATCAACAGACAACCAAGGCAAATGTTGAATACAAATTTGTATTAGACCGTTCAGAAATTGATCTTCCTTTTAATTTAGGACAAGAACTAGAAATCGAATGGACAGGTAATATTTATTGCACTTCTTGTGGCACTAAAACACCCAAGTCTTATTCTCAAGGCCACTGCTTTAAATGTTTTAAAACCAAAGCAGAATGTGATCTATGCATTATGAAACCGGAAACATGCCACTACCATTTAGGTACATGTCGTGAAGATGACTTTGCCCACAATGTTTGTTTCCAACCTCATATTGTGTATTTGGCGAATTCGAGTGCTCTCAAAGTAGGTATTACGCGTGTTAGCCATATGCCAGGTCGCTGGTTAGATCAGGGCGCAACACAAGCCTTACCTATTTTAAAGGTAGGATCACGCCGTTTATCTGGTCAGCTTGAAACCATGTTTGGTTCTATGGTTGCTGACAAAACTGATTGGCGCAAACTCCTTAAGGGTGAAGCTGAACCTTTAAATATGGTTGAACAACGTGACCAGTTAATTGAAGAGTTCGCACCTAAAATTCAAACTATACGTGAGGAATTCAGTCAAAACCTTGAATTTAACGAAACTGTTGAGTTGCTCGAAGATGAGTTACCACGTGAGTTTGTTTACCCGGTTGAACACTATCCTGAAAAAATTAAATCGTTAAATTTGGATAAAACTCCAAAAATTCGCGGTGTATTACAAGGTATTAAAGGTCAATATTTAATTCTTGATATTGGTGTTATTAATATCCGTAAATATACAGGTTACGAGTTAAGCGTACGTGCCTAAGTAAGTTTTAAAGCCCCTAAAATGGGGCTTTTTAATTAATATGATTAAGTTAATCTGTTCCGAAATAACCAAGCGGCTAAAGGTAAAGTGACCAGTCCAAGAATGATCATTGGAATAAAGTTGTATTTCACTTGTGCAAAGCTTGCACCCTCTAAATAAACCCGCTGTACCAGATTAATTCCAAACCTTAAGGGATTTGCGTAAGTTGCTATTTCGAGTGCTTTGGGCATGTTTTCTACTGGTGTCAGTAACCCTGAAAGCAACATCAAAGGCATAATCAATAAAAATGTAAAAAGCATAGCCTGTTGCATATTTAAAGATAATGCTGAAATTGATAAGCCCACCCCGACTACGGCCACATTAAAACTCAACAAACCAAAATAAAGCAGCCCAATAGAGCCATTCATTGGAATTTTAAACCAGAAAAAAATGATTAATAAAATAATGGTTGATTGCATCAATCCGACAAAAATTGGCGGCAAAGCCTTACCAATCATAATTTGTAATGGTGTATAGGGTGTAACTAATAGCTGATCGAATGTTCCCTGTTCACGTTCACGTGCTACAGATAAAGCCGATAGAAGTAATGTCTGCATCATACTTAAGGCCGCAATTAATGAAGGCATTAAACTCCATCGAGATTCTTGATTTGGGTTGTACCATGTTCTGGTTTCAATGCTAACAGGTAAGCCTGAATTAAATTTTTGCTGATTAAACTGATTAATAATTTTATTTACATAAGAACCTGCCACTACAGCTGTGGACGAGTTTCTACCATCAATAATCACCTGTATGACAGAGCTCTGGTTATTATTTAATTTACTCTCAAAGTCAGAAGGTATTGTAATCACGACTAATGCTTGACGGCTATCAATGACCTGTTTGATTTGGTCGGTATATTCAAGCGTTGCAACGTGCTTAAAAATACCAGACCCTTCCAGTTTTGAAATCAGCTCATGTGAAACCTGTCCATTACTCTGATCTAAAATTGCATAATCAATATGGTTAACGTCATACGTAGCAGCATAACCAAACAAAAGTGCTTGCATCAGTGCCGGTACAAACAGAATAGCTCTATTTGCAGGGTCACTAAAAATGGTCAAGAATTCTTTTTTGACTAAAAAACTTAAATGTTTCAGCCAAATCAACAGTTGCTGCCACATAACTTTATCTCAACCGTTTTTTCAGTGAAAAGTTTACGGCACATATCAAAACAACGATATATCCCAATAAAATACCGCATTCTTTAAACCATAACTTCCAATCATCGCCTCCCATAAATAAGGTTTTAATTAAAATCATAAAATGCGTAGCAGGAAGTAACTGACTCACAATTTGCACAACCAACGGTAAATTGCGTGTATCAAAAACAAAACCTGAAAGCATGAGTGCGGGCATAAAACTTGCCAGTAAGGCAATTTGGCTCGCCTGAAATTGGCTTTGAGCAAAGCCTGATATGGTTAAACCCAGTAATAAAGAAACAATTAAATATAAAAATGAGGCCGATAAAATTGAGAATAATGACCCGCGCATGGGCACTTCAAAAATAAAATGCGCGGCAACAATGCAAATAACAATGTCAATCATGCCGACCACAACGTAGGGAATGAGCTTTGCCAATACAATCTCAAATGGCCGTACAGGGGTAACAAATAAGGCTTCTAATGTTCCCCTTTCCCTTTCACGGGCAATTAGCAACCCAGTTAAAAATGCGCCAATTAAAGTTAAAATTAGCACCATTAAACCAGGCACTAAAAACCAAGTGCTATTACCATACTCATTGAACCATATGCGTTGTTCAATATTAATAGTGCTTGAAGATGCTAATATTGCGTTTCGATCAATCTCTATAGACGGCGCTGTTGCCAAAGCACCTGCAACATAACCTTCTAATGCTGTTGATATGGTGGTTGATGTACCATTCAATAATAATTGAACTTTTGCGGTACCGCGCTGAGCTTGATTTGCGAAATCTGAAGGGAAATGCAAAATTGCATCAATTTCTCCATCTCGTATGGCTTGTTCTGCTTCCGGCAAATTATAAAATTGCTGACTAGTTAAATATCGAGAACCACTTAAACCAGCTAAAGCCTGAGTTGCCTGTGGTGAAGATTGATCGACTACAACACCGACTCTTGCCTGATTTAAGTCAAAAGAAAGTCCATAACCAAATAGTAAAATTAAGACGATAGGTAGAACCAGACCAATTGCGAGGCTGCTTTTATCACGAATGAGCTGCTTATTTTCTTTACGAATTAACGCTGTTAATCGATTCCAAAATGAAAATTGACACATTGTAGACCTCCTAAACAGCATGCCTTAACGCACGTGCTTGCTCTACAATTGCTATAAAAGCCTCGTTCATATCACCAATATATTTATCTTTACTTACTAATTCTCGGACTTGTTGGGGTGAACCCAAGGCTAATAACTTTCCGGCATCCTGTATGGCAATGCGGTCACAATATTCCGCCTCTTCCATAAAATGAGTCGTAATAATGATCGTAATGCCCTGATTTGCGAGCTCACCGATGCTGTACCAAAATGAACGCCGTGCAAGCGGATCAATTCCGCTAGTAGGTTCATCTAAAAATAAAATTTCCGGTTCATGTAGCAAAGCGGCAGCCATAGATAGCCTTTGTTTATAACCGCCCGGTAAATCACCGCTTTTAATATGACTTTTTAAATCGTATTGCTGTAACGCTTTAGCAATTTGTTGTTTTAACTTTTCACCCGATAAACCATAGGCTCCACCAAAAAATTTGAGGTTCTCTAAAACAGTTAAATTACTATACAGTGCAAATTTTTGAGAGACATAACCCACCTTAGCCCTCGCTTCAGCTCGAGCGGTGCGTAAATTTTTACCAGCAACTTCCAAATAACCACTACTTGCTGGTAGCAATCCACACAACATTCGAAATGTGGTCGTTTTACCCGCCCCATTTGGCCCAAGTAATCCAAAGATTTCACCACGCTGTACATCAAATGATGTGTTAGCGACAGCAGTAAAATTTCCAAAAGTTCTCACTAAATCTTTGACTACAATGACAGGTTGGTCTGATTTCAACTCATGATTTTTGAGTAAGTTAAAATTTTGCTCAGAAGTTGATATATGCTTTCGTTGCTTTTGAACCTGCTGTAACAACATCATAAAAGCATCTTCAAGCTCAGGTTCTCGTGCACTTGCTATTAGCTCTGGAGCTAAAGCTTCGGCTGATAGTTCTTTTTGGCGACTAATAAAACGTACTTGTTCACCTTTTGGAACAGCATCAATAATTTCTAGATGATGATCAAATAATTTAGCTTGTACAGTCCGTGATTTAATATTTGCAGGAGGTTTTACTTGCCATGTTTGCCCACGTGCTATTTCTTTTAATTGTTCTGGAGAACCCTGCTTTAAGATTTTACCCTCATGCATGATATACACTTGAGCACATTTTTCTGCTTCATCCATATAAGCAGTGCTTATGATTACGCTTAAGTTTTCTTCCTGCACGAGCTGTTCAATAATGATCCATAAATCTCGTCTTGATAAAGGGTCCACTCCAACACTTGGCTCATCAAGTAAAAGTAACTCTGGGGAGCGAACTAAGGTACATGCGAGTCCTAATTTTTGTTTCATCCCACCAGAAAGTTGGCCTGCTAGGCGCTCAGTAAATTGAGTAAGATCCGTTATTTCCAATAACCGCTTAAACCTTTTCCCCCGTACATCCTTTGAAACGCCGTGTAAGTCAGCATATAAATCTAAATTTTCCTGTACGCTTAAATCCTCATAGAGTCCAAAGCGTTGTGGCATATAGCTAATACGGTCTTGTACAGCTTGTGGATTTTTACTTACGTCAATTCCAAGTACATTTAATGAACCCGAAGTGGCTTTATATAATCCTGCTATTAACCGCAATAAAGTTGTTTTCCCCGAACCATCTGGTCCAACTAAAGCAGTAAGTTCTCCTTTATTAATTTGCATATTCAAATGATCAATTGCAGTAAGATCTGCTGACTTTTTACTCACAGCTTTAAAAGTCATGACTAAATCATGGACAGAAACCACCATATTTTCATTGGTCATGGGTTTTCTCACCTGAAGCAAGTGGAATTTTTACCGTAACAGGCTGCCCCATTTTTAATCGATCATTCGGATCATTTACATACACTCGAACTTCATAAACCAGTGTTGTTCTAATTTCTTCGGTTTGTACGGTTTTTGGTGTGAACTCAGCCACTGAAGATATATAGCCAATTTTTCCATTAATGGGCTGATGAGGATCAGAGTCACGAATGACTTGGGCAGTGCCGCCCAACTTAATAGAACTTAGGTCTTGTTCATTTACATATACACGAATCCATTTAGGATCAGTCAGTGCCAATGTATAAACAGCTTTCTGGGCAGTCGTCATATCGCCAACTTCTTGTAGACGTGCTCGAACTACTGCATTTACAGGAGATTTTAGTTCAGTCTGAGTAAGGTTATAGTTAATTAAATCTAAATTAGCCTGCGTAACTTCGTATTGTGCCTTGGTCGCTTTACGATCTTCTTGTCTGGTACCTTTAATTAATAATTCTAAATTGGCCTGTCTTTCTCGAACCGTTGCTTGCGCACTTTGCTGATTACTTTTGGCATAGTCCAACTCTTGTTGGCTAATCGCCCGTCCATCTGTACTACTCACCAAAATTTGTAACCGCTGTAAGTTTTTATCTATTTTATCTAACTCTGCTTGAGCAGAAGCGAGTTGTGCTTTTGCTTGGGTAATTTCTTCAGGACGGGCCCCTACTTCTTGTTTAATAATTGCCTCTTTTTGGGCTTTAAGCTGTGCTTGTGCTTGTTTTGCCTGAATTTGTAATGCATTGCTATTAAGGGTCGCTAGTAACTGGCCTGTTTGAACTTTATCGCCTTCTTGGACTAAAAGTTTCTGAATACGCCCCGACTGTTCAAATGCAAGTGAAACTTGACGGATATCAATATTCCCATATAAAGTTAAAAAACTATCTGATTGTTTTTTATTATTATAATTCCACGCCCAAAAGCCGATGAGACCCACAGCCATAATAACTAGAACACCGGCAATCACTTTTTTATTCATCTTATTAGCCTTCTTATTAAATTCAAATTTTCTTAGTTTAAATTCAATTTAAATTTAAATTACCTTAATCTTTGGTTAAAAGATATACTTTTATGGTGAATTAAAATTAGGTTTAAATATGTCCAGATCTAGACGAAGTGATGGTGACTTAACAAAATCTAAAATTATTGAGGCAGCAGGACCTTTAATTGCCCAATATGGTTTTGCAAAGACAGCGAACAAAACAATTGCCCAAGCTGCAAATGTTGATTTGGCTGCTATCAATTATCACTTTGATGGCCGAGATGGTTTATATCAAGCCGTTTTATTAGAAGCTCACGCCCACTATCTAAATGAAAAATACCTACTAGAACTTGTTGAGAGTGCTAACTCTCCAGAAAAAAAATTAAGCTTATTACTTGAGACTTTATTGCTTAAATTAACTGAAAAAGATGTCTGGCATGGCAAAGTCTTTATTCGTGAACTGTTTTCGCCTTCTGAACATTTATTAAGTTTTATTGAATTTGCAGGAATGAGAAAATTTTTTCTCATTCGTAAGTTAATTAGCCAAGTGGCCAGCTTAGATGAAAATGATCCAGCTGTTTTACCGTGTATTTTAAGTGTTATGACACCCTGCATGATGCTCATTATTGCAGGACCGAATGCTCAAGCACCTGAGCCTCTCAAGAATATCGCCCAGATGCCATTACATGATTTAGTTGAACATTTTAAGAAGTTTTCATTGGCTGGTTTAAAAGCAATTAGCCCTTCAAATCTTAAAAATTAACTATTTAAACATTGCAAAATTGCCCTTACTGGATCTTCTGTATTTCCAGAAATAAGCTGTTTATGCATGGTTAAATGTTGCATCACTTGAATTTGAGATTTTTCAATATTCATCAATTTTTCTATTTCAGATGCTAAATTTTCTGATGTTGCATCAGCCTGAATCAGCTCTTCAATGACTTTTTTACCCGCAATAATATTCGGTAAAGAATAGTAAGGAATTTTCACCAAAAGCTTAGCAATTAAATAAGTTAACCAATGCAACTTATAGAAAGTGACCATTGGTCTATGCATTAACATTGCTTCTAATGTCGCAGTTCCAGAGGCTAGCGCGATAATATCACTTGCATTCATGACCATACGGCCAACTTTAGACTCGCTATCTGTATTTTCTAAAATATGAATGCAAGCTTTTAAATGAGGTGCTAATTGTTCAACACCCTGCTCAATCTGTTGCTTACGGGCATCATTAATTGCTGGAATTAAAAATTGGATGTCTGGATATTTTGTATGCAAAATATTAACAGCACCCAGCAGCATAGGAAGGAGTCGCTCTACTTCACCTTTTCGACTACCCGGTAACAAAGCAATATGCTTCTGATTTTCATCAACACCCAATTGCCTTTTTGCAATTTGAATTGGATTTTCTAACGGTAATTGTTTAGCTAGCGGATGACCTACAAATGCTGCTGGAACTTCATATCGTTCATAGAAAACTTTTTCAAAAGGAAATAAACAAAGAACTAAATCTATACTCTGTTTAATGCCATGAACACGCCCCTGACGCCATGCCCAAACTGATGGGCTCACATATTGAACTGTTTTTATGGGAAGGTTCTTTTCTTTAATACTTTTAGAAAGTCTAAGGTTAAAATCTGGCGCATCAATACCAATAAAAATATCAACAGGATTTTGAGTCCATTGGTTAATTAAACCATCACGTACAGCGAATAATTTTTTTAAGTCTTTTAATACCTCAACAATCCCCATCACAGACAGAGTTTCCATTGGGTAATAACTGTTAAAACCTTCAGCAATCATTTGAGGACCGCCGATTCCCTCAAATTCAGCATCGATTCCTTGTTCTCGAAAACTACGCATGAGCTTAACGCCAAGCGTATCTCCTGAAACTTCCCCAACTACAATGCCTATTTTAAGTTTTCGGTTTGCCAAGGCGATTTACCCAAGAATTTGAAATAACGCATTCTAGCATAGAGGTTTATCAATCTTGAACTTGATCAATACGTACTCACAAAAAGCAGCTATAACCTACATTATCTAAAATTACATTCATTCACGATCTTTTAATCCAAATTAACAATGCAATTTGAATTGTAGCTTACATTTACAAACAATAGAATAAATGAGAATTATTTACATTATCCTTAACACTATGAATATCCCACCTCGACCATTTAAGCTATCAGTCATTGCCTGCGCAATTTGTTATGCGAACTTGACCTATGCTCAAGACACAGATGTCCAAGCTTTACAGACGATCCAAGTTAAAGCATCAAATGCTGAGCCGTCTTCTGAACAAACCAAAGCATACAATGTTAAAAATTCGAGTAGTGCAACCAAGCTTAATATTGAGGCTAAAGAAACTCCTCAGACCATTAATGTCGTTACTCGTCAGCAAATTGAAGATTTCGGACTTAACAGTACCAGAGATGTTTTAAAAAATACTCCCGGTGTAACCGTCTCTAATCAAGAAACTGAGCGAACTACTTATATGGCTCGCGGCTTTGAGATCTCAAATATATTAACTGACGGCGTGGGTTTTCCCCTCTCAGGTTATAACTATAACAATACGAATCCTGATACTTATTTCTATGATCGTGTAGAAGTCGTTAAAGGTGCTGATTCTTTAACTAATGCCTTCGGTGATCCAAGCGCAACAATCAATAATATTAGAAAACGCCCGACTCAAGAATTCCAAGCAAGTGGCGGTGTAAGTTATGGTTCTTGGGATACGCAGCGTTATGAAGCTGACGTATCGGGCTCAATTGTCCCGAGTGGAAAAGTACGTGGCCGTATCATGGGCTATGAGCAAACCGGTGATTCTTACCTTGATCGATATTCGTCAGAGAGAAATGGTTTCGCAGGTATTATTGAAGCTGATTTAACAGATAGTACTTTACTTACCGCAGGTTATAGCCAAGAACAAAATAAACCCAATGCAAACAACTGGGGTGCTCTGCCTTTGTTAGATGCCAATGGTAAACAAATTTCATATGACCGCTCATATAACCCTAACCCTGACTGGGCACACTGGGATAATGAAACACAAAATGCTTTTGTTGAATTAAAGCAAAAAATTAATGATCAGTGGACCGCTAAGCTGACCTATAACTATCTTGATACCAAGCATAATAGTCGTCTTCTTTATTATTATGGTTATCCAAAAGCTGATGGATCAGGTGTTTCTTTAACCCCTTGGGGAGGTCAAGAACATCAAGAGAAACATGCAGTAGATTTTAATCTCGAAGGAACCTATAAACTTTTTAATCGAGAACATGAAGCAACTTTCGGTTATAGCTATGTACGTAGTCATCAGCAGGATAAACAATCTACAGGAACGATTAACGATAGTAACGTTATAAAATCAACCACTACAGATTGGGCAAGCTGGACCCCTCAATCTATAACATGGTCAGATTTCACTGAAGCTGCGAACTATACGCAAAATATTGATTCAATCTACGCCGCTACACGTTTACATCTCAATGAAGATTTAAAACTTTTACTGGGTGCCAACTATGTTAAAGCTGAAAGTAAAGGCGAAAGCTATGGTTCCCCCATGTCATATCGTGAGAGTAAAGTCTCGCCATATGTTGGACTAACCTATAACTTTACACCTGAATATACGGGTTATATGAGTTACACCTCAATTTTCCGTCCTCAAACTGGTATTGATAAAGATACCAATCAAGCTCTAAAACCTATTGAGGGTAAAAGCTATGAAGTGGGCGTAAAAAGCTCATGGCTAGATGATCGCTTAACGGGTACTCTTTCAGTATTTAAAACTGAACAAAATAATTACCCTCTACGCAGCTCAGATGGAAATCCACTTAATCGAAAAGTACCAACGAGTGATTTAGAGTCACAAGGTGTAGAAGTCGGCTTATCAGGTCAAATCACAAATAATGTGAATCTTTCTTTCGGTTACGCACAATTTAGTATTAAAGATATTAAAAATGGCGGCGAGGCAAGAACTTATAATCCGAACCAGACGCTTAATTTGCTAACCACCTACACGCCACCAGTTTTACCGAAGCTAAAAGTTGGTGCAGGCTTACAATGGCAAGATGGGATAAAGTTATATGATTCAAATGTTAACAGTACGATTAAACAAGATGCATATGCTTTAGTTAATTTAATGGCGAGCTATGAAGTAAATAATCATATTACGCTTCAAGCAAATGGTAATAATATTTTTGACAAGAAATATTTAAATAGTTTTCCAGATGGCCAAGCTTTTTATGGTCCTTCTGCCAACTATACAGTTGCTGTAAAGTTTAAGTATTAATATCGTAGCCAATCCCAATTTAGGGATTGGCTTTACTTATTATTCTTTGTGTATGTGTCAGTAAAGATGTCCAAAACTGTAAATCTCCCAATGTCATATCGTATAAAAGTTTTCTATCGATTCTTGTTAGTTTTCGGTATGGGCTTTGCCTGTATGGCGTATTTAAGTCTTGGACTCATTGGAATTTTTCTTTTGACCCTCGACAAAGCTGAAGCTATATATCTCGCAGCTTTTATAGCAATTCTATTTTACGTCATCTTTGTGATTGTTGGTTTCTGCGTTCAATCACTTTTGAAACTCACTGGGCTATCAATTGTTTTGTGCGCCCTTTTCTTTTTTGTGACACGTATGGTGGGTTATGCATAAGGGTATACGTCAATCTATGGCATGGCTACACTCATGGACTGGCTTAATATTTGGATGGCTCGTGTTTGCCATTTTCTTAATGGGAAGTTTGTCCTATTACCGTCACGAAATTAATTTATGGATGCAGCCTGCACTTGCACAATATGAAGTAAAGCAAGATGTAGCAATTAAATCAGCATATCAATATTTACAAGAAAACGCTCCAAATGCGAAATCTTGGTATTTAACAGTTGCTACACAAGAAAGTCCCATCAACACTATGTATTGGGAAAAAGCTGACGGCAGTTATGGCAATGCCACACTTGATGCTAACACGGGAAAAGAACTTCAACTTTCGGCAACTGAAGGTGGCGACTTCTTTTACCGCTTCCATTACCAGCTTTTTGGCATTCCAATAATAGTTGGGCGATTAGTTGTGTGTCTTGCCGCATTTATTATGCTCATTGCTTTGATTTCAGGCATTATTACCCACAAAAAAATATTCACCGACTTTTTTACTTTACGTACCTTTAAGTCTCAGCGTTCA
Organism: Acinetobacter sp. WC-141; assembly: GCF_000313935.1. GTDB lineage: Bacteria > Pseudomonadota > Gammaproteobacteria > Pseudomonadales > Moraxellaceae > Acinetobacter. The sequence goes on along the minus strand of NZ_AMSS01000011.1, from coordinate 115,586 downwards.
TGGCTAGACTTTCACAATATTTCTTCTGTCGTTGCACTGCCTTTCTTTTTAACCATTACATTCACAGGCTTAGCTATTTTCTTTTATTTATATCTGCCTTGGGGAATGCAAAAGATTTACCCTGAAAACCCTTATCAATATTTTACCGAAATCCGTACAAAGACTGTACTTGAGAATCAATCAATTCAGCCTGCTCAAAACTTAGCTATTGATAAGCTATTGAACCAAGTTCAACAAAGTTGGGGTAATCAACCGTTATCAACGATTAGTGTAAAAAGCCCGAATACTAATCAGGCGCAAATTACTTTTCTTCAAAAAGAAGATCACTCAATCACTCGTAATCAAGCTCAAATTACATTAAATGCTTCAACTGGCAAAATCTTAGAAGACACACGTAATAATAGTCCTATTGCAACGCTGAACGCGGGTATCTATGGCCTACATATGGCAACATTTGCTCAGCCTTTACTTCGTTTAGGATTCTTTTTCTCAGGCATTTTAGGCTGTGTAATGATTGCCTCTGGTTTGTTACTGTGGAGTCTTAAACGACAAATTCAAAATAAGAACAGCAAGTTTCATTTTGGACACTATTTGGTTGACCGTTTAAATGTCGCAACTTTTGTTGGGTTACCTTGTGCAACTGTCGCCTATTTAAGCGCCAATCGATTATTTACAGTCACTTCAACTACAATAAATTATGAAATCTATAGTTTTTTCTTAGTCTGGCTCATCAGCTTAATCATTGCGTTAATCACTAAAAAACAGCATTTATGGCGAACCCAACTTATTATTTTTATTATGCTTTGTATGGCACTTCCTATCTTAAATCTAAGTTATTTACTTAAACATGAGTATGTTCAAAGTCTCAGAGATTATTGGACCTTTGCACGTGTAGATGTATTTTTGTGGATCTTTGCAGCTTTAGCAATTTTTATATTCTTCAAAATTCAACCTATCCAGCATAAAGCTGTAGAGAAAATTCAAAAAAAGCTGAATAAATTAAATACTGAGGTGAGCTCATGATCTGTATAGCTTTCATCTTAATTTTATTAGGAATGTATTTGTTATTTATGGCCAGCGAAAAATATCGATCGCCCAAATCAACAGGTCATTTCAAATCATTAGCTCAAAAATATTACCGTCAATTTAAAATAGCTGCATTTATATCATTTGTTTTATGTGCATTTATTCTTATTCACCACTATAACTTTTCAATTGGTTTTGTCAGTTGGTGGATTTTTGCAACGCCATTAACTTTTGTCCTGATACTTTTACTTAATCCGCTAAGGTCATCAAAATAATCATTTTCTTTAAAAATGATTAAATATAGTACAAGCTAAGCAAAATTTTCATTGCTTAGCTTTTTTTTGCATAAGTAAATCATTATTCATGACAACTGTTTATCTCTAAAAGGAATAAGATATCTGCGTTTCGTGATAAGTGGCGATAAAGATGTCTGGTGCTTTTGAATTTATCTTAGCGGGTATGTTAGTTGGTTTCTGTGTAGGGATTACAGGAGTTGGTGGTGGATCATTAATGACACCAATTTTAATTGGCCTTTTTAGAATTGAACCTCATATCGCAATTGGTACCGATTTACTTTATGCCGCAATCTCAAAATTTTGTGGATCAATGGTTCACGCTAGAAAACTCAATATTGTCTGGCCAATTGTATTATGGTTAGCTGTAGGCAGTATTCCTGCATCTTTCGCTACCACTTGGGTACTTGAACATTTTTTAAGTCAGTCAACACACTATAAAGCTGTACTCACCATGGTATTAGGCTTTATGTTGACCTTAACTGGTGTTTCTATCATTTTTCGTTCTCGTATTGAAAAATTCTTCAATAAATTCAGAAGTAAAGAAGTAACTCAAACTGAGACTGAGCATTTAGCTATTCATAAAAAACGTAGCTTTATCGTGGTTATGGGTATCATCTTAGGTGTATTCGTAACGCTTTCATCAGTCGGTGCAGGTGCCTTTGGGATTATGGCCCTTGTGATCATGTTCCCGAACTTGCCAATGATTCGAATTATTGGTTCAGATGTGGTACATGCGGTATTACTGACCTTAGTGGCCGGCCTTGGACACATGAGTGCTGGTAACGTCGACTTTACACTTCTTATGTGGTTATTGGTGGGTTCAATTCCAGCGATTATTGTAGGTACACTTATTAGTTCTCGCATGCCTGAACGTTTAATCCGAAAAATTTTAGGGATTACCCTATTTGCCCTCGGTGTTAACTTTATGGTTCACCCAGTCAAAGCAAAACCAAAAGCACCTGTGGTACAACAACAACAAGCTGTAGTTGCCGAAAAAACAAGCAACTCAGCTGAAAGATAGCAAAATCAATAAGATTTTTCCAAACTGAAATACCATGCGATGTAGTATTTTCATAATTATTTCATGGTATATTCAGTACACAAAACAACCTTTAGTATGATCGAACCAGTGACAGCAATGACTACACATTTAAATTCCGTTTCAAAGCCAGATATCGACGACGTTAATATTAAAAGCATTCAAACTCTTGTAACACCAAATGAGCTTAAATCAGAACTTCCTTTATCTGATGTTGCTTCACAAACTGTTCTAAAAGGCCGCGAAACTATTCGTAATATTTTAGATGGTTCAGATAAGCGTCTGTTTGTCGTTATTGGTCCTTGCTCTATTCATGATCCAAAAGCTGCTCACGAATATGCCGATCGTTTAAAAGCACTAAGCGAAAAGGTTAAAGATACTCTATATCTAGTGATGCGTGTTTATTTTGAAAAACCACGTACGACAATTGGGTGGAAAGGTCTAATTAATGACCCTGACATGAATGACTCGTTTAATATTGAAAAAGGTTTACGTATTGGTCGTAAGCTTTTACTTGAGTTAAATGAAAAAGGTTTGCCATGTGCAACTGAAGCACTTGACCCAAACTCTCCACAATACTATCAAGACTTAATTTCATGGTCTGCAATTGGTGCACGTACAACCGAAAGCCAAACTCACCGTGAAATGTCTTCTGGCCTATCATCACCAGTAGGTTTTAAAAATGGTACTGACGGTGGTTTAACTGTTGCGACCAATGCGATGCAGTCTGTTAAATATGGTCATAGCTTCTTAGGTCTTAACGAAGACGGACAAGTTTCGATTATCAATACAAGCGGTAACCCTTACGCACACGTCGTATTACGTGGTGGTAATGGTAAGCCTAACTATGACGCTGGCTCTGTTGAAGAAGCAGAAAATGCTTTAGCGAAAGCAAAAGTTAGCACTAAAATCATGATTGATGCGAGCCACGCGAACTCAAATAAAGACCCGTACTTACAGCCACTTGTTCTTAAAAATATTACTGAACAAATTTTAGATGGTAATAAGTCAATTGTTGGACTTATGGTTGAAAGTCACTTAAAAGGCGGCCGCCAAGATATTCCTGAAAATCTTTGTGATCTCGAATATGGTAAATCAGTGACTGATGGCTGTATTGACTGGGAAACTACTGAAAAAACATTACTTGAAATGCATGAAGCTTTAAAAGACGTTTTACCAAATCGTTAATACATCTTTTTAAGAAGATCAATTAAGCCCTCATTTTTGAGGGCTTTTTTATTTTTCGAAATTCAACATTAAACTAAATAGAAATAACTCACCACAAAAGCAAAAAGCAGCACGGTTTCGCTAAGCTCAATCGCCGCCCCGACTGTATCACCTGTAATACCGCCAATTCTTTTAATAAACAGATGTCTTAAATAAACCAGGCTGATCAAAAAGCCAATAATGGCGATGAGCCCTTGCCATTCCCAATATAAAGCCAATAACAAAACTATCGCAGTTATTATCCATGAGGCTGTTTTAGGTAAATGATCAGTCAACGAACGGCCTAAACCTTTTTCACGGACATATGGTGTAGTTAAAAACAAAATAGATGGCACAATACGCCCAAGTACGGGAACAAAGACTAAAAATAACGTTTGATACTGTTCAATCAGCACATAGACCAGTGCAAACTTGAGCAAACAAATAATAACTAAACTTAGTACACCAATTGGGCCACAACTTGGATCTTTCATGATTTGTAAAGTACGTAGTTTATCTCCGAAACCACCTACCCACGCATCTGCCGTGTCTGCCAGCCCGTCTAAATGCAACCCACCTGTCAGCCAAATCCATAAAGTCATTATGATAGCAGCAAGCAAAAGAACTGGTAATTTGGTTAAAAGACATGAGACAAGAAAGAGAAAGCCACCAATAATGAGCCCAACCAGCGGATAGAACAAAATAGCCCGACCATTTTCTTGCGCCGTCGGCATTGTCTTTAGCTCAATAGGCAGAACAGTTAAAAATTGCAATGCAATCCAAAAAGGTGTCATATCCAAGTCTCTAACTGATCTATATTTAAAAACAAATTGGATTATGAATAAATAAAAATGGGAATAGCAATCCCTATTCCCATTAAAGACTCCAAAAACTGAAAATCTATTGCATTTGATAGCACTGTTTCAATTTAATGTAGTCGTAGTAAAAACTAGTTGGTGTATAACGCGCATAGTTACATGTAGATTTGAACAAAGTTTCTTTTTCGTTATAAAGCATTTTTACCAAAGTATTGCCTTGGCTATTTTGGTAAATATCCCATTGGACATTTGCTGCCATAGGTGAAACTACTTCACCGCGCCATGCGCTGGTTGAGTAATTATAAGTCTGACGTAGTGGTAAAGGCTGCATCATACTATGTAAATCTAGGCTGGTTGCCAAAGGAATAATAATTTCAGCATGGGCAAACCGTAAAACTGCTTTGTAAGGCTGAGCTTTATTCACCACGTCGTCAACTTGTTGGAATAGGTCCTGTTTAAGTCCTTGAGCAATTTCACTGGTAACCAGATTTGACTCTGTGAAACTTGGACCTTTTTCGTAAAAATCGTTTGCATCATTAAATTCAGCGTAGAATTTCGCAGCATCTAACGGCATATATTTATCAAAATTGATACCTTTCAACTCATCTTTCATACCACCAGAAATTGAATAGAGCTCATAAATATAAGCTGCTGCATCAACTGCACTGGCAATTGTATTTTTACCCTTACCTTTTTCTGTAATTTGCTCACCTTTAGGTGAAGTTACCGTAAAGGATCCGGTATTGCTAAAGCTATAACCTGTTGTGCCCAGTTTTTTAATAAAGTCTGCTTTAAAAATCGGATTAAGTACAGTTTGGGCTATTTTTTCAGCTTCTGTATTTTTTGATAACTCAACTAACTTTTGGGCTAAATCTTTATTATTTTCTTCAAAATCTTGATAGGCCTGACTAGCATCATAAACTTTCTGTTGGCTAGCACTCAGTGGTTGAGCTAAGTCTTCGTCTGCATTCAAACTATGAAAATAGAGTTTAAAACGATCAACGCCACCATCTTCAACACTTGGAACACTTTCACTCGACAAATTGGTATAAGACACTGGAACAATATTAGCTTTAAGTTTGGGTTGTTGCTTAATCAGCTCAGCAGTGAAGAATTTAGCACTATCTACCGCACGATCCACTCCAGAACTCTGCACCAATATTGAAGCTTGCGAATTTAAAAGATTTGGTAAGCGCTGTAATAAGCGATCTGCAATGCCACGGTGTTCTAAAATACCAGTCATGGTTTCATTTCCATAACCGTACTGGCGGATTCCTTCCACGCCATAGCCCAATAAGATATTGGCTTTCATCATTGCTTCTAAATCAGCACCTAATTGTTCACCTAATGGTGTTAAGGCATTTTCTGCTTTTGCCTGTTTCCATAAATTATAAAGTGCCAAATCATATTTCAGACTTGAGAGGCCTCTTGAACCATGACGTGCCACTAACTCTGTAAAAACTGGCTGAAATCCATTCGGCGCTTGTTCATAACTTTTTAAGTTTTGTTGCGGTTGGTAAGGTGTTTTGGTTTGATAATATTTTGATGAGTTTGTTGGGGCAGTTGTTTTAACATCTTGATCATCATTGTTGTTACAAGCCGCAAGTAATAATGATGCGGCGAGCAGAGTTGTTTTAAATAAAATATTCATAAGCCAGATAAGCTGTTAATAAGAAATGCCAATAGCTTAGATTCTAGCAATGACAGTTCTATTACACAGGCTAAAATAACATTGTAAAAATAATAACTTACAAGTGTATAAAAATATAAAAGTATTATCTCAATATAAAATTTAATTGATTATCTTTTTCAGAAAATTCGAGAGAATATAATTTCCCAAGCTCTGCTGGCATTTTAAGTAAGTCATCTAAAGATTGTTGTCTGGCTAAACAAGCCAATAGCTTAATCACACCGCCATGAGTTACAACCAGTGCATGTTGCCAATTTTGCTTTTGCATATGTACAAGCAAATCTTGAAAACCCTTCAGGATTCGCATTTGAAACTGGTTTAACGTTTCTGCCCCCGGCGGACAATATTGACTCGGTTTTTGCCAAAAATTTGCCAGCAATTCTGGGGAGGTTTCATAAATTTGCTGAGTTGAAACGCCCTCCCAATCACCAAAATACATTTCCTTTAAATCATGATTTAGAAGTAAAGGCAGCTGAGTTGTCTTCGCAAGTTGCTCAGCAAAACAAGCACAACGTTTTAATGGCGAACTTACAACTACATCCCATGAATGATTTGCAACTTGCTCAATGGTTGACTGCATTTGCTGCCAACCTTTAGCAGTTAACACATCATCTAAATGACCACGTAAAGTATGGCTATATTGACTTTCACCATGTCTGAGTAAATCGATCCTGAATTTACCCAATTTTGTCTCCACTTACGGCAGCTTGAGCAAAGGTAGCCATTTGGTTGTGTAATGCACATGCCATTTTAACCAATGCTAAGGCAGTCCCCGCGCCGCTGCCTTCACCTAACCGCAAATTCATTTTTAAAATCGGCTCAGCATTGAGTTCTTGCAAAATACGGCGATGACCATATTCAGCCGATTTATGGCCAAATAACATCCAGTCACGTACTTTAGGGTTCATTCGTACCGCGCATAAAGCAGCGACCGAACTAATAAAGCCATCTACAATGATAGGTAGGCCAATCTGCGCACATCGAATATAAGCACCTACAATTGCCGCAATTTCCAATCCACCAACTGCACACAAAGTTTTGAATGCATCACCAGTAACATGTTTATGGTGAAGCTCAATTGCTTGTTCAATTACTTCAATTTTATGTCTTAACTGTTCGGCACCAATTCCAGTTCCTACACCTGTCAGTTGTTCAGCCGTATCATTTAGTAAAAGACAAGCTAAAGCAGAAGCTGAACAGGTGTTCCCGATTCCCATTTCACCAGCAATATAAATATCTGCGCCATCGGCTTTAGCTGTATCTACACTCTTTTTTCCCAACTCTAAAGCAGCACGACATTCATCAGCATTCATTGCGGCTTGTTTGGCAAAATTTGCTGTACCAGCCCGAATACAATGACGTTCAACGCCTGCGTATTCGTACACTTCACCTACGGTACCACAATCAATCACTTGCAAATCAGCTTGATGATATTTGGCAATGACACTAATTGCTGCACCACCAGTTGTGAAGTTTTGTAGCATTTGACGAGTTACGGCTTGAGGGTATGCAGAAATATTTTCTTCAACCACGCCATGGTCACCTGCAAAGATTGTGATCCATGGATGGTTAACTTGAGGATGGGCATTTGACTGTAAACTGGCAAGCGTAATTGCAATCAGTTCTAAATCACCTAAGGCACCAGTAGGTTTAGTGAGTTGGAGTTGGTGTTGCTCAGCTTGTTGTTTTGCTTCCAGATCAGGTTGCTGTACAGATTCTAACCACCATTTCATTTTACTTCTCACCTTTTAAAATCATTGGAAAACCCGCCACACAAAACACAACCTTATCTGCCATTTGTCCTAAAGTTTGATGCAATCGTCCTGCTTCATCGACAAACCGGCGGCTAATCTCACCTAATGGCACAACACCAAGACCAGTTTCATTACTTACTAAAATAATTTCTGACTGGAGCTTAGGTAAAATTTCTATTAGTTGTTTGCACTCAAACGCTTGAACGTCTTGATCTTCTAAAAGTAACAAATTCGTTAGCCAAAGCGTTAAACAATCCACCAAAATGATTTGATTAGGTCTATCAATTTTTTGCAAAGTTTTTGCCAAAAATAACGGTTCTTCGACTAAAGACCAGTGAACAGGACGCTGGTTTTGATGGTGTGCAATTCGGCTTTGCATTTCTGGATCAAGTGCTTGCGCCGTCGCGATGTAAGTTACAGCTAATTGTGTAGATATTGCCGTTTGTTCAGCCAACCGACTTTTGCCAGAACGAGCACCACCCAAAATTAGTTGCAACATGAATCACCTAAAAACAAATGCTGATATGGATATAACTTACCTTGTAAAGTTTGAGCCTGATAATAACCAAACGTCAAATGCTCAATTTTAAGTTCAAATTCAGCGTGTTTATATTGTACAGGTAATTGAGAAATTTTTCGTAAAATCAAATCACTACTATAGTCTTTTTTATACAACCCCAATGTAATGTGCGGGCAATAATCTAAAGCTGCAATTTCATTAAAAACCGTGCCTAGTTTTTGACGTATGCGAGATAAAATATTTTGAGATTCTTGGATTTGAACAAATAAGGCGCTGCTAAAACTATCAACTGCTCCAATTTTTAAATGAAATGGAGCAAAATCCTCTTTTATTAAGATTTCTCTTTGCTGCTCAAATTCACTCAAACTAAAGTCATCACTATAGATTCTAGTTTCGTGGGTTAAAAATCCACATATAAACAGCGTGATATGATATTGACGGCTATTGGGTTCTAATAAGAATTCTGAAAAATGCACGCGCAAGGCATCTAAATAATCAACTACTTTTTGATCATTAATTTCTAAATACCATAAAGCATAATTTTGGCGCCCAAAGTGCCATTCAGGATAATCCCGTATAAATGTTGGCACCATGAACGTCGAGGGTTTTAGCAGCACAGCTTTAATTCAAAATCTTTCAATTTTCGTATTAAAGCACGTTTGCCTTTCAGTTGTAGAACATTAATTATTTAAACGAACTTAAGCATACTGAGTACGCGTACTTTTGGAGTTGGTAATATTCATGTTTAAAGGCTGTTTGCCTTGTTCAGAAAATAAATATTGAACTAATTGCGTTAACTCAACTTCAAGTTGTCTTTTTTGGGCAGTACTCATATCCAATTTTTGAATTTGCTGCTGTAAATGTTTAATCGCATCCGCCTCTTCAATTTCTAAATATTGAATCGCATAGGCATACCCTAGTGCAGCACCTTTTAATAGATTTTTATAAGGCAAATCATGCACTATATTCACCTCAATTGACGCAATTACTCTTTCATTATGAGTTAATTTGCGAAGTGGATCTCTTGCCACTCGTTGACAAGGATCTTTAAATGCATATTCACATGAATCTAGAAAGCTTTGTGCCATACGAACCAAATCTTTTGCATAGTTAGGCAACACGATTGCAAGCCCTTGCTTTACTTCTCTAATTAAGTTTTCTGCAAAGGCTTTAACTGAATGATCACCCATGGCAACGCCAATAGAATCATAACCAAGTAAAGATGCGTACCAAGCAAGCATCGCGTGTACGCCGTTCCATAGACGGTTTTTGATTAATTGAATGTCTGTAATCTGATTAACCAAGACAACTTGACGTAATTTTTCAAGTAAAGGACTACCCTTTTCTACATAAATTGGCATATCCGTTTCGCTATGAAACAAAATTAGATCCATGCTTTGTAATATGTGTCCTGGCTGAAAATTACGGCGCATGTTATCAACATATAAAGAGGCCTGGTTTTGCTGATCTTGAGTCAGTTTATTGCAGTCTTCAATTTCGACCTGTTCCTCTTGCTCCACATCAGATAAATGCTGTTCAAGAAAATGATGCTTAATGCGAAGCTGACGATATAGATTTTGATTAGATAGTTTAGAAACCATGCGGTTTACAACGGTGTCGCAAAAATAATGTTCTTTTAAAATATGCTCCGTCACGTCCTCATCGTTAGTTAGCTCTAGTAGAGCTTCTCTCAGATGCTTCATCACTAAATATTTTGCGCCAACTTTATTTAAAATAATTAGAAAGGTTAACGGTTCTATACATGTTTCAAGTGGTGAGTTAAAACGAGCGTATAAACCCTTTGCAATCGTTTTTGACTCGGCTTCAATTGCTTGTTCAGGTAAACACAGAGCGATCAAACTTGATTGAGTATACATCTCTAACATTTGCTGTTCATTGTCTGAATCAACAATGGTCATATTCTCAATGCGTTCATCATGAGAAAACTGCCCATAGCGAATGCCATAAGTTCCAAACGCATTTACTGCTTCACGAAATAGACTATTACGGGTAGAAGCAATGATTCGTCTTGGTTTGGTGTATCCATCCCAATGCGACAAGATTTGCGCCATATAACCACCACCAATAGCACCGAAACCGTGTATCCCAACGGTAAGCTGATTCAAACTTTGTGGAAAAGGTTCTTGTACTTCTGGCATATCCATAATAGGAATAAATTGGTCAAGATCTGTTAAGAAGTCATACATCTGATCATAATAAAAATGTGCTTTTTCCAGCATTTCGTCATTTGGTTCTTTAATATCTTTTAATAAAATGGTTAAACCTTTTGAAGTGTGAGCTGAAGTTAAACCATTTTCAGAATCTTCAAACATAAGACACTGGTTAGCGTCCAAGTGAAGTTGACTAGCAGCTTTTAAAAAGATTTCTGGATGTGGCTTTCCTTGCTCTACTTCATCACCACAGGTAATCACATCAAAAAATTTATAAACATTCGCATTAATTAAATATTCTTCGGCAATTGCCCTACGACTTGAAGTCGCAACAGCCATTCTTAAACCCGATTTTCGTAAACGCTCTAAAACTTGAACTAAACCCTTTTTGATAGGTACGCCGTGTTTTCGAATATATTCGAGTTCCATCTCATCAGCTTTTTTTCGAATTTCTTTATAAGGAACATTTACGCCATATAACCGTTGAGCCAATTGCTCAGCAGTAGTTGCACTTAAACCTAAACATTGCATTAAATATTCGTGTGAAAATTCCTGTCCAATGAGTTCTTGAGATGCTTGTTGCAATGTTTGAAATCGCAACCTCTCAGTATCAAACATTGTCCCATCCATATCAAAAATTGCTCCATGAACAGGTTTTCCATGAAAAATAAGCACGTTTTTTCCTCTTTTTTGATCATGTTTTATTCAGGGTATACAAAAAATTGGTTAAAAAGGCGGGATATTAATAAATGAAACATTAGTGATCATTTATTAATCAAAAATATAAGAGATCTGTTACTGAGCAGAGTTAAAACTCTAAAAAGGTTGAACAATATAAATAAGTATGAAGCTAGCTTTAAATACAAGAGCAGCAAGCCATCCTCGCTTACTGCTCTTGTTTTATTCTTTTTATTGCGCTGATCGTATTTATTTTTCTTAGTTCCATTTACCGCTGCTTGGACCTGCATATTTTTATAATATCTTGCAGGTGCTCACATACCAGAAATCAACTCACTTTTGGCTGTTATTCTTATCTGAGCCTCTGGTATAACTCAAGATTTCTTAGAGTATTAGCATAAACTAATAGAAAATAAGTTTGATATCACAAACAATTTCCTCCTCTTTATCGGAATTACAACTGTACCCCTATTAACAATAATGATAATCATTTTCATTAAATCATTCAAGCTTTTTTTAAATTTTATTAGTGCTGATCTCTTTTCATGAAAAATAAAGAAGAACGTACATTGAGCAATATACTCAACAAAGTATTTTCTAAAAGTAGATAAAAATGATGATTAGCTTTTAGAGTAAGCTTCTAAACTTTTATTATTGATCAAGTACATCAACAAATTGAGCATTTAAGAGTTGTGCTAGATCTTTAGGGTTTAAGCCAATATCTAGTCCACGTTTCCCTCCACTCACATAGATTTTGCTGAACTCTTGTGCAGATGCATCAATAACAGTTTTTAAGCGTTTCTTCTGACCTAAAGGACTAATCCCTCCGACCAAATACCCCGTTAAACGTTCAGCGTCTTTTGGATTGGCCATCTGCAATTTTTTACAGCCAAACGCCGTAGCTACTTTTTTCAAATTTAATTGATGATTAACTGGCAATACAGCGACAAAATAATTCTTATCGTCGCTCACCATTAAGGTTTTGAATACTTCCCTTACATCTAAATTTAGTTTTTCTGCGGCTTCTAGTCCAAAACTTTTAGCATTCGAATCATGTTCATATTCATGAATAGAAAATTCGATTTTATTACTTTTTAACAATCTACATGCAGGAGTCATGATAAGTGGTGTTATAGATGAAATTGTTTCGATTATAGTTTTTTTAGAAAAATTTTTAAATTTGCTTAGGCTATTTACAAGAGTTACATAAAAAATCAATCAGCAACTGAAGAAAAAATAATCTCAACTTGATATTCGCTGCTCGACTCCATATATTTTATTTAGATTTGAAGTCTGAGCTGACAATTTTATGAGTTATAAACACAACAATCTGATGGCGATGCGTCACCGTTTTTGGGATGAATCTTCAGATTCTGTATTAAATGAAAAGCAGTTTTTGCAACAGACGTTAATTGAACAAGGTATTTTTAATAACGCAACTCTTGATGATGTTAAGTATTTCTTTTATACCCTGCCTAGCATCATCATTGTAAAAGCTCATGCACTTGGTTTCATGCACGATTCAGTCAAACAGATGTTATTGCAACATATTCAGAGTAATCGTCTTCATTTGATGCAAAAATCTGAATTAAAGATTCAATTTAAAATGTAATCCATTTTGTTATCAACGATCTGTTTTATCTTAGTTTTACTCATCTGAACGGTCTCAATTTCTTAAATTTCTAAATTGCTTAGGCTATTTGAGAGTTAATGAAATAAAGATGACCATTTCGACCTATCATTCAGTCTGAGAGAACTATTTTAATACGCTCAAAACATGTAATATTCGTTACAATTTTAGATCACCAGCGTTTGGCTGCATGATGCGCATAGGATTCTATTTTCATGTCAAATCAGAAAGATAAGCTTAAGAGTTTAAAAACTTCTTCCATGGATCGACGCTTATCAATCGCGAAAGCTTCTTTACTTGCGGGAACGCGTTGGGCAACTGCAAGTGCCTCTTCTTTATTTTCTAATGAAGAAGAGAAAGAAAAGAAACGCAAAAAAGCGATGAGCGAACAAGCTAATTATCTGGTTTCTGAAATAGGTAAACTTAAGGGTTCTATTGTTAAAATCGGCCAAATGATGGCCCTTTATGGTGAACATTTTTTACCAGAAGAGATTACCCAAGCATTAAATACCCTAAATAACCAAACTGTTGCTTTAGATTGGCCTGCGATCAAGCCCCATCTACAAGAACAGCTAGGCGCAAAATTAAATGATTTAACGATTGATCATGAGCCAATTGGTACAGCCTCTCTCGCCCAAGTACACCGTGCAACACGTAAATCAGATGGCTTAGAATTAGTTCTAAAAATTCAATATCCCGGTGTTGCAAATGCAATTGATTCAGATATGAGCTTGTTTAAAAACATGCTTAAACTGACACGTATGGTGCCACAAACCCGTGAATTTGATCAGTGGTTTGATGAAGTACGTGAAATGATGCATCGCGAAGTTGACTATGATGTTGAAGCTGCCACTACCCGTCGCTTCGGTGAGCGCTTAAAAGATGACGAGCGTTATATTGTTCCGACAATTGTAGATGAATATTGCACCAATCAAGTACTGTGCATGACGTTCGAACGCGGCGTTCCAATTAACAGCCCTGTTATGTTGTCTTTGCCTCAAGAGCGTCGTAATCAGCTTGGTGAAGCTTCACTAGAAATTGCAGTTCGTGAAATTTTTGAATGGGGCGAAATGCAGACTGACCCTAACTTCGGCAATTACCTTGTTCGTTTGGGTAATGGCCAAGATGTTCAAGATAAGATTGTATTATTAGATTTTGGCGCTATCCGTCAGTTTGATGAACACTTGCTATCAGTTGCACGTAATTTGATTCAAGCAGGTTATCATCATGATAAACATGCGATGGTACAAGCAATGACTGGATATGAGTTTTTTGAGGCAATGCCTGAAAGTATTAAACCAGGCATGGCGGATGTCTTTTTAATCGCGACAGAGGCATTTAGTACCCCTGCAAATAATCCAGATATGCCTGCTGGCCTTATGGATGAACATGAACGTTATGACTGGAAGAAAAGTCAGTTACATAGCCGTGTTATGCAGCAAGCAAGTAAATCGATGGCGTCACGTTATTTCTCAGTTCCTCCAAAAGAATTTATGTTTATTAGCCGTAAATTTATTGGAGCCTATACATTTATGACGGTTATTGATGCAAAAACAAATGTACGACGTATGATTCGTAACTTTGCTTAATTTAATGAAGGGCTAGAATGATTCCATGTCATTCTAGTCAATACCTCACTACTCACCCGACAATAAAATTATTTTAAATATATAAAATCAAAAACTTACAATCTACTTACTTTCTATCTACCATTTATCTACTCATTTTTCGAATGTCAGTAACGACATAGTTTTTTACTATGAGGCGTGTCAGCATAAAACAATAACAACGTGTTAGGACACCATAATCATGACAAGTATGATCAATAAAGCTCAGGGTTTGGGTTTATCGCTGATCACCAGATTGGCTGGAAGCGATGTACTTGATCAACTCAAGTTGCGTAAATTTGTTGAAAAATCACTGTACCAAGGTTCAAAAGCTGGTTTCAGAGCATTGAGCCAAACTCAAAAAGCATTTAAACCGAAACAGATCTCTCAACAACGTTTGCCCCGACAACAAAAAACTCTGTTTGATTTAAGCCTAACTGAAGAACAACAAATGACCTCTGACGCAATGTCTCAATTTGCTCAAGAGGTTTTATTAGGATTAGCACATGAAGCTGACCAGAATGCTCAGTTTCCAGAAAGCCTTTGGCAATATGTTGAAGATCTAGGTCTTAACTACTATGCACTTCCTGAAGCATTAGGCGGTGTAGCAGCTGAACAAAATATTGTAAGTAACTTATTGATTGCTGAAAAACTAGCTGAAGGTGATTTTAGCCTTACAGCAGGATTACTCAGTACATTTAGCGTCATTAATGCAATTACACGTTGGGGTTCTGCAGAAGTTCAGTCAATGTACCTACCATGTTTTGCAGAAGACTCAGACATTACAGCAACCTTTGCAGTACAAGAAGCCACACCTGCATTTAATCCTTACGTATTAAAAACCAAAGCTTTACTTGAAAATGATCAATTCTTTATTGATGGCGAAAAAACGCTAGTTATTTTAGGTGACTTGGCTGACGTATTTTTAGTAAGTGCAGACTTTAATGGTAAGCCAGACGTATTTGTTGTGCAGTGCAACGAAACTATTTCAATAAAAAACAGTCCAGCCATGGGTCTTAAAGCCACAGAAACAGCAACTTTACGCTTTAATCACACTCCTGCTCTACGATTAGGTGCAACAGACTTTGATTACACTGCTTTTTTAGATTTAGGGAATTTAATGTGGTGCGCAATGGCTGTGGGCACCTGTGAAGCTGTAAAAGCTTACTGTATTAAATATGCCAATGAACGAACTGCATTTGGTGAGCCAATTTCTCATCGACAAAGTGTCGCTTTCATGATTGCCGATATGGCAATTGAAATTGATGCAATGCGTATGCTGATTTTAAATGCAGCAAGCCTTGCCGAATCAGGCAAACCATTCCACCGTGAAGCTTATCTGGCTCAACTACTTTGTGCTGAAAAATCCATGAAAATTGGTACAGATGGTGTGCAAATTCTTGGTGGACATGGTTTTACAAAAGAACACCCTGTTGAACGTTGGTACCGTGATTTACGGGCTACGGCAATTTTACAATCTGGCTTACATGCTTAAATGATCAATCAGAGGATACTTTAATGAATTTACAAAATCCTAAAAAATTCAAGATGATGATTGATCAAGCACATGATGTTGCGATCAATGTTTTACGCCCTATTTCTCGTAAATATGATAAAGCTGAGCATGCTTACCCTAAAGAACTCGATATGCTCGCTTCTCTCATTGATGGCATGAATGAAGGTGGCGAAGGTATTAATGCTGGAGCTGCAGGTGCTGGAAAACGTGGCGATACAGACAATGAAGGTATTCGTAACGGAACCAATATGTCGACCGCTCTTGGGATTATCGAGATGTGTTATGGTGATACAGGCTTATTGCTCAGCATGCCACGTCAGGGTCTTGGGAACTCAGCCATTGCTGCTGTGGCCAATGATGAGCAGTTAGAGCGCTTCAAAGGAACATGGGCTGCCATGGCGATTACAGAGCCAGGTTGTGGCTCTGACTCTGCCGCTATTCGCACCACTGCCACCAAAGATGGTAATGACTATATTTTAAATGGCGAAAAGATTTTTGTAACCTCTGGCGAACGTGCAGATTCGGTTGTTGTTTGGGCTACACTTGATCGCAAAGTTGGGCGTGCAGCTATTAAATCATTTGTAGTACCCAAAGGTACGCCTGGAATGAAGGTTGAACGACTCGAACATAAATTGGGAATTAAAGCTTCAGACACAGCAGTAATTAGTTTTATTGACTGCCGCGTACCAGCCGAAAATCTTTTAGGGAACGCTGAAGTCGACGTTGCAAAAGGTTTTGCCGGAGTGATGGAAACTTTTGATAATACTCGTCCACTAGTTGCTGCAATGGCAATCGGTTGTGCTAAAGCTTCACTCGAACGAATTAAAGAAATATTTAAAGATCAACTCGATTCCACTTATTCCACGCCTTATCTACACACCTCTAATCTTGCAGCGCAAATCTATCGTATGGAAGCTGAGTGGGAAGCTGCTCGCCTGCTTATGTTAAAAGCGACCTGGATGGCCGATAACAAAAAGCCAAATTCTAAAGAAGCTTCTATTGCGAAAGCCAAAGCTGGCCGTGTAGGGAACGAGATTACTTTAAAATGTGTCGAACTGGCCGCAAGCGTTGGCTATAACGAAGATGAGTTACTTGAGAAATGGGCACGTGATTCGAAAATTCTCGATATCTTTGAAGGTACTCAACAAATCCAGCAATTAATTATTGCCCGCCGAGAACTGGGTAAATCTTCTAGCGAACTAAAATAAGAATTAAGGGAAGTTTTTCCCTTCTTCTATTATCTTTTTATGTCAAAACTTAAAAGCCCTCTAGTTGTTAGACTAAAGGGCTTCGTATTTCAGGAATTAATATTTTTATTTATTCGGTAGTTGTATTATCTAACGCTTTATCAACTACACCAAATTTCTTAAAGATTTTTGCACGTCGTTTTGAAGAAATATTTGCTTTGTTTAAATCTCCTTTATAGTGATCAAAAACCCGCTTATCCATTATTTTAAACCACAATGAAGGAATTAATGCCGGTAATAACATACTTGCATAACCGCTTGGTAACTCTGGTGCCTCATCAAAATGACGTAATGCTTGGAATGGACGAGTTGGGTATGCATGATGATCTGAATGACGCTGCAACTGGTACAAGAATAAGTTCGTGACTACGTTATTGTTGTTCCAGCTATGTTCAGGCATTGTACGCTCATAATTACCATCAGCTTTTTTCTGACGTAATAAACCATAGTGCTCAATATAGTTAATAATTTCGAAAAGACTAATACCATAAAAAGCTTGAGTTGCTAAATATGGAATTGTACTTTTACCAAAGATTCCAACCATAGAACCATGAAAAGCAGCACTCATGCCCCAGCCTTGTAATAATTCATTATCTGAAGACCAGAATTCTTTACCTTTACGTTTTAAACGATTTTTTTCAATTTCTATTGCAGATTTAAAAGAACCAACAACGGTACGTGGCCAGAATTCATAGAATGTTTCACCCATACGTGATGAAGCTGGATCTTCTGGTGTTGCTGCACGCTTATGATGACCATAAGGATGCTCAATACGGAAATGATTATAACCTGTAGGAACTAAAGCAAGATGAGATAGAATATGGTCTATACGGTCATGCTTATGACTTAACTCATGGGCTGTATTAATCGCAATACCATTGATTGCACCCATTGAGATACCCAGTAAAATCTTATCAATAAAAGATGTCGTTTTACGGCTTGTTAAATAACATGCGTAAACATTTGCAGCATACTGAAGAGGAATAAAACTTTTCACAAGACGTGAATAATATGGATCTTTTTCTAAAAGCTTAATTTCTTCATCTGTCGGATTTCGCGCATCTTTCCCAATAATTGTATCAATTGCCGGAATCACGACATGTAATAAAAGTGGACCACCTAAAGCAAAGACTTTCTTTAATGGACGTGGACCAAAGTGATAACCTGCTAAAATACCTAAACCGATAGCAGGCAAAGCAGGACTAATCATCCATAACAAGCGTTTGCGATCTATTTCACGCATAGACGCAGGCACTGGCATAAGTTCTTGCTGAACATTTACTGGTGCATTCATAGTTATATTTCCTTTTTCTATATGTCTATATAGTTAAAGAAATAGTGTTTAGTTAACAGTAGTAACCGTCCAAAAAACCTATGTTAAAGTCTTTGGCATTTTCTTCCACTTTTCTGTCCTAAAAACACATGTTGATCTATTCCTATAGCTCACTATAATTTTATTAAAATAATGATTGATCATTTAAATATGGATGCACTAAGTAAATTTTTTGATGATATTCACCTTAATAAGTCTGAATACATCTATTTAAAAGCGCAAGGAGAATGGGCTTTTAAAACACAAGATCAATCTGCTCTACTTGCTTATATTGTTTTAACTGGTTCAGTCTATATTCAACTTAACGCTTCAGAAAAAATTATTGCAACCGCTGGTGATATTATTTTAATTCCTTCGGGAAAATCACATAGTGCGACTGACTCAAAATCAACAGCGAGTAAGCTAGTAGATTCTCTGGATATTACTTCGCTTTTTAATGGTCATAGACAAGATGTCATCGAATTTGGTACTTCATCTCCAGATAATACATTGTTGCTATGTTTACGCTGCCAAATCGATACTCATATGGCTGGGCCACTTATTAATGCCCTGCCGTCCATCATGCATATTCAACATGAAAACCAAACTAACCCACCTGAATGGTTACAAATTGGACTTTATTTTCTAGCAATCGAAACTCAAAAAATTCGGCCGGGTCACGACAAAATTATTGATCATCTCGTCAGTATTCTGCTGATTGAATGCATTCGTGATCATATTCAACAAATGACAGACCAACAAAACTGGTTAGGTGCCCTAACACATCCTGAACTGAGTAACGCACTATCTGCTATCCATAGTCAACCGGAAGTCACATGGACAGTAGAATCTTTAGCGGAACAATGCTGTATGTCACGCTCTAAATTTGCAAACTTATTTAGCAGTATTATTGGTGAACCACCTCTGACTTATTTGCAGCATTATCGTTTTCGTTTAGCAAGTCAGTATTTACGCACAAGTAACTTATCAATTCAGCAAATATCAAATAAGGTTGGCTACTCATCCGAAACAGCTTTTAGTCAGGCATTCAAACGAATTTTTGATTTATCTCCTAAACAATATAGACAGCAATATATTGGACACAGCTTAGATTAACTGCCAATAAAAAAAGCGCCGAGGCGCTTTTTTTATTGAATCAAATTATTATTTAATTTTCGCATGTGATTTTAAATATTGACTGTAATCTTCTAATATTTGTTGACCACGCGATTGACGATAAAGTTGTTTTAACTGCTGTAACTGATCAGCTGGAATAGCATTTGCAGCAGAGGAATTTACATTTGAAACTGCAACAACAACCAGCTCATTTGGTAAGTTCGCTGTTGTAACAGACCACATACCTGGCTTAGGTGTAGCTGCGCTAAATGCCGCGCGCTCAATTTCACGCTTTAATCCTTGTGAACGACTAAATACGCCAGCCGATTCAAATGCTACTTTGTTTTTAGCAACAACTTGATCTGCTGGTTGAGTTTTAAATTCAGCCAACATTGTAGCAATTTTTGCTTGAACAACTTTACGCGCTTTTTCATCGATAACTTTTGCTTTCGCTTCATTCATCGCTTGTGCTAAAGGTTTCACACCAGCAGCATGATAATCACGTACTTTAACCCATACCGTATCACCATTCGCTAACTGAATATTAGACGATGCATTACGGTCACCATTTTTTACGTCATCATTAAACAATTTAATTTTAACGTTCGGATCACTTAAATATGGATTTTGTGTAGCTAAAGTTACGCCATTTAATGATTCAACTTTTGTACCTTTTACTTCCTGCACAACAGCTTCTAAAGAATCATTACCAACAATCGTTTCATTTAAACTATTTACGGTATCTGAATAAACAGTCGCAACTTTATTCTTTTCAACCTCAGCAGTTAAACGCGCCTTCTCTGCTTCAAACGAAGGGATTTGATTAGCTTGAGTTTCTGCCTCAATAATATGATAACCATATTGTGTTTTTACTGGTTGAGAAATTTGTCCATTTTTTAAGCTCACTACAGTTTTATCAAATGCATCGGAAAAAACACCTGGTGCATATGCTTCAACTAAACCGCCTTTAGTTTTTGAACTTGGGTCTTCAGAGAACTGAGATGCAGCTTGTGCAAATGTAAGGCCGCCTTGAATTTTCGCATATACTTCTTTAGCAAGTTTTTGAGCTGCTGCATCATCACGAGCATCTGTAGTAATTAAAATATGCTTCACCGTACGTTTAGCATCTTTTTTCTGAGTCTCAACGAACTTGCTATATGCTTGCTGAAGTTCAGCTTCGGTTGCAGGAGCTGGTTTAGCCATTAATGATGGCGACACAACCACATAATCCACATCAACAGAAGCTTGTTGTTTAAACTCATTTTGGTGTTTGTTGTAATAATCTGTGGCTTCTTGATTAGAGGCAGTTAAACCAGTTTTATAACCATCTAATTTAATACTAGCCAAATGCAATGTACGTTGTTCAGTTTGCAAATTCGCAATTTGCATTAAATCAACTTTACTTACTAAAGAATAATCAGAAAAAGTTGAAGTAAGCATTTTTAAAGCATGATCTTGACGAAGGCTAGATATTAAGCCCTGACTTGTCATACCAATAGAACGTAAATAATTTTCATAGAGTTTTTGCGAGAATTGTCCATTCTCTTGCAAACTAGGCTGCTGAGCTAACATTTGCTCAATTTGAGTATCACTTAGTGAAATACCCAATTTTTCAGCTTGTTGAATTAATAAATTACGTGACACTAAAATATCGAGTGCTTTAGCCTGAATAACAGGCAAATTAAGTAAACTTTCATCACCTTTAACTGCAGCTAAATATTGTTCTTTGTAAGACTGAGTTAAAGTTTCAAGATCTTTTTTAGATATTTCTTGGCCATTTACTGTTTTCGCAACATCAGCCTTGTTTCCCCTATTAAAATATCCTTCAATACCTACAAGTGCTAAAGGGGTCAAAAACAAAATTAGAAGGACTTTGCCGAGCCAACCCTTAATGACTGTACGAAACGATTCCATAAGTATTCCAATATTTTATTTCGAGGAGAATTTTAACTGAAAAACCACAATCAATGAATGAGCAATATTGGTCAATTCAGATTTTTAATAAAAAACGCGCCTATATTGGCGCGTTTAATCATCTTAAAAGATTAAGCTACTGAATCTTTAAGACCTTTACCAGCTTTGAAGCTAGGTACTTTTGTTGCTTTAATTTGAAGCTCTTCACCAGTTTTAGGGTTACGACCAGTGCGTGCAGCACGTTCTTTAACACTGAAAGTACCAAAACCAACTAAAGTTACTGTGTCACCTTTTTTAAGTGCTTCAGTAATTGACGCAATCGTCGCATCGAGTGCCTTGCCTGCATCAGTCTTAGATACTCCCCCTTTTTCAGCAATTGCATCGATTAATTCTGATTTATTCATGAATAAAACATCCTCTTAATATCGTTTGTTTAAGGTCCAAGGCTATAGTTTAAAAGGCCATGACGCCTTTATAGCAATGCTTTGGGGGAAAACGCAATACTAGAGCAGGGCTTTTAGCAAAAATAAATGCTAAAAAACTGTTATATATTTGCTAAATCCCAACATTTTTTTACTTTTTATTCAATTTTGCTTTCAACTGTTCGTTTTCTTCTATTAAAGCATCCACCTTAATATGAAGCTGTACCAAAAGCTGTTCAATGTGCTGTAAATCCTTCGGAGTCACCAATCCAATCCTATTTAAAGAATGATTAACACTGGTATCAAGAATTTTTTCTACTTTATCTTTTGTTTCAGATACAGATTCTTTTGCTTTTTCTGTGACCTTACCAACCGTAGTATCTGCCAAGTCTCCGGTTTTAGATTCCAGCTCTTCACCTACCTTGACCAAAGAATCAAATAGCTTGTTGCCTTCTTCTTCTGCACGTGAAAAAGCCCCTAGCCCTGCTAACCAAATTTGCTTAGTGTACTTTCTAAAGTCTAAAGCCGATTTTCTTGAACTTCTTGATTTCAATTTACTTTTTTCTTCTGACTCTTCTGTCTGGGTATCTATATTTGCATTATCCATTGATCTAAGCTCCTAATCAGATGAGAGAGATGATGACTGATTTGACCACAAAATATTTCTATAATATCAAAGTAAAGACTTGATCCATTTACAAAACTGTTCTACAAAGCAAGTAAGTCATGTAAATATATTTAACAGGACATTTATTAAAGTTTGAGATAGGATGTCCCATTCTTGAATTAATTGCTATTTCTAAGGATAAACTTTTATGAGTGAAACGCAACAAAGACAAAAACATCCCCGTCTGTTGCTGAATATTGTTCTAATTATTTTAGAAACTTTCTTTTCATTTATACTCACCCACGATGGTGTTCTTCGCTTGCAAGCGAAAAAGTTTATTTCAAACAAAACAACGATTCGCATCAATAGCTATCTTCCTTTTTTTAACTTTTATGTTCAGTTTACAGAAAAAGGTTTGTTGTTCGATATCCACTCTTTTGATCGACGTGTTGATCTGGAAATCAATAGTACACTTATCGATCTGATTAAAATTTTCGCTTTTTCAAACCAGCGTAGTCTTAACAACATGCGTATAGATGGCGATGAAGAAACGAAAAAAGAGCTATTAGATTTAATTTCTCATCTTACCTTGCCTAAACTTTTAGCTGACTGGAAGCAATGGTTTAATTCACCTGATGATGAAGCTGAAGCGCTTGCTTCACGTAAACGAATTGCCCCATTGCTTGAAAAAATTGATCAGCAACGTTCAGAAATCAATTCACTTCATGTGGAAATTAAACAATATCAAAATCGAATCACTCGCCTACAACAGCGTCAACGCAATATTAACTTCTCCTTTGGTATAATTAGCCTGATATTTATTGTTTATTTCATATATAATTTATGGGTTGCTTAAATTATTTTTCCATTTTGTTCCTGCACTTGAATTAAAAATAAAAAAACTTGACTATTTTAGTCGGGATTCATAAAATCCTATTATCTAGTCTTAACATGTGTATCGAATCATGCGCCTTACAACTCGCGGTCGCTACGCAGTGACTGCTCTACTTGATTTAGCTTTGCAGCCAACTGAACAAACGATCACGCTCGCCGAAATTGCCGCTCGCCAATCCATTTCAGTTGCTTATCTAGAACAGTTATTCGCAAAACTTAAGCGTCATGGGTTAGTTTCTAGTGTTCGCGGTGCAAATGGTGGTTATCATTTGGCTCGAAATGCTGATGAAATTACTGTGTTAGAAATTATTGAAGCCGTAAATGAAACTGTTGATGCAACACGTTGCGACCACAAGGCTAACTGCCAAAATGGTGCAATGTGTCTCACCCACGATTTATGGCAAGAACTCTCTCATCATATTGCCGACTATTTAGCAAAAATCTCTCTTGCCGACCTCATTAGCCGAGACAACGTTCAAACTGTTGCATTGCGCCAAAATGTGAGCGGCACAGATTCAGCTCTTTTATCGGGTACAGGTATTTGATATGAAACGTCCAATTTATCTTGATTACGCAGCAACCACTCCAGTAGATCCGCAAGTTGCAGAACGTATGATGGAGTGTTTAACTTTCGACGGTACCTTTGGTAATGCTGCATCTCGTTCGCATGCTTATGGCTGGCAGGCAGAAGAAAAAGTTGAATATGCACGTGAGCAAGTCGCAAATTTAATTAAAGCTGACCCACGTGAAATCGTTTGGACTTCTGGTGCAACTGAATCAGATAACCTTGCCCTAAAAGGTGTAGCACAATTTTATGCATCTAAAGGCAAGCACATCATCACAAGTAAAATTGAACACAAAGCTGTTCTAGATCCTTGTCGTGAATT
Organism: Acinetobacter sp. WC-141; assembly: GCF_000313935.1. Lineage (GTDB taxonomy): Bacteria > Pseudomonadota > Gammaproteobacteria > Pseudomonadales > Moraxellaceae > Acinetobacter. The sequence goes on along the minus strand of NZ_AMSS01000011.1, from coordinate 91,236 downwards.
AGAAGAACAAGGTTTTGAAATTACTTATTTAGAACCAGAACCACGAACAGGTTTAATTACCCCTGAAATGGTAAAAGCTGCCCTTCGTCCTGATACTGTCCTTGTTTCTTTAATGATGGTAAATAACGAAATCGGTACAGTTACAGATGTAGCAGCGATTGGTGAGTTAACACGTGCCAATAAAACCTTCTTTCATGTAGATGCGGCTCAAGCTGCTGGTAAAGTTGAAATCGATCTCTCTACCATGAAAATTGATCTTATGAGTTTCTCTGCTCATAAAATTTATGGTCCAAAAGGTATCGGTGCATTATATGTACGTCGTAGCCCACGTGTTCGATTAAAAGCGCAAATTCATGGCGGTGGTCATGAACGTGGTATGCGTTCTGGTACTTTAGCAACTCACCAAATTGTTGGTATGGGTGAAGCTTTTGAAATTGCTGGCAAAACAATGCACGCAGAACAAGAGCGCATTCGCAAATTACGTGACAAACTTTGGAATGGTTTACAAGGCCTTGAACAGGTTTTCTTAAATGGCCATCCTACTCAAAACGTTGCTAACTACTTAAATGTCAGCTTTAACTTTGTTGAAGGTGAATCTTTAATGATGGCACTTAAAGATGCAGCCGTATCAAGTGGTTCTGCTTGTACTTCTGCAACATTAGAGCCTTCATACGTTCTTCGCGCATTAGGTTTATCTGATGAGCTAGCACACAGCTCAATCCGCTTCAGTTTTGGTAAATACACGACTGAAGAAGATATTGATCATGTGCTTACAATTACCAAAGCCGCTGTTGAGAAATTACGTGAACTTTCTCCGCTTTGGGACATGTACAAAGAAGGTATTGATCTTTCTACAGTTGAATGGGCTGAACACTAATTCATTGAAATTAGTGTTTTTACCCTCATATTAATATTAGGCTGACCCCGAGGTTTGGAGAAGCGAAATGGCTTATAGCGAAAAGGTAATTGATCATTACGAAAATCCTCGTAATGTTGGTGTTTTAGACAAAAACTCTGAAAATGTAGGTACAGGCATGGTGGGTGCACCTGCATGTGGCGACGTGATGCGTTTACAAATTCAAGTAAACGATAGCGGTGTAATTGAAGAAGCACGCTTTAAAACTTACGGCTGTGGTTCTGCAATTGCATCAAGTTCACTCGTAACTGAATGGTTAAAAGGCAAGACCCTTGATGAAGCTCAAGCAATCAAGAATATTGATATCGCAACAGAGCTTGCCCTTCCACCAGTAAAAGTTCACTGCTCTGTACTAGCTGAAGATGCAATTAAAGCTGCGATTGAAGATTATCGCACTAAAAAATCAAAAGCTTAATTTGTTACTATTGTAAACGTTGGAGTTTTCATGATTCATTTAACTGAAAATGCTGCGACTCATATTAGCAATTACCTTAAGAACCGAGGTAAGGGTGAAGGCATTCGCGTGGGTGTGAAAACTTCTGGTTGTTCCGGATTGGCTTACGTTCTTGAATTTGTTGATTCTGTCGATGAACATGACGAAGTTTTCGATCAATTTGGCGTTAAGGTATTTGTAGATCCAAAAAGTCTTGTGTATTTAGAAGGCTTAGAAATGGACTATGTTAAAAATGGCCTTAATGAAGGGTTCGAATTTAACAATCCCAATAAAAAAGGTGAATGTGGTTGCGGTGAGTCTTTCACTGTATAACCCTTCTCCTTCCATCTCTCATTAAAACAGTGTCTTTTTATAGCACTGTTTTAATGTATTTAATTAACGTGGACCTCCTTTCTAATGAATCATTTTGAGTTGTTCAATTTACCCGTAGAACTCGATATCGATTTGGCGAGCTTAAAATCTAGCTTCTTGAATTTGCAGCAGCAATATCATCCTGATAAAGCAGAAGATAAAAATCAGGCGTTGATCAAGTCAAGTGAAATCAATCAAGCTTTTAAAATACTATCGCAAATAGACAGCCGCGCAGCTTATCTTTTAGCATTAAAAAAGCAAGACCATCACCTTGATCAATCTATTAGTGATTTTGAGTTCTTACAATCAGCTTTAGAACTTCGTGAACAACTTGATGAAGCAACTTCACCAGAGCATCTAAGCACACTTAAACAAGAAGTGTTTCAGTGGATAGAGAGTTTAGTTCGCGAATTTAAGATTGATTACACTGATGAAGACTGGGGTGAAGCTCGAGATACTGTACGTAAATTACGTTTCTTTCAGCGCGTTCTTAACGATATTGAAAAAGCAGAAGATCAAATGTTGGATGACGAAGACAACTTTGATTTAGACGACGATTTTTAATTTTGCTTTTTCCAAATTATTTTCAAGGGATTTAACTCATGGCACTTTTGCAAATTGCTGAACCGGGTCAATCCAGTGCCCCACATCAACACCGCATTGCGATTGGTATCGACCTAGGAACGACACATTCTTTAGTTGCGACAGTGTTATCAGGCAAACCTAAAGTACTCAATGACGAAAAAGAAAGAAGACTTCTTCCTTCTATTGTGCACTACGGAAAGGATGCAATTCACTATGGTGAAGAAGCAAAGCCTTTTCTTATTGCTGACCCTAAAAGTACAATTGTTTCTGTGAAACGCTTTATGGGTCGTTCAAAAGCAGATATCAAATTTCAGCATCCCTATGAATTAATCGGTTCTGAAAATGAGATGCCAGCTTTTGAAACACGTGCTGGTCGTAAAACTCCTGTTGAAATTTCGGCTGAAATTTTAAAACAATTAAAAGACCGTGCTGAAACTAGTTTGCAGAATCCAGTAAATGGAGCAGTCATTACTGTTCCTGCCTATTTCGATGAAGCTCAGCGACAAGCAACTCGTGATGCTGCACAGCTTGCGGGATTAAATGTATTACGTTTATTAAATGAACCAACCGCTGCTGCTGTCGCTTATGGTTTAGACCAAGAAACTAATTTAGCAACAGATCATAACTATGTAATTTATGATCTAGGTGGTGGTACTTTCGATGTATCAATCTTGCGTTTCTCACAAGGTGTCTTTGAAGTATTAGCAACAGGCGGCCATACTGCTTTAGGTGGTGATGATTTAGATCGTCTCATTGTTAAATGGGCTAAAAAGCAGTTAGATATTGATACTCTCAGTGATGAAGCATATGCAGTATTTATTGTTGCTGCTCGTCAAGCGAAAGAACAGCTATCTACACAAGAATCAGTTCAGTTAAAGCTACTTGAAAATGTACTAACACTTGATCGTCCGACTTTTGAAAGTATTATCCAAGTTGCTTTAGATAAAACAATTAGTGTCTGCAAACGTGTTTTACGTGATGCAAAACTTGAATTATCAGATATTCAAAATGTTGTTTTAGTGGGTGGCTCTACTCGTTCGTATGCTGTTCAGCAAGCAGTTCGTAATGTATTTAATCAAGAACCACTTTGCACGATCAACCCAGATGAAGTAGTTGCAATTGGGGCATCTATTACTGCCAACCAATTAATTGGAAATAGTCAAGACGGTTCATTACTTTTAGATGTAACCCCACTTTCACTTGGTTTAGAAACCATGGGTGGGCTAGTAGAACGTCTTATTTCACGTAACACTGCTATTCCAGTTGCTCGTCGTCAGGAATTCACAACTTATCAAGATGGCCAAACTGCCATGCTTATTCATGTGGTTCAAGGTGAAAGAGATTTAGTAGAACATTGTCGTTCATTAGGAAAATTTGTCCTTCATGGCATTCCCCCAATGACTGCAGGTCAAGCACGCATTGAAGTTACCTTTCAAGTCGATGCGGATGGCCTACTCACCGTTTCGGCGCGTGAAACGACTTCAAATGTACAGGCTCAAATCGATATTAAACCATCTTATGGTTTATCTGAATCTGACACTGAACGCTTATTAATTGAAGGTTTCAAACACGCAGAAGAAGATAAGAATCTGCGTCATCTAAAAGAAACCAAAGTTGAGGCTCAACGTGAGCTTGAAGCTTTAGAACAAGCTCTCAAAGTTGACGCCGATTTGCTTAATGATGAGCAGCTTGAAGCACTTAAAACCGCTGAAAATCTTTTGAAAGCGCAACTTGAAGACAATGATATTCAAGCGATTGAAAAAGCTGTAGAACAACTTAAAGTACATAGTGATGCTTTTGCCGCACTACGTATGAATCGACATATTGACCACGCCTTAAAAGGTACAAAACTTGAAGATTGGTCAAATTCAAACTAAAGGTATAGGTGATCAATATGCCCCGTATTAAAGTACTTCCTCATGCTCAGTTTTGCCCTGAAGGCGCAGAATTTGAAGTCGAACAAAATGCAAATCTTTGTCAAAGTTTGCTTGATCGAGGAATTAAAATTGAACATGCTTGTGACATGTCGTGTGCTTGCACCACCTGCCATGTAGTCGTTCGCAAAGGTTTTGACAGTCTAGAAGAAATGGATGATGTTGAAGCAGATCTTTTAGATCGCGCTTGGGGACTTGAGCCAGATTCTCGACTCTCATGCCAAGTAAAAATTGTTGATGAAGATTTAGAAATTGAGATTCCTAAATATACAATCAACCATGCTTCAGAAAATCATTAATCGAGTTATTAAAAAAGCTGCTTTAAAAGCAGCTTTTTTTTACTTTATATTTTAAGCTTGATTTTGTTGATCAATTTCAACAGGTTTAACTTCATCTTCAAGTCTTAATTGTGCAATACCTTGAGTATTAATCAAAGTTTGTTGAACTTTAATTCGTTGAATCATTTTCTCAAGTACTTCTACTAATTCTGGATATTCATAGTTTTGTACTTCTTCTAAATTAAGTACTAAATGGAAACCTTTATACTCATAATCAAACCATTGCTGATGATCTGACTTATTCCCTGTGTATTTCTCCATCACCTGCCATGTCTTCACAGCACCTTGAATACCTTTTAAGTAAATTGGCGTTTTTGGAGCACAAAGGAAATCACTTTTTATTAATTGATAAGTATCATCTGAAATTAAAATTTCATCTATTTCAGCCGCGTATTGTAACCGAGCTGCCAAATTCACATCACGACCAACAATGGTATAAGCCATGCGATGTGTTGCCCCATAATTTCCTACGTGGCAATAACCGGTACTAATTCCCATACGAATGTGTAAGGCTGAATAGCCCATTTTTTTCCAACGTTCACGCAACAATTTCATTTGCTGTCGCATAGCGATTGCCATTTCTACACAAGCTTTAGCATCTTGCTCTACGCCTTGAGAATTCGGATCGCCAAAAAATATGAGGATGGCATCTCCCATAAATTTATCGACAGTAGCTTCATACTGCTTCGCAATTTCCGTCATATGGCTTAAATAATCATTAAGCAAAAATGCTAAATCATCAGGAATTAAAGTTTCTGATAATTCTGTAAAGCCTTGAATATCCGAAAAGAACACAGTCATTTTTTTACGTTTATATTCAATTTTTGCTTCCGCTTCACCGCGCATAATAGACTGCCACAACTGCAGTGGCGCATAACGACTTAACTGATTAGCAAAAGCAATATAACGCGTCATTTGATCATAGTAATGTTGACGTTGCTGGCTAATTTTTTTAACCCAACGATGTTGGTAATAATTTCCAATGGTAATAAACATGACCAAACCCAAGAGTGTAATTACAGTTAACTCTTGGCTAGTAGGCTCAAAATATGTATAAAAACCAAATAGGAAAAAAGTACTTAAATAAAAAATAATCGCGCCGAGCAAACTAGTCAAACAAATGACTGCGAAAGAAATACGACTATTAATTGCAGAATAAAATAATGCAAAAAGTGCAATAAATGTAGGGACCAAATTAAGATGCAGACCAGCTAAGGTAACTGCTACAACAATTGCATCAATTGCAAAAAAAACGCTTTTTTGAGTTTTCTTATCAAATTGGTATTGAAGCCAGTGCTCTAACTTCGAGCTAATAAAAAGCAAAAATAGGAATAAAGGTGGAACGTAGATCTGATAATTTGTATTAGGTGAGGTAAAAGCATAGATCACTAAAATTAAGGACAGAATTGAATATCCCATCAAGCGATGAAAATATGCAAACTGTTTAGGCTCTCTATCGATAAACCTCTCTAATTGCACCCTGTCCTCCACACCTCAATGTAGCCACATTCGTATAAATGTGGCATTGCATTGATTTAATCCATGCGCCAATCAAAAGGCATATCACCTTGACCACGTAAAGCAAGCATAAGAGTTTGACGCATATGAGCCAGTACATCATTTGTGTATGGAACTGCAGGTGTGCCCCAAACTGGCTTAGGCCATGCAACATCATTTTGATAACGCACGACATGATGGAAATGCAACTGAGGTACCATATTACCTAGAGCTGCAACATTCATTTTATCTGCACGGAATACTCGAGATAGCTGGCTAGACAACCAGCTTGATTCACGTAAAAACTGTTCTTGATCAGCTTGACTCAATTCATATAATTCTGTGATTCCCGGCACACGAGGGATTAAAATCAGCCACGGGAATTGCATATCATTCATTAAACGACATGTTGAAAGCGGGAAATCGCCTACAAAAAAAGTATCTTGAGCAAGTTGTGGATGCAAACTAAACATATCTTTTATAAATGACAATAAACAATAATGGCTAATACTATCACATCAGTTTTGATGTGAGTATTGCTAGTGTCTGGTTTGATTACAAATAACAATGATTTTATGCACTTATTCCTCTTCTGATCCGAGAAATCGTGCATAAAATTCTGATATCACCTTACAAAAAATTTGTATTAAATAAAAATTACTTTAAAACACTATTTAAGCATGTAATTCGTTTAATAATTTTGCCAATAAATCATTAATAAATTGAATGCGTTTTTCTGGTTCCTCAAGCTGAACCATAACTTTTAAACGCTGTCCGCCCTCCATTCGATAATAGGTCGGATGCTTTTGCATGAGCTGAATAATGCTAATCGCCTGAACTGGTGTATCAGGTGAGAATTCAATATTGCCACCTTGTGTATTAATATCGATTTTGGTAATGCCCAATTGCTCTGCTTTCAAGCGTATTTGATGGACAGTAAACAAATGCTTAACCGATTGTGGCGGAACTCCGAAACGATCAATGAGTTCCATACGAATATTATCGAGTTTTTCTTGCGTATCTGTATTACTAATACGCTTATAGAATAATAAACGCTGATGCACATCTCCTAAATACTCATCAGGAATAAGTGCAGGAATATGTAAATTAATTTCTGCAGTCAATGACAACGGCGCATCGAAGTTCGGTGTTTTACCTTGCTGAATTGCCTTAGTAGCCTTCTCCAGCATTTCCATATACAAGCTATATCCAATTGCCTGCATTGAACCGCTTTGTTGCTCACCTAAAAGCTCACCTGCACCGCGAATTTCTAAATCTTCTGTCGCTAGCATAAAGCCAGCCCCCAGAGTTGAGGCACGCTGGATTGCATCTAAACGCTTTTCTGCATCACCTTTTAAATGTTTTATAGAGGGAACTAACAAATAAGCATAGGCTTGGTGATGTGATCGTCCTACACGCCCACGTAATTGGTGTAATTGAGCCAAACCAAGTTTGTCGGCCCTTTCTATCAAAATTGTGTTGGCATTTGGAACATCAATCCCGGTTTCAATAATCGTTGAGCATACCAACACATTAAACTCTTTGTGATAGAACTGCTGCATGACTTGTTCGAGCTCTCTTTCCCTCATTTGCCCATGAGCAACTGCTACACGAGCTTCAGGTACAAGAGTACGAATGTTTTCAGCAGCTCTTTCGATCGTATCGACTTCATTGTGTAAGAAATATACTTGGCCACCACGTAGTAACTCACGCAAAATAGCTTCTTTAATAGAAGCTTCTGTATGTTCTTGCACAAATGTTTTAACGGCTAAACGACGGGCTGGCGGCGTAGCAATGATAGATAGATCACGCATTCCCGAAAAAGCCATATTTAGAGTTCGTGGAATAGGTGTTGCGGTAAGGGTCAACATATCCACGTCTGCACGTAATGCTTTGATACGCTCTTTATCACGTACCCCAAATCGATGTTCTTCATCGACCACCATTAGACCCAAGTCTTTAAACTGCACATTTTCTTGTAAAAGTTTATGGGTTCCGATCACAATATCGACTTTACCGGCAATTAAATCTTCAATATTTTTTGTATGGGTTTTATTTGAGCCAAAGCGTGACAACACTTCTATACGCACAGGCCAATCAGCAAAACGATCTTTAAAAGATTCATAATGTTGTTGTGCAAGTAAAGTTGTAGGCACTAAAACAGCAACTTGCTTACCGTTTTGCACAGCAACAAAAGCAGCTCGCATGGCTACTTCAGTCTTACCGAAACCAACATCACCACAAACAAGTCGATCCATAGGTCTAGCTTGTTGCATATCGTGAAGCGTGGCTTCAATAGCATTCGCCTGATCGAGTGTTTCTTCGTAGGCAAATCCACTGGCAAATTGCATATAAAGCGATTGATCGACCTCAAAACCAAATCCAGGTTTTGACTGACGTCGTGCTTGTATATGTAATAATTCGGCTGCAACATCATGAATTTGTTCTAAAGCTTTGCGTTTAGCTTTACTCCATGCATCACTTCCAATTTTGTGAAGTGGAGCTAAATCTGGATCTCCGCCACTATAGCGACTGATAAGATGCAAATTAGTTACAGGTACATAAACTTTTGCCCCTTCAGCATAATTGAGTTGCAAGAATTCATAATCTTGCCCTTCAATTGCTAAAGTAACTAATCCTGCATAACGTCCTACACCATGATCAATATGTACAACTGGGGCATCAATACTTAGTTCGGTCAAACTACGAATTAAGAACTCTTCAGAAACTTCTTGCTGACGTTTACGACGACGCTGAACGACCCGATGCTCATATAATTGATTTTCAGAAATAACCGACAATTGGTCTGTTAAAAGTAATCCACGGTCTAGCGGTGCATTTGTAATAGCAATCGCAAACTGACTGGTTTGAAATTGTTCAAAACTATCTACACCAGGAATGTCACCTAAACTGGCACGCAAACCATCTCTTAAGCTTTCACGTCGGCCTGCACTTTCTGCAACCAATAAAACCGGATGATTTGCTTCATCAATATATTTTTTGACTACTGAAAACGGTTTTTCTTTTTTTGGGTCGACCGCTAACTTCGGTGGCTGTTCCACTTTAAGGTTTAATGCACCGATCTTTTCTTCAACCGTTTCGGCGCTCACAAGCATACGCGGAAACTGATTTAAAGCACTAAGCAAATGGTTTGGAGCAATAAATAACTCTTCAGGAGGAAGAATTGGTTGATCTACGTTATGGCGTCTATCTTCATAACGACGAATAACTTCTTTCCAAAAGTTGGTTAAATCTGTATCCACATCGTTAGTTGTAATTACAATGCAATTCTTTGGTAAGTACGTTGTAAGTGTACTTTGCGATTGCATTTGTGCTTTATCAAAAAATAACGGTAAATAAAATTCAATTCCTGGAGAAGCAATTCCCTCTAGGACATCTTGATAAATCGGGTTTTTCTTAGGATTTGCCGTAGGGAAAAGTTCAGAATACCGATCTCTAAAAATTGAACGAGCTTCTTTTAACGGGAATTCTTTTGCAGGTAAAACTGTAAAACTTTTTAAAGCTGTAGTCGTTCTTTGCGTTTCTGGATCAAAGAATTTTAATGTATCAATTTCATCATCAAACAGATCAATACGAATAGGTGCTTCTTGCCCTGACGCAAAAATATCCATAATACTGCCACGTACAGCAAATTCACCATGATCGTAAACAGTATCAACCAAATGATAACCAGCTTGTACTAAACGTAACTTCTGTTGCTCTAAATCGAATTTTTGCCCAACATGAATATCAAAATGTTCACCTAGAACCCATGAATACGGTGCAACTCTTTGGGCTAAAGTACTTGCTGAAAGGAGCAATACACCCTTCTGAGGCATATTAGATAAAATTGCGAGACGTTCTGAAACAATATCTTGATGAGGTGACAAACGATCATACGGTAAGATTTCCCAATCAGGAAAAATTGTAGGTTTTATGCCATAAAATTCAAGTTCACTTTCTAATTGAGCAACATGTTGGTTATTTCTGGCAACCACCACAAGTAAAGATGAATGCTGAAGAGCAATTTCTTTAAATAATAAGGCAGCAGATGAACCTAATAACGACCCCACCCAACGCTTTTCACCGGCTTTGAGCTGTTGTAAATTCAATTGAGAGATTTCTTGTTGAAACATGTATATGGCTTTTATCAGCTAAGAAGATATGAGCCTAATAGTAGCATGATGTTTTTAGTGAATTGAGTTATTTTTTTGAAAATCAAACTACTAGTTAGCTTTACTTTTTATATTTTTTAATCAATCAACTATGATTATTTATCACGCAAAAACAAAACGTAATATTGATTTAATATTTGTATAATCGCTTTAAGTTGAAGTAGCTTCTCTTGTGTATTTCCCAATCTTTCCACATAGCGTTGGGTTGCGATTTCTAGATCAATCTTTTCATTAATTTGTGGAGTAATGAGGAATAATTTCTGAAGATTATCAAAATTTTGTAATTTACGATTTGAGAAATACTCCATATGTTCTGACCATTTCTCATTAATCACTACGTCTTTAATGATAGGTCCTCGTTCAGAATCAAATTTTAATTGATTCTCTTGCAAGTAAATTTGTTCTGGCGTTTCTTTTGAGCCTTGAAAAAGCTGCGTTATCTTCTTAAACATTTCATCACATCATATTAATTTTAAATTCAAGCAATGGAAGTAATCGAGTTACTTCCATCATTTAAGCCTTCTAGTTTAATGACTACTCATCGCCTAAATCATCAAGAAAATCGACAGTGGGTACAAAAAATAGAGTACCAGTCTGGGCAGTACTAAAGTCAAGCAACCGATCGAGATTACCCTGCTCATTCCCTAAAAACATGTTTTCAAGCATTTGTTTTGTCGTGCTAAATTTACGCGAGTACCCAATAAAAAATGTGCCATATTCATTTCTAGAAGGATTTGAAAAAGGCATATTCGCTCGCATAATTTTAAGTTCATTACCTTCTGCATCATGAGCTTTACTTACAACATTATGAGCAGTTAAAGGTTTTTCATCATCGCTGAGCTCAACATCATTGAACTTTTTACGGCCAATCACTTTTTCCTGCTCTTCATCGGTTAATGAACGCCATTTATCCATATCATGCGTATATTTTTGAATAAAAGCATAACTTCCGCCGATAAAATCTGGATCTTCATCACCGACCAATGCCCACTCTGCTGCAATAACGGGTTCCGGGTTTTCAGTCCCATCAACAAAGCCAATAATTGCCCGCCCATCGAAATAACGAAAACCATGAACTTCATCAATGGGATACGTTACCTTACCGAGCTGCTGATTGATTATATTACCCAGCTCATAACATAAAGTCTGACGATCAGCACGAATATGGAAAAATAAATCTCCCGGAGTTGAGACAGCCGTATATTTCGGGCCTCTAATTTCTTGAAATGGTTGTAACTCTTGAGGCTTCGCTTGCTCTGGAAATAAGATATCCCATGCATTTGAACTAAAACCTAACGTAGCATTAAATTTACTTTCTGGATAACGATTAAAGAGACTTCTAGTTAATGCTGAAAAATTGGCAGCAAAATCTTTTACTTTTTCTATTACAGAATCACCTTGAGCTAATCCCAATACAATAAATAATGCATTTTCACCAGGAGCGCTCGTTACAGGCTGAATTCTCATACATTCCATAAAATATGCCTTTTAGGTATTTAATCTCGTTAATTTAGCATATTCACTTTCTTTTCATACATCCTATAATAAAATCTATGTTCATAAGAGTTTAAGTAAAGCTCCTTAAACCCTTACTAAAATTAATCTTAATCAACGTCCATATTGCTTCTTTAAATATTTTACGATTTGAGCAGACTCAAACATCTTAACTCCAGTATTTGGGTCTACCAAATAAGGTACCTGCATTTTGCCTTGCATAAGAGGTAACAATTTTTCTCTTTTTCCACCTTTTAACGGTACATATTTACCCGGTTTTAAACGAAAAATAGCTGGGCCCTGATCTTGCCATCTTTCTTTTGCAACATTATGCAGAATATAAGGAAGCTCAAGCTCACAGAGTAGACTTCTTACAATTCGCGAATAAGGACTTGCCTCAAAACTCCATAACTCAAGCTTTTGCTCAGGCGCAGCTCTATCAATAATTTTTTTGTTTATCCAAACGCCCCGAGCACCATTTAATATAGTCCCTAAAAATGCTACATACGGCATGTTAGGGTAACTCGAAAATTTCTGAGGCGTCTTTCCTGTTTTACCGTAGTGTTTAAATAAATGATGAATAATGTCTTGTGACTCATATAGCTTATCACCAGTATTTTCATCAATTAGAAAAGGAAATTTTAATTTGCCGCCAGTCACTTTAACAATAGAACGATACTTCAACCCACCTTTAGGACATGGATAAATTTCAACATCCAGATTTAGCAGTGTAATCACTTCACGAACACGACGGCAAAATGGCGAACCTTCAAATTCATATAGTTTCAAAGCTTTTACAGGTTGCTGAGGAAAAGCAGTGCCAGTTACACCCCTACCACCTTCAGCGATTGCAGATACAACTGCCTGTAATACTTTAATTTGATGATTCACCATCTTGCTATCCTTCTGTAGACTGTGATTAAACTAATTTTTCTTTTGAAATCACAATTCCATTATTATCAGCATAGATAAAATCGCCCGATTGAATTGTGACACCACCAAAATACAAAGTGGTGTCTACTTCGCCAATGCCTTTACGATTACTTTTTTGCGGAATTGCAGCCAATGCGTGCACGCCTAAATCTAAAGTTGCAAGTGCATCAACATCCCTCACACAGCCATAAATTACCACACCATTCCAGTTATTTTTAACTGCTGATTCAGCAATCATGTCTCCCATGAGTGCACAGCGCATAGAGGCGCCGCCATCTACCACCAATACTTTCTCTGTACCATCTGTTGCCAATAACTCTTTTACACGTGAGTTATCTTCAAAGCACTTTACTGTTACAACCTGTCCCCCGAAAGTTTTACGTGCGCCATAGCTTTGAAAGAACTTACCATCCATGGACGGAATTACGACTTGTAAGTCTTTCTCAGGGTTATCATCTAATAAATCACATGTTACAAATGGTACTGTCGACACTTTTTTCTCCCTTATCGAGTTTTCTGTATGCTCAGATTATCATAACGTTTGAATGCTTCAATTTGCGTTAGCGCCGCTACGACCATGGTATGAGCCAATTGCTCCGCAGTTACAGGCTTATATTTGAATGGTTTTTGTAATTTATTCTCAATAAATTTAAATAGACTCTGCCCCAAATCCTCTATAAACCGCACCTCACTGCGCTTACCAATAAGTAAAGAGGGTCTAAAAATAGATAATTTTTCGAGCTCTAGACTCTCAATATAATCTTCTAATTGTCCTTTTACTTTATTGTAGAAAATAGGTGAGTTCGAATTTGCACCAAGAGCGCTCACTAATAAAAGATGAATATGTTTATCTTGTACCAAATCCGCCAAATGAGCATTGATTTCATAATCTACCGCGTAGAAACCCTGCTTTGAGCCCGCATTTTTTAATGTTGTTCCCAGACAGCTAAATGCATGGGTATGACCATTCACATCTTCATCATTCAACATTAAGAAATCTTCCATGATGAATTGATTAACTTTGTCATATGTATTAAATACTTGAGATTCTTTTCTAACCACCAACGTAATGGCTTCAAATTCTGGAGCCTGCTGGAGCTTTTCTACAAGTTCTAATCCGACTAACCCTGTTGCGCCAAGCACAATCGCTTTTTTCTTACTTGCTGTCATTTTTTATCCATCCCTATTTGGCTTTGCTTTAAATTTAACCTTTTCTTACCGTTTTAACAGCCCCTAAAACAGCTTAAAACGTTCTCAAGGCTTGACTTCACGGTGTTGATTCATCACAATATGGCACTTGTTTACGGGCTGGTGATGGTTACACCAGTTTACTGGATTGACCACAGCCCGCCCAGACCAACTTATTTTCAAGGAGTGCAAGAGTGGCAAACTCTGCTCAAGCTAAAAAACGTGCGCGTCAAAACGTTACTGCACGTAAACACAACGCAAGCTTGCGTTCTATGGTTCGTACATACATCAAACGTACTTTAAGTGCAATTGCTGGTGGTGATCATGCTGTTGCTACAGAAGCTTACCAAAAAGCTGTTCCTGTAATCGACCGTATGGCTGATAAAGGCATCATCCACAAAAATAAAGCTGCTCGTCATAAGAGCCGTTTAAATGCTCAAGTTAAAGCGTTAGCTAACTAATTGAAGCATGTAAAAAAAGCCCGCTAGGGCTTTTTTTATTATCTATCGTTTTTGAGCTTATAGCGTTTTTCGAAATTTGGCTACATTTAGCTCATAGGCCTTACCTCTCCAAATCCATTTTAATTTGCAATTTGGAAATTCTTCACCTTCAAACCATACAAATATGCCTTCCATCATTTCAGGCCAATCTTCTTTCTTAATTTTATTTTCACCAGAAATTACAGCAACAATTGCAGCAATAATAGTGTCATGACTTACAGCCAAACTAAGTCCGCCTTGAGTTTTAGGATTCGTATGGTAAATAAGCTCTAGTACATCTAAAACACCTGTAATTGGATGCTTCATGCCAGGTAATGCATTATTTACAAAACTATTAATAAAACCTAAAGCACCCTGCTTTTTAAAATAAGGAGCAGCTTGTTGTATGTCTAATACAAAACTGCCTGGCTCAACCAGTAGTCCCTGTTCAACAATTTCAATCGTATGAGTATTAAATTCAGGACTTACATCATCAGCCCCTTCAATCATGAGCGCGGCCGTATCGACACAACGTTGTATTGGACTTGAAATACAATGCTGGATAACACGATCTGTATTTTTAATTAAATAATTACCCCATGCCTGAGCAAGCTCACGCCCTTGAGGAGTAAGTTGGAGGTCATATCCTGCTAAACCCTGCCCGTCTACAAGTTCTCTTAGAGAATGGCGCGTAAATAAGGTCACGGGAGTTGAAGCATCGGGCAATAAATCAATTGCTTCAAACATACTTTTAGGCAATAAATCGAGTGCCATTGTTATCTTGTCATCTTTTTTCAATACTTTGCCACTATAACATGTCTGGCATAACTCTCAATCTATAACACCTGATTGGGCTAATGCTTCAAATGCTATTTTTTTGCTTTCCTGATCACGAAATGCGATAAAGCCCTTATTTAAAACCGTGTGTCTCTGGTTATATTCAAAAGGTTTCCCATCAAGCGTAAGTAAACCACCGCCTATACTCTCTAACAAACCTTGCCCGGAACTTGTGTCCCATTCAGAGGTTGGATGAAAGCGTGGGTAAATATCTATTTCACCTTCTAACATCATGCAAAATTTATAGGCACTTCCTGCTTCTCGACGAATAATGCTATGTTTTTCTTCGATAGGTTGAATAAATTTTTGATATTTCGGATTTTTACTGCCATGACTCAGTCCTATTTGTATAGGCGCATCTGGTGAAGGCGAAGTTATTTGATATTGGTACCATTGTTTTTGAGTGAAACTATATTTAAAAGGCAAATCTTGCAGATATCCTAAGTACACGACCTGTTCACACGGCACAGCAATAACTGAAAAGATCGTCTCTTTACCCTTAATCAAACTTAGGTTTATCGTAAACTCATCACGTTCATGTATAAATTCTTTAGTTCCGTCAAGAGGATCTAACATCCAGCATGTGGACCAGTCATGCCGCGCACTATAATCACTTTCTTCCGACAAAACTGGCAACTCTGGAGTAATTTCTGCCAAGTGTTTTAATAAAAAAAGGTTCACTTTTAAATCTGCTTGAGTTACAGGTGAATCGTCTTGTTTTTCATGAATAGTGAACTCATAACCCGCAGAATAATTTTGATATTCTTGTAATAAAATTTGGCTGGCTTGTTCCAAAACTGGAAGAAGCTGATTAATCAAAGTATCTTGTGGGCGCGTAGTTGTTATAAACATAAATATGCTCTACATAGTTTCATTTCTATTATAGGTGAATTATGAACAATTCAATATTCGCCAACAGTTTGATTTACTAAAAATCTATCTTAGTCATTAGATGATTGCCGCTTTCTGGGCATGCTATATAGTTAACATGAATAATAATGAGGTTTTAAAATGGCCTTTATTCCGTACAAAAAACAATCTATAAGTTATGAAAAATAAACAACTTAAATCAGATTTATCCATTTCCTTTTCATGTATTTCTTGTTATGTTCAATCACACAATAACAAGATGGAAGAAAGTGCACATGATGCTATATGGATATCATTTTTCGACAATAGAACATAACTGGGAAGAACTCACGCCCTTAAATGAGTTCCTACAAACATTTGCAGATGATGATGGTGATGTTTCAACCAGGGATAAAGAGTCTCTCAAAGAAATCATTGCGAAATCAGATACAGCTTTGGCTTTAGCAAGAGAAATGGGTTGGGATGGCAGTTATACAGGGTGTCCTTATCTATTCTGGTTACCAAGTAAAAATAGTCAGTCTTTTGAATATGGCTTTGTGTTTAAACAGACATCAGACAATACAACTTTTGTGATTTCACCCATTGAGTTGAGCTATCTAGCTCAAGATTCTCAGGTCCAGACCTTAAGTAAAACAATTGAATAAGCAATATAGGTTATTGATTCAATTTTGACATCAATAACCTCTTCTTGATTTTATTACTATTCAAACATGCTTAACTGTGGCGTAGGTTTTATAATTTTTTCTTTTGGTACATGAGAGCATTCAAACTCTTCAACTGGAAAACCTTCTATAAAACTTGAAATATCAGGTGACTCCAAACTCAACCACTCTTCTAGTCGGTCATGTGGGATCACAATCACTGATCTTTTGACATCTCCAGGCTCGTGAAAATCTTTCATCATAGGATGGTCTATGGCATCCATGGTCAACATACTTGCAGAACGAATCACAGTTTCATTGATTTTGCAGATTTCATAGATTGCTGCAATAAAAAAAGCTTGCCCATCTTTACGGCGTACACCCCACCGCTCAGGTTTATCATTTATATATTTACTTTCATAGAATTCTGTCACCGGAATCACACCAAACTTACATTTAAGTGCAGCTTCTTGAAAACTCGGTTTTTGGAAAATCGTTTCATGACGAGCATTGTAGGTATGCTTTGCTATATTCGTATCTTCTGCCCATTTTGGAACCAAGCCAAACATGACTTCACGCCACTCAAGACCTTGGGGTGATTTGAATAATAGCGGCATTGTACCCGCAGGATAAACCTCTTCGGCATAGCTAAATCCGACCACAGGCAATTTAAGTTGCTGTAATTGGGCAAGAGTTAAAGGTTTAAAGTTGGCACACATAGCAAAGATAAACTACTGTATTTTTCACTCTCTTATTTTATAAGCATTTACCCGATAAACCAAATAAAAAGGCACTTGAAAGTGCCTTTAGCGACATAACTTTACGCTTATGAAACGTGTTGAATCCCTTGGGGAATAGCTTGTAATAGACGTTTAGTATAATCGTGCTGAGGATGCGCATATAGCTCATCTGAATTGGCTATTTCTACCACCTCCCCATGATTCATGACCATGACTTGATCAGAGATATATTTCACAACCGATAAGTCATGCGAAATAAAGATATAACTGAGCCCAAACTCATCTTGTAGGTCTTGTAATAAGTTAAGTACTTGTGCCTGTACAGACACATCTAGCGCCGAGACAGATTCATCACAAATCAAAATTTCAGGCTTTAACGTTAAACAACGTGCAA
Source organism: Acinetobacter sp. WC-141 (assembly GCF_000313935.1). Taxonomy (GTDB): domain Bacteria; phylum Pseudomonadota; class Gammaproteobacteria; order Pseudomonadales; family Moraxellaceae; genus Acinetobacter. Next base: position 73,410 of record NZ_AMSS01000011.1, on the reverse strand, counting down.
TCGCAATACGTTGACGTTGCCCTCCCGAAAATTCATGTGGATATCGATAATAAGCTTGCTCAGGTAAATTCACTCGCTCAAGTAGTTCAAGCGCAATTTGTTTACGCTCAGCATCATCTTTACCAATGTTATGGATCTGCATGGGTTCTAATAAAATCTGTCCAACCGTAAAGCGTGGATTAAGAGAGGCATACGGGTTTTGAAAGATGATCTGGATTTTTCGTTGATATTTAGCAAACTCTTTTTCAGTTAATGAAAGAATATCTTTTCCTTCAATAAAAGCCTGCCCACCAGATGCTTGATGTAACCGCATAAGTAATAGACCTACCGTCGTTTTACCCGACCCTGATTCGCCGACTAAACCTAAAGTCTTTCCTTTAGCAAGTTTAAAAGAAACTCCTTTTACGGCCTGAAACTCGTCTTTGCCAAATAATCCTTTACGACTATAAAAGCTTTTTTTCAGATCTTTCACTTCTAAAATAATTTTCTCATCGCCATTTAAGCCACGTTTACGCTGCGGAATGTCCGAAGCATCAAAACTTTGCTCAACCAAGACATTATCTTCTTGGCGCATAAAATCACTCGTCACAGGCAGTCGATAAGGACGCTGTGATATTTGTGGACGACAGTAAAGTAATGCTCGGGTATATACATCTTGAGGCTGTTCAAGAACCTGTTCAGCAGCGCCTTGCTCTCTAATTTCACCATGACGCATTACAATGACTTGATCTGCAATTTCACCGACCAACGCCAAATCGTGGGTAATAAAAAGCATCGACATTTGACGACGCTTACGCAATGACTCGAGTAAATCAATAATCTGTTTTTGGATCGTGACATCAAGTGCCGTAGTCGGCTCATCGGCAATGAGCAGTTTAGGCTCACACGCAATTGCCATAGCAATCATGACACGTTGCTGTTGCCCCCCTGAAAGTTGATTAGGATAGGCATCAATCTTGGTTTCTGGTGAAGGAATACCTACTTCTTTAAGCAACTCCAAAACACGCTGGCGAGCCTGTTTACGGCTCAACCCCATGTGCAGACACAATACTTCTGCAATTTGGTTGCCAACCGTAAAAACTGGATTTAATGATGACATCGGCTCCTGAAAAATCATGGCAATATCTTTACCACAGATTTTACGCATCTCTGCACGAGATAAACTGAGTAGATCCGTGCCTTCAAATATAATTTTACTTTGATCATCAATTTTACTTTGTCCAACAGGTAACAATCCCATCGTAGCCAACGAAGTTACCGACTTACCACTGCCCGACTCACCGACTAAAGCGACAGTCGTATTCGCTGGAATATCAAAAGAAATGCCTTTTACGGTTTCAATATATTGCTTATCTTCACCTTTAAAACTTACTCGTAAATTTTTAACCTGAAGCAACGGTTCATTCTTATTTTCTTGTTCTATCATTTGGACCTTCCTTTTATTTTAGCTTTGGGTCTAACGCATCACGAAGTGCATCAGTAAACATTGAGAATGCCGTAACCAAAACAGCCATTGCGACAGAGGCTGCGACAAGCTGCCACCATTTACCTAAAAGAAGTTCACTCTGGGCTTCATTTAACATGCTGCCCCAAGACACTACGCCTACAGGCACACCAAAACCTAAGAAACTCAAGATGACCTCAGATTTAATGAAAGACACCACCAGAATTGACATTTGGACCAAAGCGATATGGCTGACATTTGGAAAAATATGAATGAACATACGGCGGAAGTGTCCAACGCCAATTGCTTTAGCAGCAAGAACGTACTCACGTGCAGTATGTTTCATATATTCGGCACGAATTAAACGATAAACACCCGTCCAGCCCGTTAGACCTAAAATCAGAACAATGGATAATATGCCTTTTTGTTGAAGTACGGCAGCAATAGCAAGCACCAATAATAAATAGGGAATTGAAGTAAAAATGTTATAAAACCAGTTGAGAATATCATCCACCCAACCACCGAAATATCCAGAAATTGCGCCTAAAAGCGTGCCGATACCTACCGCAAGTAAGGCAGATATCACCCCAACAATAATTGAAGTTTCAGCACCTTTAATTGTTTTCTTTAAAACGTCTTGTCCCCATTTGTCGGCTCCAAACACAAGGGTACTTTTTAGCTCTGCTTGCTGATCTAGAAGATGCCCGCCAAGCTGTTGATCAATGGCTTTCATATCATCAGCTAATGGGTCAACTACACCATAATAATTAATCGCGCTTCCAGAGCTTTTCTCTTGTTTAATTTCAGCCTTAAGTTGGTGGATTACATCTTTTAAAGGATCTACAGGATTTTCTGGTAATTCCTCATCAACCACCGCAATATTTTGCCCTGTTTCTGTTGTCTTATCTGCTCCTATAAATGTAGGTGGCGCGTAACTCACTGCAACTTCTTTGTTCCAGTCAGATGCAATCACCCCAGTCATTGATAGAGCCAAGATAATAAAATAAAGCAATACAATCACTAGTGATGACATTGCGATCTTGTCCGCCCGAAGACGCCGCATGGCAAGTTTCCACAGGCCAGATGAATGAGCTGCGGCTTTTGTTTGTTGTTTTCTTTTTGATAAAACGCTCAGCATAGCCCACCTACTTCAACTGTACACGTGGATCAACCACTTTGTAGACCAAATCGGCAATCAGGTTAAAAATCATGGTTGCAGCAGCAATGTAAACTGTAATGGCCTTAATAACAGGAAAATCACTCCGCTCAACTGCGATAATGACCTCTCGACCAATACCCGGAATACCAAAAAAACGTTCAATTAAAAATGCACCTATGAGCAATGCAGGTAAACTTGACATCACATCGGTAATAATAGGAATTGAAGCATTACGCAGTACATGTACACCTAAAATTCGGCTTTCACCGACACCTTTGGCACGTGCTGTTCGAACGTAATCCTGATTAATTTCATCAAGCACAAAACTACGATACAAACGTAAGGTCGGTGCAATACTCACAACCAACATGATTAGAATCGGTAGTAAGGCAAACTTAAATAAGTTATCAGTAAAGCTATCGCTCCAGCCTTGTACAGGGAACCAACTTAGCTGATACGCAAGAACATATTGAAAAACAATAATGTAAACTAAGATGCTGATCGACATGCCGATGGTACAGAGCATCATGACCATACGGTCGGTTAGAGAACCACGTACAGCTGCAACAGCCAATGCCAAAATAATTGAAATAACCGTCTGTAAAATAGTGAGCGGTATTAAAAGCGTGAGCGATGGCCCTAATCGAGTTAAAATAATTTGAGAAACAGGTTCTCCCGTACTCCAACTCGCGCCATAGTCAAAAGTCAGTATTTGTTTAATAAAAATCCAGAGCTGTACGTAATAAGGCTGATCGACTCCTAGCTGTTTACGAATATTTTCGATCTGCTCAGGATTAGACATCTTGCCCGCTAAAATATAAGCAGGATCGCCACCTACCCAGTTAAAAAGAATAAAAATAAGTAAGACTACCCCCAACATGGTTGGAATCATCTGCCATAAACGCCGAATAACATATGCCAGCATAGTGATAATTCCTTATTTAACTCGTTGTCCGGTAATTTCATTAAAGAACGCTTTGTTATCAGGTTCACGGCCAAGGAAATCTTTAACTAATTCAGCTGCCGGTTTTTGGCTACCTTGTGACAAAACGGTTTGACGGTAACGCTGTCCAACTTGCGGGTTATTAAGGTTGTCCCCATAGGCAGAAAGCATGTCTAAAGCTAAAACCTCAGACCACATATAGCCGTAATAACCTGCTTGATAACCGCCCATCAAATGCCCAAACTGCCCAGGAAACTCTGTTGTTGGCACATACCCTAAAGCTGTAGCAGCTTCCATTTTTTGCCAATTTTCCAAAGGTTTTACTTTTAATGCATCGGCAGTATGCAATGACATATCGTACTGTGCATAAAGAGTCTGACGTGCATAACGCAAGCCACGACCATAGTTATGTACAGCTTTTAAACGAGAAATTAACTCATCATCAACACGTGGACATGCTGGATCACAGTAATCAGCCACTTTAGATAAAGTCTCTTTACGGCGTGCCCACTCTTCATACATTTGAGACGGCGCTTCTACGAAATCACGCTCTACAGAGGTTCCAGACTGACTGGCATAACGTGTATTTGACAAAATGCCATGTAAAGCATGACCAAACTCATGAACAAAAGTTTCAAGTTCATCACTATTTAAACCTTTACGGTTAAAATTGGTGACTAAAGCCGACACGGGTAATCGATTGGTTAAAGTGCTGCCACCGTATACTCCCCAAACGGCAGCATGGCCATATTTCCCTTCACGAGGAAATTTATCCATATATAAGCCGCCAAGAAGCTTTCCTGTTTTTTTGTCAACTACATCGTAATATTCAACTTCATCCTGCCATGCTTTAACTTTGACGGGTTTAAAATCAATGCCATAAAGGTCAGATGAAATGGCGAACAACCACTTCTGTGCAGCTAAAGTCGGGAAATAATCACGAAGTTTTTCCTGATCAATCTGATATTTACTCTTACGAAGTTTCTCACTCCAGTAAGCTTCACTCCAACGTGTGATCTCGGTTTTTTCTAATGGGGTTTTTAAGGTTTGTGCTTTAAATTCACGGAGTTCTTCTACTTCTTTACGTTCAAGTGGTGCTACTGTTTTTTGGACTTCTGCTAAAAATTGATTTACAGCCTCAGGCGTTTTAGCCATACGGTCTTTTAAAACCCAATCTGCATAACTTGCTTTTCCAAATAATTGCGCAAGCTCATAACGCAAATCTATTGCCTGTTTAAGTAGTTTTAAATTTTGCTCAGTACCACGTCGAGTAAAGGCAATTTGATATCTTTTTCGGGCATCATCATTATCTGCCAACTCCATAAATGGACGATATTCAGGATATTCAAAACCTAATAAATAGTTGCCTTTAGCATTTTTCTTTAATGCTGAAATATAACTTTGAGGTAAGCCTTTCATCTCTTCAGGAGTAAACTCAAGTTTCTCCGGATTATCGCGAACATTACGGGCATATTCTTGCTCAAGTTTAGTCAACTCATCCAGAATAGCCTTCATTCGTGCACGCTTTACTGGTTCAAGTTGAACACCTGTGTCTTCAAACTGATCTAGAATATCTTGGCGGTATTTTTGGTCAATTGGGTCTGTTGCTTGTGTATTTTTAATTAAGTTATATAGCTTCGGGTTCTGAAATATATCAGTGTGAAACTGATTAATTTTGATTTCACAGTCTTCTGCTGCCTTACGTAACTTTGCATCTGGGTCTACGTTACTATATAGACTTATTGGACCTGAAAAATCTTCAAAATGCGCAAAAATTTTATCCCATTTTGCCAATATAGGTGCCGCTGCTGCATTATCTTTAACAGGCGTTTTTTCAAAAATTGTAATCTGTTGCTGAATCTTTTTTAAATTAGCATCGCACCATGCTGGAAGTTGTTGGGCTTTAAGTAATGGTAAAGTAGGACGTGTTGTCTCTGCCGTTGCAAACTGACTTATGCCTATTGCTAACATACATAAAGTAGTCATTTTTAGTGGATTTTTTTTCATCATATCTCCAATTTTTTTCATTTAATGATTAGATTTAGTATGTGTATCGATATCAATGTACATCCACTCAGCATGTAAAATTGGATGCTTTTTATATCCAATGATTTGTGGTTGAGCCAGCATATTTCGGTAGCGTGCATAAGAGACCTGAACAGGCATATACACTTCTAATAAACGTGTCATTTTTCGATAAAGTGCATCTCTCTCAGGACCTGCTTGCATTTGTTGTGTCTGACGATACAACTGATCAAACTCTGGTGTCGAACCACAAGACCAGTTTGTCATATGCGTATTGGGTCCATAAAAATTCTGCATAAAATTATCCCCATCTGGATAATCGGCTATCCATGCAGAAGAACCAAACATACCTTCACATTGTTTTTGCGCTCGAATGAGATCTGCAAAAAGCATGGGTTTAAAGACCATGCGAATATTTAAACTATCAAAGTTCTTTTTCCAAAGTTCAGCACTTTGCTGACCAATACTGTCATTACGCGCCATATATTCAATGACCAGAGGCTTACCATTTGGCTGTGTACGCCAACCTGAGGCATCTTTTTTATAGTGATATCGATCTAATAGTAAATTTGCTGCTTTCACGGAATATGGCGTACTGCTTCTATACTGTGGATCGTTACCCACTACCCCTGGTGGAACTGGAAAATCTAAATGCTGAGCATCATCATTTCTTACTAATTTAATTTCTTGATCTATTGAACGAGACATTGCAATAGCACGGCGCAAGGCAATCTTTTCTTTACTCATTCCGCCAACGACCGGATTCTTAAGATTCCAATAGATATAGCTAATTTCAGGATCAACAATACGAGATAGCTGCACACCTTCTTTAGCAAGTTCAGGTCTTAATTTACCGTCTTTAATTGCTTTTGCGATCAGTTGACCTTCAAGCTGAAATATATCAATTTCACCACGCTGAAATGCCAGCCATCGTGATTGGTTTTCTTCCATAACCTGAATATCAATTGTGCCGATTTGCGGCATTTTTTTACCCTTAAGGCGTTTCACAATTGCCTCATCTTCAGGACTACTCGCTATAAAGTTCCAAGTAAAGCCGCGAAAGTCAGGGTTCGCTTTTAAAACAATCCTCGAAGCAGGCACCCATTTACTAAGTACATAAGGTCCTGTCCCAACAGGATGGCCCATGACATAACCTGCTTTATCTTTATACTTTTCGATGACTTCACGTGCCACTGCACCTGTTGGGTCATGTGCCAGTAATAAAGGAAAGTTATAGTCTGGCTTAACTAAACGAATCACCAAAGTGTATCTATCTGGCGTTTGTAAGCCACTCACCTTTTGATCATAGTTAAATTTTCCGGTTTTATTGGCTGCTTTTATTAATGCATCCATACCTTCAATTTTGTTCTCTAACAACCAGCTATTTGGAGAGCGTAAATTTGGGTCCAATAAGCGTTTAAAAGAATACGCATAATCGTTGGCTGTTAATTCTCGGGGTTTACCTTTAAAAACAGGGTCTGGCGTAAAATAAATACCCTTTTTAATGTGAATGGTATAGGTCAGACCATCGGCACTAATTTTCGGCATAGCAGTTGCTATTTGCGGAACGAGTTTTGCGGGCCTTGCTAAATAGTCATAGGTATATAAAGTTTCAAATATCGAAGTAGTTACATGCGCCGAATATAAATCATGGATATAAGCTGGGTCGAAACCTGTTTCAGCTGTCGGGAATACATAACGTAAAACTTTATTTGGATCGGCTGGGCTTTTTGCAAATATAGTCGTAGATCCAGTTAATGCCATGCTGGCAAATAACAAACCGACACTACAATGCTTGAGCTGTTTTATTAAATTTTCAGTCATATTTATCTTTATCTAAAATTATTTTTTAACAGGGGTAATATCAAGATATTGCCAGTTTGTATTCATCATTGGATGGGGTTTAAACCCTTGAACTTGTGGTCGTATCAACCAATTACGAATTCGAGTTACATGAATAATCCATGGATTATCAGCTTCAATCTGGCGGTTAAGCTTTTCGTAATATGGTAGACGTTGTTGCGGTGGTAAATGAGTGGCTTGATTATAAAGAGCATCATAAGTTTTAGACTGGTAACACGCATGGTTTCCCTGACCCGCGTTTGGACCATAAAGTAATTGCGCAAAATTATCTCCTTCAGGATAGTCAGCAATCCATGCCCCGCTCCACATCATATATTTACATTGAGTTGCGGCTTTTAAGTTATCTGCAAAATTACTTACTTTAAAATCAGCACGGATACCTATTGCATCCAGATTTTTTTTCCAGAGTTCTGAATGAATAACTGATGCTGAGCTATTTTCAGTATTAATTTTTAAAACTAAAGGTTTGCCGTTTGGCAATTTTCGGTAGCCATCAGACCCTTTTTTATAACCATAATAATCAAGTAGTTTATTTGCCAATAAGGGATTGTACCCTACGCTACTTCTGTACTTGGGGTTATATCCATTTACACCTTCAGGTATGAACATTTCAGCTCTAACAGCTTGGCCTTTATAAGCCTGTCGTATACTTTCTTTTTGATCATAAGACAAAGTAATGGCTCTACGAAGAGCAATCTTTTCTGGACTAAAACCACCAATGACTGGATCACGCATGTTCATCATCGTATAGGTCATTTCAGGTTCTTTATTAGGAAAATGCTTAATTCCTTTTTTTTGAAAAGACGCTTTAAGTTGACCTCCATCCAAAGCTTGAGGAACAGCATCGGCTGTAAGTCTATCAAAATCCAGTTGGCCAGACTGGAAAGCTAACCATCGTGACTGTTGTTCTTCAATAATACTGACCACAACTTTGCCAATTTGCGGCATTTTCTTACCGCTCATTTCTTTAATAAGCTGGTTATCCCATGGCGTTCCTGTCGACTTAAAATTCCAGACAAAACCCCGATAATCAGGATTGGCAACTAATTCGACCTTACTTCTTGGTACATATTTACTCAACATGTAAGGTCCAGTACCAACCGGATGCATACCGATACCATCACCGTAGTAATCAACAACCTCTTTGGCAACACCACCAAAAGTAATATAGGCAAGAATATAAGGGAAATTAAAGTCTTGGCGAGTTAAGGTAAATTGTAGAGTATATCGGTCAATTGCTTTAAGCCCTGCAATTGATGCAGCATAATCAAACTTTCCAGTTTTCTTTGCTTGAGCTACAACTGCATCAGCTCCGACTAATTTGCCATCAAGAAAAGAAACTGCAGGTGCCCTATTTTTAGGGTCCAAAATACGTTTAATTGCATAAACATAATCTTCAGCCACCAGTTCACGATGTTTACCTTTAAAGGCAGGGTCATCGGTGAAATAGATACCCGGCTTAATTTTAAATGTATAAACTTTACCATCTTGGTCTACCTTAGGCAGACTTTCAGCCGTATAAGGAACTAACTGTACTGGACTTGCTAAATAATCATATTTCAGCAAAGGTTCAAAAATTGTTTCTGCAATACTAGCACTATAGAAATTGGTAGTTTTGACCATATCGAAGCCATCATCTGGAGCTTCATAGGCAACATGCAAAATTTTGTTTGGTTGTGCAGGCGTTTGGGCGAAAGCACAAGAAACTGATGTAATAGCCAGACTTAAAATGGCGAGCTTAAAAATTTTTAATTTCAAGTTCCTACCTACTTAATTAATTTTTTAAAGATATTATCCTTTTGAGTAACATCTAAATCCGAATAAGAAAAGTTCTTTCTCAATGGACTACTTTCTTCTTTGTAAATTACTAACCTTTCTATTCAATCTTTTATTTGATCGAATGGAAAACATCATACTGAAATTAGAAAGCTGTAACTATCTAATATAAAGCGAATTTCATGCCATATTTTATGATCAAGAATAATTCATATAGAAATATTTAAAATTTACATTTTAATTAGGCACTTAAAACTTCTGGGACTATATAAATAAAAGTAAGTTTTTGCCAAATATTATATTTATATAACTTATTCATGATTAGCCTATAATGCACAATTAAAAGTCATGAATGTTTCATTCTAGTTCATAAATTTTTTATAGAGTAAGCAAATAACATTAGCTCAAATCAATAATTTATATCAAAAAAATATAATTTAAAAGAAATGTTACATTATACAATTACATTTCAAAAAGTTCTAAAAAGATACAAAAGTAAAAAACCAATACATGAACAACCCAATAATGATTATTTTTTATACAAATAATTTTGGAACTTTTAGCCAACATAAAAAAAATTACCAAATGGAAAATTTTTTTACTGGATAGAAAACCCTAAAACCTCCTCACAAACATAATAAAATCAATATATATCAATATTTTGCATAAACTAAAAAAAGAAAAATATATAGTTGGCACTTGCTTTGCTTAAAGACTTTTCAGCAATATCGCTAACTACAACAAAAAGGGATCAAATCCACGATGAAAAAAAAATACAATGTTCGATCTCAGGTAACCCCCAAGATTGGCAAAACAATTCTTAAATTAAGTACCCTTAGTTTAAGCATGATGTGTCTTACCATGGCACAAGCAGCAGAAACAGAACAATCCAACTCAGATGATAAACCCGTCAAAGTTGTAAAAGTTGCTGTGACAGGCTCTTCAATCAAAGGAGTTGCAGCTCAAAGTGCTTCACCCATTACTATCGTAAAAGTTGACGAAATTTTAAAACAAGGGGTAACTACAACTGAAGAAGCTTTAGCCAAAATTAGTGCAAACCAATCTAATTTTGTTACTGCCAGTAACGTGGGTGCAAGTAAAACAGCCGGTTCAGCGGCAAACTTGAGAGCCTTAGGTGCCAATAAAACACTTGTTTTACTTAATGGTCGTCGATTAGCTGCAAATGCATATGACAGTGGCGTCACAAACTTAAATATTATTCCACTCGCAATGTTAGACCGCATTGAGGTTCTAAGAGATGGCGCCTCTTCCATTTATGGAACAGATGCAATTGGGGGAGTAATTAACTTTATTACCAAAAAGCAATTTACCGGACTTAACCTGACCGCTGGTTATCAAAAACCAGAACAAAAAGGCGGTGAACAGCAAGACTACAGCATCTTTGGCGGCTTCGGTGATTTGGACGAAAATGGCTATAACGTTTTTGGTGTTGTGGACTATCGCAAAGGCGATGATGTTATGGCCCAAGACCGTAAAGTTAGTCGGCGTGGAGGGATATTACCCGAATTAGGTGTTAATAGAACCAGTAGTGGTTCATTCCCTGCCAATGTCCCAGGTTTAGGTAACCCTTACGCATCCACTGGTTGTGGTAATAACCCTCTTAATAGTATCGATGATGGAACTTGTCGATATAACAGTCAAGCTGTGATTGGAATTGTTCCAAAAACAGAAGACATCTCAGCTATGGGCCGAGCTACATTTAAACTAAATGATAATTTTAACGCGATTGCAGAATATTTATATGCAAGAAGTGAAGTCACTACTTCAGTTGCACCAGATGTATTTTTTGATCTGACGCTTGACTCTAATAGTAAATATTATCCAGGAAACGGTATAACTCCAGCTTTAGCAGGCGCTAAGGGAACTATCCCTCTATATCTGCGTTCACAATCGGGTAATCGTATAAGTAATAGTATTAACCAATCACATAGATTGTTTGCGGGTATTGAGGGTGAAACTCATGGTTGGGACATTAATTCAGGCGTTACCTATGCACATAGTAGTGCATCGGATGCTATCGTAAGTGGCTATTTAAACTTTGATAAAACACAAGAAGCTTTAAATAATGGTATTTTAAACCCATTCGGACCACAAAACCCTGAAGATGCTAATGTATGGAATGAGTTAGGAGTTGAAGGCAAATATTTAAAAGCCAACCTAGATACAACTACGGTTGATTTCACTGCAAGCCGACCTATATTTAAATTACCAGCTGGAGATGTTGGTTTTGCAGTTGGAGCAAGCTATCGTTATGAAGATTGGACTTCAAAAGTCGTTACTGATGTTGCCCGAGTGGCACCAAGTACAGGTGTCGATCCTGATGAACCAGTAAATACTGGCGATCGTAATATTAAATCGGTATTTACCGAATTTCATATCCCACTTCTTAAAACTTTAGAAGCTCAAATTGCCGCTCGTTATGATGACTACAATGATTTTGGTGATACTTTTAATCCAAAATTTGCACTTCGTTGGGAACCTATTAAACAGTTAATGTTCCGCACAACTTATAGTACAGGTTTCAGAGCACCAACACTTTGGGAAGTTAATGGCGCAAATTCGATAACCAATACAGGTGCATCATATAATGATCCACTGCTTTGCCCTGGTGGAGTTGTACAACCAGGAGGACAAAAAGAACGTGATTGTAAGATGCAATTCGACAGACAAAATGGAGGTAATAAAACTCTAGATCCAGAAGAGTCAAAGTCTTTTACTGCAGGCTTAGTATTTGAACCAATTAAAAATTTAGCCTTCACTCTTGATTACTTCAATATCGAAGTCGACAAGCAAATTGCTACACTTTCAGAAACTGCTATTTTTAATGACCCTGTGAAATATGCAGACAAATTTGTACGTAATCCTGATGGCTCATTAGATTATATTATTACAACACAACAAAATTTAGGTGGAATTAAAACTTCTGGTTTCGACGTCGGCTTAAGTTGGGTTTCTCCAATGACTGCTACAGGTCGTTTCGGTTTCAATATTGATGGTACATATATAACTGATTACAAATACCAAGCCGAGCCAGATGGGGAATGGATAGGTGTTGCTGGGTCATATAGCGGCTTAGACTATCAATCTATTATTCTGCGCTGGAAACATACCGCAAACCTAAATTGGAATTATGAAAACTGGGCTTTAAATCTGCAACAGAACTTCTCTCGTGGATACCAAGATCAAAACTCTAACGACCAAAACCATAGAGTTAGCGACTATACAACATACAATATTTCAGGCACTTATAAAGGCTTTAAAAATCTAGAAGTGACCGCTGGTATTAAAAATATTTTTGATGAAGACCCTCCTGCTTCTAATGTAATTGATAACTTTCAAATGGGATATGACCCACGTTACGCAGATCCTTTAGGGCGTACGTACTTTGTACGAGGTACATATAAGTTCTAAATGGTTGTTCTGCAAACATGACTTTAAACATCGTGTTTGCAGACCGAATACTCACCCTTAGTCAAACATTAATTTAAGAATTGTTTGTCTCAAGTTTCAGGAGTAACTATGGGCATGACTTTTACAGACATAGAAAATAAATCTGCAAAGCGCCTTATTGGTATTGCCGCAGTACTTTTTCTGCATCTTATTGTTGCCTATATTCTGATGTCAGGTTTAGCAAACAATATTCAAAAACCAGCAGAAAAACCTGTGGAATTACAAATTATTCAAGATATTAAACCACCTCCTCCACCTAAACCAGAGGAGCCAAAACCTAAGGAAAAACCGCCTGAGCCACCTAAAATGGTAGAAAAAGTTGCCAAAGTTCCTGAGCCGCCTAAACAAGTAGAGAAAGTAGCGACACCGGTACAAAAAACGACACCAGTAGCTCAACCAACTAAAGTTGCTACCCCAGCTCCTGCTGCACCTAGCACCCCATCACCAAGTCCTGTTGCCGCACCAGCTCCAGTGGCAGCTGCCCCAGCTCCTAAACCAGCTGGCGTAACTCGCGGTGTTTCGGAAGGTTCTGCTGGCTGTGAAAAACCGGAATATCCTCGTGAAGCACTGATGAATGAAGAACAAGGTACGGTGCGTATACGTGTTTTGGTTGATACTTCAGGCAAAGTCATTGATGCCAAAGTAAAAAAATCAAGTGGCAGCAAAACCTTAGATAAAGCAGCAACTAAAGCTTACAGCTTATGTACATTCAAACCAGCAATGAAAGATGGCGTGCCTCAGCAAGACTGGTATGAAATTGAATATCCATTCGTAATTGAATAAACAATTGAATTAGTCAGAAATTAAAAAATATTGGAGATAATATGATGAAAAAATCAACTCAACCGCTAGTACGTTTCGCTTCTGCAAGTTTAATCGCAGCTTGTTCGCTACTTCCATTAAACTCGGTTTTTGCAGAAGAAACGAGTAATGCCCCTGTGGCAACAGCAACCGCTGAAACTACTTCAAATGCAAATACTCCAACTCCACCACCGAAACCAGCAACAAGCGAAACTGTTAAAAACCCTTATGGTCTAGAAGCGCTTTGGCGTGAAGGAGACTTAGTCGCTAAATCTACTTTATTTATATTAGTGCTGATGTCTATTGGCACGTGGTACATCATTATTTCAAAATTCTTACAACAAGCTAAAGTAAAACGACAAGGCAAAGAGGCAGAGAAAAGTTTTTGGGAAGCAACTTCACTAGATAATGCAGCTGATAATTTAGAACAAAGTAGCGCATATCGCTTTATTGCAGAAAAAGGCATTAACTCAACTAAATCGCACGGCGGCTCTTTACTTGAGCGAATCGATTTTAATACATGGGTGAGCATATCAATTCAACGTGCAATTGAAAAAATACAAAATCACTTAGGTGGTGGTTTAGCTTTCTTAGCAACAGTTGGATCAACGGCACCGTTTGTTGGTCTTTTTGGTACGGTTTGGGGAATTTATCACGCATTAACAGCCATCGGGATTTCAGGTCAGGCATCTATTGATAAAGTTGCTGGTCCTGTCGGTGAAGCTTTAATTATGACAGCTATTGGTCTTGCAGTCGCAGTGCCCGCTGTACTTGGTTACAACTGGCTGACTCGCCGTAATAAAGCCGTTATGGAAAATGTTCGTTCGTTTGGTTCAGATTTACACGCAGTTTTATTAAGCGGAGAAATTAGTACCAATAATTCGGTTAACCGCAGCATTAAATAACGAGGAGCAAACATTATGGGTATGAGTGTTGGTTCTGAAGATGACGATGAAATGATTGGCGCAATTAATACGACGCCTCTAGTTGATGTCATGTTGGTTTTACTTATTATTTTTCTAATTACGATTCCGGTAGTTACACATACGGTTCCAGTGAAACTACCAGAAGAAAAAAATACGCCATATGCAACCACACCTGAAAATATTCAACTTTCTGTGAACAAGAAAGGAGATATTTTCTGGAATGAAAGCTATGTGCCTAATAAAGAAATATTGCTATCAAAGCTTCAAGCCGTTGCACAAAAAAGGCCTCAGCCAGAAGTTCATATTCGTGGAGATCAGCTTACTCATTTTGAGGCGATAGATCAGGTCATTAGCACGACCAAACAAGCTGGTATTGGCAAAATTGCATTTGTTACTACCCCACCAGCCTCCCAGTAATTATTTTAAGGAGAATTTTATGGGTATGAATGTCGGTTCAAATAATGATGACGATGTGATGTTGGAAGTCAACATGACACCTCTTATTGATGTCATGTTGGTACTTATTATTATGTTCATTATTACCATCCCTGCACCAAACAATGCGATTAATATTAATTTGCCAAACGGCACACCCCCACCAACAAATGAAAAGCCGCCTGAAGTGATTGATGTAAGAATTGACGCAGCAGGTAAAGTGTTTTGGAATAACCAGCTGGTTTCAGACCGCACCGCACTAGAGACTTTATTCCAAGGTGTGGTCACCAAAAAAGATCAAGACCAGATCAAACTTAAACCAGATCAAATGGCTGAATATAAAAATGTAGCGATGGTCATGGCTACGGCGCAGCGTTTAGGTGTCACCAAAATTGGAATTGTGAGCAGTAACTAAAATTGCTTTTAAATCTATTCTATTACTTCATACGCTAACTGGAATTTTCAGTTAGCGTTTTTTTTGAAGGGAAATATTCAACTCTAAAATAATATCTCCACATTCATCATATTCTCCAGTTTCTATAAAACCCAATTTTTTATAAAGTTTTCCAGCACAATGATTAGATGATTTATACATAGTTCGAATGCGTTTAGCTCCTTTTGTAAATATTTCATCAATTGCGATTTGCAACGCTGCGGTACCATAACCTTTAGCTTGATTATTTTTATCAATCATAAAACGAAACAACCAAAATAAAGTCTCATCAGGTGGATCAATTTCGACACAATACATTAAGAACCCAATGACGTCATTATTGAAACAGATCACTCTTGGGCAGTAATGTTCTTCCACTTTAGACTCAGCAATAGAATATACATTTGGTGCAACATAGTCTTTTTGAGATTCATCCAAAGATAATCTTGCACATTGAATCCAATTCTTACGATCTAGACTTTTCAAATTAATCAAATTCAAAAATCCTTTAGAAATACATTTTCTTAGTTTAAGCAAAAAATATACCGAGAACAAAAAAGCCTCCGAAGAGGCTTTTTTTATGACAGGTTAAAATTAGTCACCTGTATAACCTTTTAACTTTAAACGAGCAGCATGTAGCAACGGCTCAGTATAACCAGAAGGCTGTTCACAACCTTTAAAGATCAGGTCAGAAGCCGCTTGGAAAGCAATGTTGGTTTCAAAGTTAGCAGCCATTGGTTTATACAATGGATCATTCGCGTTTTGTTCATCAACAATTTTAGCCATGCGTTTAAGCACCTCTTCAACTTGTTCACGAGTCACAATACCGTGACGTAACCAGTTTGCAACGTGTTGAGAAGAAATACGTAATGTTGCACGGTCTTCCATTAAGCCCACGTTGTTAATGTCAGGAACTTTCGAACACCCCACGCCTAAGTCAACCCAACGAACAACGTAACCTAAAATACCTTGGCAGTTATTTTCAAGCTCATTGTTGATTTCTTCTGCTGACCAGTTTGTTTCTGGTGCAAATGGAGGAGTCAACAAGTCATCTAATGACAACATTTCTTCAGCTTTCAACTGATCTTGACGTGCTTTAACATTCACTTGATGGTAATGCATCGCATGAAGAACTGCACCTGCCGGAGATGGAACCCAAGCACATGAAGCACCCGCATTTGGATGTGCAGCTTTAGTTGCTAACATATCTTTCATGCTATCTGGTTTTGGCCACATGCCTTTACCAATCTGTGCTTTACCTTGTAAACCACATTTTAAACCAATTGCAACGTTACGGTTTTCGTAAGCAGCAATCCATTTTTGTGTTTTTACAGCTTCTTTACGCACAACTGGCGCGGCTTCCATTGACGTATGAATCTCATCGCCAGTACGGTCCATAAAGCCAGTATTAATAAAGATCGTGCGGTCTTTTGCAGCAGCAATACAGTTTTTCAAGTTTACAGATGTACGGCGCTCTTCATCCATAATACCGATTTTTAACGATTTAGGTGGTAAACCAATCGCCTGTTCAGCACGTTCAAATAACTCTACAGCAAACGCAACTTCTTCTGGACCATGCATTTTTGGCTTAACAATATACATAGAACCTTTACGAGAGTTCTTATTTTCGTTTTCACTACGGATGTCTGCAACTGACAACAATGGTGTTACCAATGCATCCATAATACCTTCGAAAATCTCTTCCCCATCTACTAAAATAGCTGGGTTAGTCATTAAGTGACCTACGTTACGAAGCAACATAAGTGAACGACCATGAAGTTTCGTTGTACCACCAATTAAATTTTTAATTTCGCGGTCTTTATTTAAATCACGAACAATCGTTTTACCGTTCTTTTCAATAGATTCTTGAAGCGTACCCTTCATTAAACCTAACCAGTTACGGTAACCTTCAACTTTTTCTTCAGCATCTACAGCGGCAACAGAATCTTCTAAATCCTGAATTGTGGTTACAGCCGCTTCGAATGTTAAGTCTTTAACACCCGCTAAATCAGTTTGTCCAATTGGACTAGATGCATCAATTTCGATAATCACATGAAGACCATTACTCAAAAGTACAACTTCTGTAGGATTCGCTTCTTCACCGTTGAAACCAACGAACTGAGCTTCATGAGCTAAACCTGTTTTTGAACCATCTTTCAAAGTCACAACAAGTTTGTTTTGCTCAATCGCATATTTTGTCGCATCTGCATGTGAGCCTTGTGCAAGTGGGAAAACTTCATTTAAGAAGTTTTTAGCGAACTCAATCACTTTTGCACCACGTACAGGATTATATCCTTTACCTTTTTCAGCTCCACCTTCTTCAGAAATTACATCGAAGCCGTAAAGTGCATCATATAACGAGCCCCAACGAGCATTTGCTGCATTTAAGCAATAACGAGCATTACGTACAGGTACAACTAACTGTGGACCTGCCAATAATGCAATTTCTTCATCAACATTTTCAGTTGTAATTTGAAAGTCTTCAACTTCTGGCACTAAATAACCAATTTCAGTTAAGAACGCCTTATACGCACCTAATTCAAATTTATTGTTGCGGTGCCATTCATCAATTTTTGCTTGTAATTCATTACGCTTAGCCAATAATGCTTTATTTTTTGGGCTAAGATCGACAACAACTTGCTCAAAGTTCTTCCAGTAAGTTTCACTATCTAAACCAGAACCTGGTAAAGCTTCATTTTCGATAAAATCGTAAAGTTCTTTAGCAATCGCTAACTTGCCTTTTTGAATACGTGCAGTCATTGTCTTTCCTGAAGTTGCTACTTTTTATACCAAGAGAATCCTAGTATACCGATTTAAATTAAGCTGAATACTAATATCACATTCCTAAATAGTAAGCATTTTCCCTTGTAAAACTATTGACAAAGATAAATTTCTCTATATAGGAAATATTAAAATTCTAACTAGGATTCCCAACAATTTATTCAATATTTAAAGATACTGAAACTAGACTTTTTGTTAACAGACAAAAAATTCCACTATCTTATTTTTCTAAAGCGTATTTAGTTATATCAAACTTTACAGTGCGAAAAAGCACTATTTAACTAAATTTATCAATTTTTGTTGTAAAAAAAGCGCCCTTTTTAGAGCGCTTTTCATATCTATTTTTTATGCGTTTTTAGTATCATCAATATGACGATGTTCAGAATGTAAATATTCATCAGATTGCATTTCTAACAAACGCGAACGAGTACGCTCAATTTCAAACGCTAACTTTTCACCTTGATAAATATCAATAATACTATCTTGAGAAGTTAACAGTAATTTTACTCCACGATCATAAAATTCATCGACTAAATAAATAAAACGACGTGTACCTTCAGATAAGAAATCTGTTAAATGAGGAACATTACTCACCAGAACCGTATTATAGATATTCGCAATTTCAATAAAATCTGCTGGGCTACGTGGTTTAAAGCAGAGTTCAGAAAACTCACACCACAACACATCTTCTGTATGGCCTAGCGTCTCAACAATACGATTATTGATTACAATTGGCTCTTGAGAATGAGTTTGTGTATGAGTTAGTGCGTTAAAACGTTCTGACATCCAGTTTTGGACTTCATTACTTAATGGCGATTTAAATAATTGAGCTTGTTTTAATACACGTAAACGATAGTCCACACCTGCATCTACATTTAAAACAGTGCAGTTCTTTTTAACCATTTCAATTGTTGGTAAAAAGCGATCACGATGAATACCGTTTTTATATAAACCGTCTGGTGCGATATTGGATGTTGCAATTAATGTCACACCACGAACAAACAATTTTTGGAATAAATCACTGAGAATCATTGCATCAGTTACATTTGATACAAAGAACTCATCAAAACAAATAACGACTGCATCTTTATAAATTTGGTCAGCCACAATTTCAAGTGGATTGCGTTGGCCTGAAAGCTTATTTAGCTCTTTATGAACATGTTGCATGAAATGATGAAAATGCATACGTGTTTTACGGCGAAACGGCACTGACTCATAAAATTGATCCATAAGCCAAGTTTTTCCACGACCTACTCCACCCCACATATAAACACCTTTAGGTGAGGTTTGGCGGCGAAAACGACGGAAAGCTTTTTTAGAGGCTTTATAACGGTTTAAAAGTTCTTTCCATACACGATCTAATTCTTGCACTGCCTGTGCTTGCGCTTCATCTGCCATAAACTGGCCTGAAGCTAAAGCCTCAGCATAGCGTTCTGCTGGGGAAGAAGGTGAGAATGCAGTACTATGAGAAGATTTTAAATTTAACATATCGTTTTATTTCAATTTTAACTGATAGGAGTATAGCGAACATTTTGTTCAACCACATTAGCTTTTAGCATCAAGAATTACGACGATGACTCTTTGCCATATTGTCGAGGACTCTGCCCAAACCATCGTTTAAATGCATGATTAAATGCCGCTGGTTCAGAATAACCGAGCAATTCAGCAATAACTTCTATTGAGTATTCCCTATATTCCATAAGCTTTAATGCCTTATTCTTGATAATTTGTTCACGAATTTGCTTATAACTCGTATTTAACTGTTGCAGTTGATGCCTTAATGTCCTTTCAGGCATTTTCAATGCAAAAGCAGTTTCCGCCATGCTCGGGATAATTCCTTGTTGCAACTCAAGATAATCTTGCACACATTGTATGATATGTGGAGTTTGATGATCTTGTTGATTTAATCTTGTTATTTCTGTAATACATTTTGATTCATAAATACGATGTGTAATGATGTCCGCAGAAGGGATTTTGATTTCAAGTACATCCTTACTTAGGCTAAATCCTGCATATTTACCATTAAAGTGCACATCCTCACCATAGTATGCGAAATAGCGAGATAAAATATCTGAGTCCGTTGGTTTTTCAAATGGAAGTTCTATACGCATAGTGGGCATTTCTAATCCCATCATTGTATAAATATCTTGAATAAATTTATAAGTTCCTGAAACTTCACATTGTGCCCGCAACTGTCCAACTTGGGTTTTCAAATCAACAGGCAAATAATTTAAGATGGTGCGCTCATCCGTTTCACAAAGCCCTAAAGCACCAAATAAATGAGTAAGCCTTTGATATTTTATCCCTTTACTTAATGCAGTCTGAACATCATTACTTGTTACAAGCAACATCAGCAATGGTCCGTAACCAGCTAGAGCATAATGCTGGCCAATAAATAAGCCCTTCTCAGGTTCAACATTTTCACTAATAATTTGTTGAATATCCCATTCTAGGCGATCATGAATTGTGGAACTCGGATCTAAAGCATCAACCTTGATTCCAATACCAGCCAAACGTGAGTCGACATCAATGCCAGCATTGCGCATTCCTTGAATTAAATACATTAAACCAAGTATCGACCGTTTCATTCTTCTATCAATTTCCCTAGACTCAAATGTTTTACTATAAAGAAGAAAGAAAATTAATTGCCGAATCTATCAATTTTCACGTCGATCCAATCATGTTTAAACTGATTAAAAAACGTTAGTCTTCCATGCAATCCTCTTTTCAGCTTATGCAGGGTTTCCAATGCTAAACACAAAGCAAGATGCTATTCAAAAAACTAAAATCGCTATTATTGGTGCTGGATTTGGTGGTCTAGCAATGGCTATCCGTTTACTGCAAAATCAACAGCAAGACTTTGTTATTTTAGAAAAATCAAATGACGTCGGTGGAACTTGGCGCGAAAATCGCTACCCTGGTGCGGCATGTGATGTTCAATCTCATATGTATTCCCTCTCTTTTGCACCCAAAACTGACTGGTCAAAACGTTATGCTGAAGCACCAGAGATTTTTGAATATATTCAAGATATTACAGAAAAATATAAGATTAAAAATTACTGTAAGTTTAACCATGATGTAACCCATGTCCAATATGATGAAATGCGTCATGTGTGGACTCTAGATTTTAAAAATCAACCTTCGCTCGAAGCTCAATTTATAGTTTTTGCATCAGGCCCTTTGCATATCTCGCAAATACCTCATATTCAGGGCATCGAAAAATTCAAAGGAAAAGTTTTTCACTCTTCACAGTGGAAACATGACTACAACTTAAATGGTAAATCAGTCGCATCAATTGGTACGGGTGGTAGTGCAATTCAATATATTCCAGAAATAGCTAGAGATGTTAAGCAGCTCTATGTATTTCAAAGAACCGCAGCATGGGTAATCCCTCGAGATGAGCGCAAATACTCAAACTTGAGTAAAGCATTGTTCAAATCTTCTAATATTTATCGCCAAATTCATCGTAGTCGTCTTTATTGGAGTAATGAGTCGCGCGTTGTACCCATTGTTCAACCCCAAGTTATGAAATATGGCCAGAAGTTGGCAGAAGCGTTCATTCGCTTCCAAGTAAAAGATAAAGAGGTAGCTAAGAAACTCACACCAGACTTTGTGATGGGATGTAAACGGATTCTTATTTCAAATAAATACTTCCCTACATTTAATCGTAAAAATGTTGAGTTAGTGACGGATGGCATCCAAGAAATTAAAGAAAACAGTATTATTACTAAAGATGGAAAAGAACGGCCTATTGATTGTTTAATTTACGGTACAGGTTTTATTACTGACCCACGTATTTACTTGAAACATTTCACTTGCATTGGACGTAATCAAATCGAATTAAAACAGGCATGGAAAAATGGTGCAGAAAGTTATTATGGCATTATGACTAAAAACTTTCCGAATCTATTTCAATTAGTCGGTCCTAATACAGTATTAGGTCATAATTCGGTTATTTTTATGATTGAATCTCAAGTAAATTACATTTTACAACTTATTCAACTCGTAGAAAAATCTGGGCAAAAAGCGATTGAGATCAAACCAGAAGTTCAAGATGCATTTAACGAGCGGGTTCAAACCCAGCTTCAAGGGACTGTATGGCAAGCTGGAGGCTGTAATAGCTGGTATCAATCTGCCGATGGAAAAAACTTTTCGCTATGGCCAACTTATACATGGAAGTACTGGTTAGAAACACGCAAAGTTAATTCTAAAGATTACTTACTCTTAAATAAAAGCTCACAGAGCTATGCAGCTTAAAATGTTCCAGACATAATAGGTGGGTTAAAACAATCTACCTATTATTATATGCAATCTTTTTATCTCATCATTCAAATTTTTTTAGCACTTACTTCCGGCTATTTTTTAGCGCCCAAACTATCTTTAAATATCCAAAAGTTTATATTTAAAATACTGCCCTATTTTTCTTATATTCTCTTGGCAAGTGTCGCTTTAGAGTTAACACTCGCACTGGACCAAATTGAGAATCCTTCTGCCATACTTCCACCAGCTATTATTATTGCACTTACTACATCTTTTGGTTCTTTTTTTACCTGTTTATTGGCTTATACAATTTTTGATAAACAAAGTGTCAAAGGCAAAATTTCACTTCAACTCTTTGTAAATGCTTTAAAGAATATTGCAAAAGCTTTTTTTGCCTTAGGCGTCGGTGTTCTATTAGGAGCTATCGCCACTCAATTCAATTCACATATCTCATTTAATAGTTGGTATTTATTATTACTTTTTATTTTCTTAATTGGTATTGAACTTGCCTTCACTCATTTCAACCGTACGTGGCTAAGCTGGAAGATTTTAATTGTACCTTTGGCTGCATTTATCGGCTCATGTATCGCAGGCTTCATCAACTACTTTTTGCTTAGCAAGCATTTTGCATTGAATGAAACATTAGCATTAGCACAAGGTTATGGCTGGTATTCAATGTCAGGAATCTTGTTTACACAATTACACTCGGCAGAACTAGGTGGTATTGCGTTATTAACTGATTTATTTAGAGAGATCGTTGCTATATTTTTAATGTATACCATGGGATGGCGCTTTCCACGTCCTGCCATCTCAAGTGCTGGCGCAACCTCAATGGATGTTACATTAGCCATGGTAAAACAGTCATGTGGTACACATTATGTACCACATGCCATGATGAGCGGCTTATTATTAAGCCTACTCGCTCCGCTATTAATTAGCTTATTCCTAAATTTTTAAGCAATTGAAGCAAGAATAGACTTCAACATTTCTGTTGGATTTTCTGCTTTAGTAATCGGTCGACCAATGACCAAGTGCGTAGAACCATCAAGCATAGCTTGCTTCGGAGTCACAATACGTTTTTGGTCGTCCGCATTTGAACCTTCCGGACGAATACCAGGGGTTACTAAAGAGAAGTCTTGTCCAATCAACTCACGAAGAATTTTAGCTTCTTGTGCAGAACAAACCACCCCATCCAAGCCACTTTCTTTAGTGAGTTTAGCTAAGCGTTTTACATGCTCTACTGGCTCAACATCTAAACCAATATCTTTTAAATCTTCACGCCCCATTGAAGTTAATACAGTAACCGCAATTAATTGAGTTTGATAGTTACCTGCTTTTAAACGCTCTACACAAGTTTCCATCATTTTACGACCACCGGAAGCATGGACGTTGACCATCCACACTCCTAAATCAGCGGCTGCACAAACAGCCTGAGCAGTAGTATTTGGGATATCATGAAATTTAAGATCAAGAAAAACTTCAAAATTTTGTTCTTGAAGTTTTTTTACAACAGATGGACCTTCATGAGTAAAAAGCTCTTTACCCACTTTTACACGGCATAAAGTAGGATCAAGTTGTTCAACAATTTTTAAAGCGTCATATTGGCTTTTTGCATCTAACGCAACAATGATACTCAAGAGACTTTCTTCCATCACATAAAAACAGCATCATTATAATAGACAAATTATCAGGGAATAAAGGAATGTATAAGGAAGGCTTTCAAATTTAGAGATAATAATGCAACGGGCACTTATTTTTAGAACAATAAAAAGAAGAAAATGCGAATAAATTGAGAAATATACTACTCTTTACTCGTAAATAAAGAGTAGTGTGCGAATTATAACGGAGTAGAATTTTTATCTTGGGGATAAACATCTAAAACGGTTTTTTCATGTCTTACATTTGCAGCGGCTTCTGCTGCTGCCAATTGAGCACTTTGAATCTGTTCTTTTCTCAAATGGTCAATATCTTTACGAAGACGTTTAATTTCCCAGCTTTTTTGAAATACTCTGAAAACTTGTACACCTAACAAAAGACCGACCACCGTTCCAAGTACTAATGTGAGTAGTAATAATAAGCCTAAACGCATAGCTGGAACTTGGGTAAATAACAAATCAACAGAAAGCTCTGTTGGATTTTGCAATACTAGTGCTAAAGAATAACCAAACACAACAATAAGCAATGCAATTAAAAGATAACGCATAGGCACCCCGCTTATAAATTTTTATTTATTTACCGGATTCATTGACTGCATCACGCAGCGCTTTACCCGGTTTGAAATGTGGAACAGCTTTGGCTGCCACTTCTACTGATCTTCCTGTTTTAGGATTGCGACCAACTCTTGGATCACGGTGGTGTAAAGCAAAGCTACCAAAACCACGGATTTCAATACGATTATCAGTTGATAGTGCTTCTATCATTTGATCAATCATAATTTTAACCGCTTCTTCCACCAAAGGTTCAGCTAAGTGTGGGTTTTTTAGCGCAATGCGTTCAATCAAATCAGACTTATTAAGAGCTTCAGTAGTCATCTACGACCTCGTTATTTATTGCTACTCTATGTCGTCTGATAATAACCTGTTTAAATACAAAACGGTAGCGCAGTATGTTGAATACTACGCTACCGTTTACAGTAATTTGTATAAAAAGTACAATTCCGTTACATGAAACCGTACTTTGTTAACTTATTACTTCATTTGTGCTTTGATCAAGTCACCAATAGTCTTAGGACCATTTTCTTGACTTGTTGTTGCTGTACGCAAGCTAGCAACTGCTTCTTTCTCTTCAGCTTCGTCTTTTGCTTTAACAGACAAGTTGATAGAGCGAGATTTACGGTCAACGTTGATGATTTTCGCTTCAACTTCTTGACCAACTTCTAAGAATTTAGTTGCATCTTCAACGCGGTCACGGTTGATTTCAGAAGCTTTAAGAGTAGCTTCTACTTCGTCAGCTAACTTAACAGTTGCGCCACGAGCATCAACTGCAGTTACAGTACCTTTAACTAAAGCACCGCGTTCGTTAGCAGCTAAGAAATCATTGAACGGATCGCTGTTCAATTGCTTGATACCAAGGCTGATACGGTTACCTTCAGCGTCTACAGACAAGATAACAGCTTCAACAGTGTCACCTTTCTTGTAACGACGGATAGCTTCTTCGCCTTGTTCGTTCCAAGAAATATCAGACAAGTGTACTAAACCGTCGATACCGCCATTCAAGCCGATGAAGATACCAAAGTCAGTGATAGACTTGATAGTACCAGATACTTTTTCGCCTTTCTCATGAGCTTTAGCAAACTCTTCCCATGGGTTAGCACGAGTTTGTTTGATACCAAGGCTGATACGACGACGTTCTTCATCAACTTCAAGAACCATAACATCAACTTCATCACCAATCTGAACAACTTTAGATGGGTGGATGTTTTTGTTAGTGTGATCCATTTCAGAAACGTGAACTAAACCTTCAACACCTTCAGCGATTTCAGCGAAACAACCGTAGTCAGTTAAGTTAGTTACACGAGCTTTAACGATAGAACCTTTAGGGTAACGGCTCATGATCGCTAACCATGGATCTTCGCCTAATTGTTTAAGGCCTAAAGATACGCGGTTACGCTCACGGTCAAATTTAAGTACTTTAACAGTAACTTCTTGACCAACTTCAACAACTTCTGAAGGGTGCTTGATACGTTTCCAAGCCATATCTGTGATATGGAGAAGACCATCAATACCGCCAAGATCAACGAATGCGCCGTAATCAGTAAGGTTCTTGATTGTACCTGTAACTGTTTGACCTTCTTCAAGTTGAGCAAGTAATGCTTCACGGTCAGCAGAAGATTCAGCTTCCATAACAGCACGACGAGATACAACAACGTTATTACGTTTAGCATCAAGTTTGATTACTTTAAACTCTAACTCTTTACCTTCAAGGTGAGTAGTGTCACGGATAGGACGAGTGTCAACTAATGAACCTGGTAAGAATGCACGAACAGGACCGATGTCAACAGTGAAACCGCCTTTAACTTTACCAGAGATAACACCAGTAACGATTTCGCCATCTTCAAAGATTTTTTCAAGTTTAGTCCAAGTTTCAGCACGCTTAGCTTTTTCACGTGATAAAACTGTTTGACCCATACCGTTGTCAAGAGCTTCAACAACTACGTCAACAGTATCACCAACCTGAACTTCAAGTTCACGTTGTTCATTTAAAAATTCAGCACGGTCAACAATGCCTTCAGACTTTAGGCCAGTGTCAACAGTTACCCAGTCGCTATCGATGTTTACAACAACACCTTGGATGACTGCACCCTTTTCAACGTTGAGGTTTAATTCACTTTCTTCAAAGAGGGCTGCAAAAGATTCGGTCATGATATACCTGATAAATTCCGCGGTCTTGGATCAGACAAGGCCGGTTTAGTTAAGTATCAACATAGTCTTTATAGACTGATCAAGCTATGCGTCAACTGATAATTCTATTTGCTAAATGGTACGGCTATTGACATACTCAACCATCAACTTAAATACCTGATCGATCGTTAATTCCGAACTATCAATAATGTAAGCATCATCGGCTGGCTTGAGCGGAGCAACTTCTCGCTCCATATCTCTTTTGTCCCGCGCCTGTATATTAGCTAAAATGTCGTTTATTTTAGCATCTAGGCCCATACCCTGCAACTGTTTTACTCTTCGCTCCGCACGCGATTCAGCGGAAGCTGTCAGATAAATCTTCGCATTGGCTTCTGGAAAAATAGCAGTTGCCATGTCACGACCATCTGCAACCAAACCAGGATCTTGTGCAAAGGCTCTTTGTCGCTCAAATAATGCCTGTCTAAGTTCTGGAATTGCCGCAACTTTCGATGCATATTCACCAACCCGCTCTGTACGAATTGTTTGAGATACATCTTCGCCATCTAGAAAAACTAAGATCCCTGCTGTGGAGGTTTCAAATTTAATATCTAGGTGACGTGCATATTGAATACATTCATCAAGCTGACTGTCTAATTTCTCTAATAAATCGTGTTTATGTAATGACAACCCCAATAAACGATATAAGGCACCCGAATCGAGTAAATGATATTGATAATGTGCTGCAAGTTTTGCTGCCAATGTTCCTTTACCCGAACCACTCGGACCATCAATAGTAATAATTTGAACTGTCATTGAACTCTCACTAAGAAGCAATTGCTTTAGCTAATCTCGAAAAGCCTAGTGTAATGGCTAGTTTTAGCTGTGCAAGGATTAATTTACTTACCACTGGAGCTTTTGCCGTTAACTCGATGCGGTATGTAACTAAAGTTATATATGGGGTAATTTCAGAAAACTCGATTCGACCTAAATGATGTTTAATCAAAGGATTGTCTATTAGTTTATATTCAATGCTTTTATTTTCTTCAAGCAATGTAATTTCTTCTTTAAGTGGCTTGATTGGACCAAATCCCATACGACGAATAGAGCCTAATCCATCAGGTCTTTTAGAATCTGCTGAGTCTTTCACACGTATAACTTGTAAAGGTGCAAAAGCAGTATTATAAGTTGCATGTTTAGAAAGCAAGTTAAATACATCACCAATAGGAGCATTAAATTCTTTTTTTACGGTAATTACATTACGCATTGAATAGTCCTTATTACATAGAATCATGGCATTAAAACCGCGTTAGTTTGCCATAAGAGCATGTTATTTTTTAATCATTTAAGGACGTTTTTTGTTGTTTTTCTTGTTTCTTTTGCTCGCGTCTTTGTTTAAAAAAATGACTGAGTTGTTGAGCACATTTTTCTTGCAAACAACCTTGTTGAAAGGTAAATCTGTGATTGTAATAACCATGTTGTAGTAATTGACGAGCACTTACCAATGAACCTGCTTTAGGCTCTGTAGTACCAAAAACCACATGTTTGATTCTCGCATGTACTAATGCGCCTACACACATAGTGCATGGCTCAAGAGTGACATATAAAGTCGCATCTTCGGGTAATCGATAATTTTCTAATGATAAGCATGCTGCGCGAATAGCTTGAATTTCTGCATGTGCAGTTGGATCTAACAAACTAATTGGAGCATTATAGCCTGATCCAATCACTTGATTTTGGCTCACCACAACCGCTCCAACAGGGATCTCACCCTGCTGAGCGGCTAATTCAGCTTGCTCGTAAGCAAGCTGCATCCAATATTCATCACTATATTCAGTCATGTATTTTAGATGATTACGCCGTGTTGTCTAAGTAACGCATTCCAGCTATCTATTGAAGTAACTGGCGGACAATCAGCCAATATACCTCTTAGACTTAAGTCTTCACACGGTTTCCATTCTGGTGACAAATCTTTATCAACCAAGCGTGCACGAACCCCTTCTACAAAGTCGGGGTGACGAATTTTCCATTCAGAAATTTGAGCTTCTAGATCAAAAACTTCATCCCAAGAATGTATTTGTTTACCCCATTGCCACAGCAACCAAGTGATTGCAGCAGTACTAGGAGATCCTTTTTGCAAGTTCTCACTTGCTTGGCGAAGCCAATCACTGCTTGCATCACGCAAGCTCACAATAGCTTGATAATCTTGTTCAAAGTTAAAACCACGACAAACGCTATGAATCACATCTAGTGAATTTTGTAATGGACCGGCCGCAACAGGACGATGCAAACTATTTAAAGTATCATCAATTGCACGGAAGTCCCCCGCAGGATAATGAGCCCAATTAATATTTAAAACTTTTTGCAAAACATTATCACGCTGTGCTTCACAAATATGTGTTGCCCAACCGATGCTATATGCACCAGCGGCTGTCATGATTGAACCAGTTAAACCAGTAAACAACCCTATTGGGCCACGATCTGCTAAGAAACGGCTCGCCCCCACATCTGGATATAAACCAATATTAATCTCAGGCATTGCCAAACGAGAATATGGGGTTACTAGACGAAATGGTGCTGCCATAAACAAGCCCAAACCACCACCCATAACATAGCCCTCTCCCCAAACAACCACGGGTTTAGCATAATTATGTAGGAGTAAGTCTAAAGCGTATTCTTGCTGAAAAAACTTATTCGCAGTATCTACTTCTTGATTTATAACAAGTTGACGCAACTTTCTAACGTCACCGCCTGCACAAAAAGCTTTTGGTGTAGTTGAATCCAACCAAATTGCTTTAACGCTCTCATCATCACGAAAATCTTCAAATACACGTAATAATGCCGTTACGATCGACTCATCTAAAGCATGTAATGATTTAGGACGATTCAGACGTACTATACGCCAGCCGTTCTTTGCTTCTTCAACCACCAAGTCCGGGTGATAGTTATTTACATTGGGAGAGTTCATCATGCGTCCAATTGCCAGTCTATGGGCTCAATGCCATGTTGTTTCAAATATTGATTTGTTTTTGAAAACACTTTGCATCCAAAGAAACCACCTCTGTTTGCAGCAAGAGGCGAAGGATGCGCGGCGGTTAAAACCAAGTGTTTGTCTCTATTTATACGTTGTCCTTTGCGCTGTGCATAAGCACCCCACAAAATAAATACTATATGTTCTCTTTGCTCATTCAGAACATCAATGACTTCATCAGTAAATGCTTCCCAACCTTGCTTTTGATGTGAAGTCGGCTGCCCAGCTTCAACGGTAAGTACACTGTTGAGTAAAAGCACACCTTGTTTAGCCCATTTCGTCAAATCGCCATGGCGAGGAGCAGGAATTCCCAAATCTGTATGTAATTCATGGAAAATATTACGTAAAGATGGAGGTAATGGGATACCTTTTTGAACAGAGAAACTTAATCCATTCGCTTGATTCGGCCCATGATATGGATCTTGTCCCAGAATAACGACCTTCACATTAGCCAATGGCGTTATATTTAGAGCACTAAAGATTTGCTTACTCGGTGGATAAATTATTTTTTGTGCTTGTTTCTCTTGAAATAAGAAATCGCGCAAATTATCCATTTGAGGACTTAATAAAAACGGCGCTAAAGATATTTTCCAGCTTTCTTCTAATTGAACTTTACTGAGTTTATCTTGCTGTTGCTCAGTTAATTGCATTAATGTCATCCTAGATCAATTTTCAATTCTACAAATAGAGTAATTCGATTTACACTTCGACTTGCAAATCAACTTGAGGGTTATTAAATTTCATCCCTTTTTTCAAGTCTTCATACATTTGCGGATTTGACCACTCTATCTGAATTTGTTCTGAAAAAACAATTCCATCAAGGCTTAAAATACCCATTTGTTCGTTTTGAATATCTTCAATAAAGCTTTGAGCATATCCAGTATCGGTCTCATGAACAATAACTGAATAAACCTCAACATCACCTTCCCCATTTTGAGTGATGGTTGATTGCAAAACTTGCTGTGCTAGATAAAAGAAAATACGAGAGAACTGTTCAGCCGATGGTGAAACAGGTAAAGAAATCCAGCGAGCACTGAAAGTCTGACAAGCATCAATATATTGAGAATCATCTTTTTCCCAAAAACAGATTGCATGATCAAAGCTATCAAAAAGTTCTTTTATTACTCCTTTTAAAAGCCCAAAATCATAAACCATTTGCCCATGATCTAATTTCGAAGCTTTAAGCAATAATTCGACTTTATAGCTATGTCCATGAATTGATCGCTTACAACGATCCGATGTACAGTTACGTACAACATGTGCATTTTCAAACTTAAATAACTTACGAATTAACATGTGCCAAATCGATCATTCCTTCTAGGAACATTATTATAAAGCAAAAGACAAAAACTTCGCACCACTTTTCAATTAGAAACAATTAGCGAAAAGTATGATAAGACTTGTGAAGAAATATTGCAGATAAACATATGGAAAATTTATATTTGTTCTATTATGCCCATTAGAAAAACTCATAACAACAACTTTCCAACATCACAACAAAAACAAATAAATTTTAATTTTTCAACTAGTTAAATGGCGACATATTTCTAGAATAGACATAAACTTGCTTATCATTACGCATTAACGCGCTTGTAAATTGTCTTTTTCTATTATTTAGCATGACCTCAATTTGTGCTTGAAAAAAACTCGACTTTACATCCAACAAGCTATTCACATCAGTTCTCTTTTGAGTATCGACTGTTGAAAAAGCATTCAATTGCCACAATTCATCAACATTTTGAAAGAATTTTAAATTTTGTTGGCGCAATTGAATTTCTTTTTCTATCGCATCTAAATCTAATTTTTGATCAATACTCGCTAAGACTAATGGCGAAGCCGTATTAATATTCACTTTTGTATTTTCAGGTAAGGCAGAAATATAAGGAGCGATTAAATCATATTTTTTGCCTTCAAAACCTCTTACTAATTTTAACTCTTCAATACGATGAAATTTAGCATTTGAAGCTAAATAGCTAGGATCAAGTCCTTCATAATAACTGCTTTCTGCTCCCATAGGCCCAGATGGTTCTTCATCTGGATCTTGCCAGTCGATAACAGCTTGACTTAGCTCTGCTGGCAAGCCTACGCGTACAAGTAACCGCTCAAACCAGCTTTTAGCAGCTTCATTTACCTTGCCTTCATTAGTCGTTAAATTGTTTATATTAAATTTCCCTGACTCATCTATTAAACGCCCTGATACTGTTCCATCTTCTATTGGAAAGGGAGGCATTGGCTGTGCCCATGTTTCTTTTAAATGATCAACGCCACCGGCATTGTTTGCATCTTGAATTAATAATTCAGAAAAAAAAGCCTCTGCACTTTTGGCATAGAGTAATGACTGATTTTGACGCATCAAATAACCAGTGTTTTCCATTGTATTGGTTTGATGCTTTGCAATAGAGGCAGCTAAAATTGTAGCCAGAGCAACCATAATTAGAATGGTGAGCAAAGCAACGCCTTGCTGGCTTTTTTTATAATGCAACATTATTGCCCTCCTTGCTTTAAGAGCGATAAGTCTCCTTGATTTAAGCTATAAATCCACTCATAACTTACACCCGCAACCGTGAGTTGTATTTTTATTCCTTTCGGTAACTTTCTAAACTCTTCAGGCTTTGTAGGATCAATATTAATTTCTGGCCACTTTGTCACTTCTTGTGGCGTGAGCACCATAATTTGAAATTGTTCAACTTGGCTTAACAGCGTACTTGATAATGGCTGCTCTCTGTTTGAAGTATTTAAATTGCTATATTTAAGACGATAAAGCTTTTTTTGATCAGGATCATATCGATATTCAATACGCTCAAATGGTGATAAGCCTTGCTTTAAGGGATCAGTAACACCAGCCTTACTAAAGTGAAGAACTTGATTATCGAGCTCTAAGGCTGGACGTAATTGCCCGCCTTGATTAGCCGATAAAGGTATAATTTGCAACGTATCACGTAAAATTTGTTGATAAGCATCTTGTAATTCAAATAGTTGCACTTCGTGTTGTGCATTACGATCACGGACTTTTAATAAATAATCAAAAATCTTCCAACCCAACAAAGATAGAACAGCAAAAATTGCAATTGCGACTAAAAGCTCAACTAAAGTAAATCCTGAGGCATGAGTTAATCGAGCACTGCTCGATCGTGCCGCAAGATGAGAAACAGTATTTCTAGGGCAAGAATATTTATTTTTTATCATTATTTTGCTTTCATTGGATAATTAAAAAATACCAAGTGGGTAATTCCATTTTGTACTTTCCCCTTGTCAGAATCATATAAGCTAATTTGCAAGTCTACTTTCTGAACATTCGGGCTAACTGTGGATTGCGCAGATTTATCAATCTGCCAAGTTTCACCTTGAGAAGTAACCTGCTTACTTTGAGTACCTTG
The DNA here is from genome assembly GCF_000313935.1 of Acinetobacter sp. WC-141. Lineage (GTDB taxonomy): Bacteria > Pseudomonadota > Gammaproteobacteria > Pseudomonadales > Moraxellaceae > Acinetobacter. The sequence continues at coordinate 40,348 of NZ_AMSS01000011.1, read as the reverse complement.
CAGCCATTCTTGATTTATCTCCATTAAGGCGACTTCATTCATTGCCACAAACTGAGCTTTTGTTCTAAGAATTGCGTTTGAGGTAGATTGGGTATATTGCATGGCCACTTTAGTTAACGCGACAGCAGCTACTGCAAAAATTGCTAAAGCTACCATTACTTCTAATAGAGTAAAGCCTTTAGATTTCATTTATTTTACCCAAATGATCAATTTGTATTTCTGAGCCAATTGGTTTTTGTTCAAAGTAAAACTGTATTTTAACTGTTTTAGCTTCACCATTTCCAAACCAGATTAACTGAGGTGCCTGTCCTCCTATTAAATCTGTATTAGTAGCTTTTGAATAGTTCTGACCATCTAGAGGCTGTATTGTAAAATAGACATGTTTAGGCAATTGGCGCGTAGTAAATTCTGAGTATTTCTGCCAACGGTTTTTTAAATCTTGGACCTGTAATTTACTCTGATCGTGGTATTCATACAGTTCATAGGAAAATGGAGAAATGTCTGTCTCACTAAGCGTAGATAAAGCTAAAACCCGAGACTGATCAAGCGACTCTTTACCGATTTTATGCGCATCAAGCAGAAATAACTCTCTTGCTTGCATTGCTTTCTTTTGGTCAACCCCACCTATATTGAGGACAACGAGAGAAGTCATAATCGTCATAATAACAATCACCACCATCACTTCAATGAGGGTAAAACCTTTTTGTGATTTAGACGGTGATGGGGATTTCATATTGACCTATTTAAGCATATTGTTCGACAGCTTGTTTAGGTAAGGCTAATGCCTGATCAATATAAGCCACTCTTAAAGTGTCTCTTGAACCTAAATACCGTTGATAAAAACTTGAATTGAGAATAGCTGCCGCACCATGAGTTAACGACCAAATAGAGGCCAGATAATCTCGTGTAGGCATATTGCTTTGAATAGATTCTAAATAGTGATCCGTCATGCGAATGATAATTCGCAATCGCTGTTTACGCACCTGATAAAGCTCATTAAAAAGATGATGTACACCTTGAGCTGTAATCGAAAGTTTTTCTTCAATTTGATGAAATAAAACTGTCCGCTCAGGATGATGTAAATGATGCAACATAAAAAAAGCCAAATGTTCCGGAAAGGCTTTTTCAGTATCTTGAACCATTTCGAGTAACATACGCTCATTACGAATAATCAATAGCATGTACAACTCATCTTTACTTTGAAAGTGTTTGTACAAAGTTCCTTTTGCTAAATCAAGCTCAGCAGCCAAGACATCAAGTGTCATTCCAGCTTCGCCATTTTCTAGCAATAATTGCTCCGCAACCTGAAATATTAATACTTCTCTTGCTCGGAACTGAGCCTGACGATCCATCTTCACGCAATTACTCTCTTATATAGTTTCTATAACTTAAATCGCTTTTAGCAAGTTCTCAAAATTTTGTGAGGTGATCATTGCAATTTCCTCAACCGATTTATCATATACATCGCTGAGCGCTTTGGCTACATAAGGCACATATTTTGGTTCATTTGTTTTGCCACGATATGGTACAGGTGCTAAATAAGGACTATCTGTTTCAATTAAAAGACGATCTAGGGGAACTTGTTTAGCTACATCACGCAAGTCCTGTGCGTTTTTAAATGACACAATACCTGAAAAAGAAATGTAATAACCACAATCAAGCACAGCCTTGGCCGTTTCCCAATCTTCAGTAAAACAATGCAAAATCCCATGCGTGGAGTTTTCAGCACGAATAATATCTACCGTATCATGCTTTGCTGAACGCGTATGAACGACAACTGGTTTTTTTACAACTTTCGAAGCTTGGATATGTCTTGCAAAACATGCTTTTTGCTCTTCAACAAAATCGGTACTGTGATAATAGTCCAGTCCAGTTTCACCTAGCGCCCATACTTTTTCCGACTGTGCCAATCCAATCAAATGCTCGGTCGTGGCACGTGCCATTGTATCTACATCCTCACAAGGATGGACACCTATCGTATAACCAACGTCTTCATGTCTCTTTGCAATTTCTGCTAGTGCAATGTGGTCATCAAGATCAACGGATATTGCCATAAATTTAGACACACCTTCTGCTCGCGCTGCTGCGAGCGCAAGGTCTAGATCACCGTTATAAGGCGTTAAATCTAACATCGTTAAATGGCAATGCGTATCAACAAACACTTTTTCATCCTATTTGATTACATAGTATAACTTGGACGGTCTAGAGACATACTACCAGCCAAAACTCTTTCCGCCTCAGCTTTATAGTAAACTCCCTTATCTCCACTTAACTGAATAGCAAAACCCTGAGGTTTAAATCCGCTTTGCTTATGTGATATCCAAATCACCTTACCAGTAAGAGGAATTTTTTGAGATTGCTCTGGTAACGTTGCTAGAATAAAAATCTCTTGTCCCATTTTTACTTTTTGTTTTGATGGTACAAATAGACCTCCACCTTGCACATATCCCATATAGCTTGCTTGCAAAGTAGCTCTATCAGGAATATTTACCTGAATAATCCCCCCCATTTGCGGCTGCATATTTTTCCCCCTTAAATATTCATTAACGTTATAAACAATTGATCTATAATAAGTTGACTCTGTACATTTTGCTCAACTAGCTTTTTTGCTTGTTGTAATTCACTATAAATATTAAATAAGCTTTCCAAATCGTAATGTGAACTTAATTGTTCAAAATTTAAATCTGTATTTTTCTGTGGTTGATTTAGCTTGACACAAATCAAATCTCCCAACAAGTACTCAAAAAGTACGATAAAATCATTAAAACTTAATTCTTTTTGCCATTTTCCAGAGAAGAATAAAGGCATATTTTTTTGAGCAACAACTTTCAGCCAATCATTTAAGAAAGTCTGTCGTTTAGTAAACCAATCACTTTTTGCAATTTCTATTGCTTGTAAAGGCATGTCATTAGATAGCCCAAGTAATAAATCAGGTTGTACTTCTGCAATTTCAGATAAATGCTCATTCAAATATGAAGTAGCCTGTTCATATGAAATGCGATCTAGAGCGAAATGCTGCAATCGGCTACGAATCGTGGCGGGTAATTTAAGGTAGTGATCAGCCAATAAAATTAAAACAACACGCTCACCTGGTTCTTCTAGGGTTTTTAATAGCGCATTTGAAGATGCCAAGTTAAGAGCTTCAGCAGGTTCAATAAGAATAACGCGCCAGCCCTCTCCTGTTTGTTGCACAAAAGGTAGTAGATCTCGAATCTTTTCGATTTTTATTTTTGCATTTTGCTTTTTATTTTCTTCATCTGTTGTGATATGAACATAATTTGGATGAGTATCCGATTTTAACCATTGGCAACTGCTACACTCACCACAAGCACCATGAGGCTGCTTATTGAGACAAAGCACCCACGCCAAAAAATGCTTAGCAAAAGCATGTTTCCCACAGCCTTCCTTGCCATAGAATAATAGGCCATGTCCAATATTGGGAAACCTTGTTGTTAAGGTATCCCACGTTGTTTTCTGCCAAGGATAAACCTTTGAAGTTACATTCGGATTCATTAAAAATTAACGCTTATTCAAAAGATTCGACAGGCATATTATTTAAGCGATCAAGATCAGCTTGAGTGTCCACACCAGGAGGTAAATTTGCTTGAGCAACAGCAATCGCAATACGATGTCCATTTTCTAAAACACGTAATTGTTCAAGACTTTCTAATTTTTCAAGCTTACCCATATCCCAGGTCACATATTCTTGCAATAAGCTCACTCGATACGCATATAAACCTAAATGACGAAATGCTTGTGTATGTAAAGTCGGTTCATCATGCTTAGCCCCATCCCGATCATAAGGAATAGTTGCCCGGCTAAAATATAAAGCTTCATTTTGTTTAGACATGACTACTTTTACAATGCTATCGCGCTGAAATTCATCTAAGGTATGAATAGACTCGCACAATGTCGACATTGAACAATTTGGTTTATCAACCAAAAGTTTTGCAACTTGTTGAACAAGCTGAGCTGGCAATAAAGGTTCATCCCCTTGAACATTTACAATAATATCATTTGCATCCCAGCCTTTAATACGAGCAACTTCGCTTAATCGATCTGTTCCTGATGGATGATCAGGACTTGTGAGAACAACATCTACACCATCTGCACGGCAAATCTCAGCAATACGTTCATCATCTGTAGCCACACATAGATCATCAAAGCCTTCGACTTTTTTTGCTTGATCCACCACACGTAAAATCATAGGACGGTCATGAATAAGCAACAATGGTTTACCTGGCAAACGCGAACTTGAGAAGCGTGCTGGAATGACGATGTGTTTCATTTTTTATTCCTAGGATAATTGGATATCAAGTTTCTGCAATTGCTTTTTTAAAACCTGATAACACTCTACAGACAAGATAGCTTTAACAGGAACAACCCAAATAGGCTGTTTAAATTCAGGATGTTTTTTAAGCAGTGGCAATAATTTAACTGCATCTTTTTCAGTTGTAATAAGTGGCAGTTCATCATCAAAAATTAAATCATTGATTGAGTAATCATGATGATCACGAAACGCATGTTCTTGAAATTGTTTCAAACCTAAATCTTTAAGTGTCTGGTAAAAACGCTGTGGAAAGCCAATACCCACTACAGCATGATAATTACTTTGAGGATTAAAACCGTGTTCGCCCCTTGACGAAGGATTGAGTAAATATGGCTGTCCAGTCTCAAGATGCATATTTAATTCTGTAGTTGGTTTATATGCATGTTCAATTACTGTTCCAGTTTCTAAACGCTCAACTGGCTCTCTCAAATATCCTTCAGGTAATAGTTTTTGATTTCCTAAACCACGATTTTGATCGAGTACAATCCACTCGATTTGTCGTCCCAAAGCCCAATGCTGTAAGCCATCATCACTAATAATTAAATCCACTTGTGTTGCGGCAACCAAGAGCTCTATTGCCGCCTGTCTATTAGGACCCACCGCCATAGATACGCCAGTTGACTGTACAATCAAAGCAGGTTCATCTCCTGCTTCTACCGCCTGACTAGCCGATGTTACTAACATAGGAAAAGGACCTGTACCACCATATCCCCGACTAATTACCCCAACTTTGACATTATGCTGTTGTAGATAATTCACCAGTTGTATTAATAATGGAGTTTTTCCACTTCCACCCACAGTAATATTTCCAATTACCATGACAGGCACAGGCGCTTTATAGACTTTCTTTAAACCTGCCGTATAAAAATTACGATTTAATAGAAACCCAGCACGATACAAACAAGATAATGGACGCAAAGCAATCAACCAACGCGATTGCTTATTCCATGCATTTTGGATCAGCTGGGCCAATGACATGCTTAGTTATCCTCAAAATTACGCTGATGTAATTGATAATAAGCACCATGTTTTTCAAGAAGCTCTTTATGAGTACCTTGCTCAACGATTTGCCCTTGATCCATCACTACAATACGATCAGCATTTTCAATTGTTGATAAACGGTGTGCAATAACGATTGTTGTACGGTCTTGCATCGCTTCATCAAATGCTTGCTGAATAAAATGTTCAGATTCATTATCGAGAGCACTTGTAGCTTCATCTAAAATTAGAATTGGAGCATCCTTTAAAATTGCTCGAGCAATTGCGATTCGCTGACGCTGACCACCTGAAAGGTTTAGACCTTGTGCACCTAAAACAGTGTCATAACCATTTGGTAAATTCATAATGAAGTCATGCGCATATGCTGCTTTTGCCGCTGCATAGATTTTTTCATCTGATGCACCTTCCAACTGACCATATGCGATATTTTCGCGAACAGTACGGTTAAACAATATAACTTGCTGATTTACCATTGCAATTTGTGTGCGCAGACAAGAAATTTCAATATCATTAATTGGCAAATCATCTAAATAAATTTGTCCACTCGATACTTCTTGGAAACGTACCAACATGTTGACTAATGAACTTTTACCCGCTCCTGAACGACCAACCAAAGCCACAGTTTGACCTGGACGAATATCTAAAGAAAAATCTTTAATAGCTGCTACGCCATCAGCATAATTTAATGTCACCTGATCAAAACGGATCGCCCCATTTAATTTAGGTTTCAATTGACCATCGTTTTGCTCTTCAGGTAAATCTAGTAGTTCAAAAACAGAATGAGCTGCTGCTAAACCGCGTTGTAACTTTTCATTAACATCAGTTAAGCTTTTAACTGGTTTTGCCAACAGACCAGCTGCTGTAAGGTAAGCCACAAATTCACCAGCACTTGTAGTGCCTAAAATCTGAGGGCGTAAAGCCAACCATACAATAAGAGCCATAGCACAAGCCATTACCACTTGAACAACTGGACTATTCAGGTTTTGTACAATCACCATTTTTAAACCGCGTTTTAAGTTCTCTTCCGATGATTTATAGAAACGTTTTTGCTCAGATTCTTCACCAGCAAAACTTTTTACTACAGCATTACCATTAATACTTTCTTGAACAACATGGTTCACATCACCCATCGTGTCTTGAACCTGTAACGAAAGCTTTCGCATACGTTTCGAAGCTTTACGTACTAAGACGCCAATCACGGGTAAAAACACAAAAACGCATAAGGTAAGACGCCAATTGGTATAAAACAGATAACCTAGTAGCCCAAGAGTAATCATCCCATCTCTAACAATGGTTCTTAATGATTCAGAAGAAGCAGCTGTCAGCTGTTCAACGTTATACATAATTTTGGCAGTAATATGACCAGATGAATTATCTAAGTAATATTGTGCTGGGAGCTTTAAAAGTTTCGCATAGACTTCCTGACGAATACTAAAAACCAAACTACGTGAAATCACCGCAGTATAGTAGCCGCCCATAAATAGGCCCAAGCCACGGAAGAATACTAATAAAATAATTAATAACGGGAACCAATCCAAATCTGCTCTACTGCTGTTTTGGATTGCATCAATAATAAATTTAATCAATTTAGCAACGGAAACTTCTGTTGCTGAGTTAATACCGAACCCGATAAGTACTAATAAGGCCACGCCCCAATAAGGTTTTAAATAGGCAAGGAGACGCGTATAAACCTTAAAATCTTGATTCACTCAGAAAAACCTCTAGAAGGAACTTTGGTACTAATATTGATGTTAACAAAACCGAGTCGTCCTGCTACATCCATAACGCGAATTACATCCTGTTGAGACGCTTTGGCATCCGCAGCAATGATGAACATAAAATCACGGTGCTCTTGAGCAACCTGCTTGATTGCAGTACTCAGATCAGCAACATCTTTAGACGAAAGTGCTTGACCATTCACAGCATAATGACCAGCAGAGTCTACCACGACTTCAATTTTATGATCGTACTGTTTTGGTGGAACACCTTGTGCATCTGGTAAAGTTAAATTGATGCGACTTGGCTGATTAAAAGTGGTCGACAGCAATAAAAAAACTAGAATGAACAACAAACAATCAATCATAGGCGTTAAATTGATATGAATGTCTTCAACCTGAGAACGTTTAAATTTCATCTGACTTCCACCTTTTAACCAACACGGCGGTGTTCAGCTACAGACGAAGAACGCTTATAGAACAATGAGGCATGAAATAAGGTCGATTGCTGTTCTAATTCGGCAATATAATCTTGCACCACTCTTTGAAAATAGCGATAAGCAATTAAAGCAGGAATTGCAATTAACATCCCTACAGCTGTGGTAATTAATGCTTTAGAGATACCGGGAATCATTAAACTTGGACTACCAGCTGATCCAAAATCAATAACAAGAAATGACTCAATAATTCCTACTACAGTACCAAGCAAACCAAGCAACGGCGCTACCGCACTTAGAGTGCCCAAAAAATTAATATTTTTTTCTAAATAAGAAATTTCTTGAGAAGCCGCTACTTCCATTTGCGCACGAGCAAATTGCTCACCATGCTCGCGGTGCTCGAAACCTGCTTTTAAAATGTGTCCCAATGCGCTACTTTGCGCGTCTACATTTTGTTCCAAAATTTCCACGATATCTTCAGCTTTCAAAGAGCCCTTACCACTTAATGCTTCGGGTAAAACTTGTGAACGTCTTAACCGAACAAAACGTTCAATACTGATCGCAACAGTTAAAATCGAGCATAGAATTAAAGGCAGCATCAACCAGCCACCCGCTCTCACAAGTTCCCACATATGTTCTTCCCCAAGAATATAAAATTAGAAATACATGACCCAACTGCAAATTATTCTGGCAAACAAATATTTAAAATGCCATCTAACTCATCTAAGGTGTGATAATGAATAACAAGTTTACCCTTACCTTTTTGGTTATGATCAATTTTTACATTAGCGCCAAAGCGCTCTGATAACTTTTGTGTCAATTGCTCAATATCTGGTGCTACAGGCGCTTTTTCCTTTTCCTGTTTAGGCTCACTTCTATCACGCACCAATTGCTCTGTTTGACGAACTGACAATCCTTTATCAATTACAATTTTAGCAACTTCTAATTGATCTTTACCTTTTAATGTCAAGATAGCTCGCGCATGCCCCATATCAAGCTGGCCTTGCTGCATGAAATCTTTGATATCATCGGCTAAACTCAATAGACGCAATAAATTACTGACAGTAGTACGTGCTTTACCTACTGTGTCCGCAATTTCCTGATGACTTAAACCAAATTCATCATGAAAACGCTGTAGAGCTAGTGCTTGATCAATTGGATTTAAATCTTGACGTTGAATGTTTTCAATTAACGCTAATGCAATTGCAACCTGATCATTTAAATCACGAACAATTGCGGGAATTTCAGTTAAGCCCGCAAGTTGCGCTGCACGCCAACGACGCTCACCTGCAATGATTTCATATGGATGCGTTTCATCATCAACTGGACGAATTACAATAGGCTGCATCACCCCATGTTTTTCAATAGAAGATGCTAACTCTTGTAAATCGTGCTCATGAATAAAACGACGTGGTTGATATTCACCGCGTTTCAGTAAATTAACATCAATTTGCTTTAACTGTCCGTGGTCTAGTGCCTGTGCTTCCAGTTGTAATTTTTCTTTTTGAATTGAACCAAGTAATGCATCTAAACCACGTCCTTTAGCCAATCCGCGTTTTTTGATGCTCATACTTTACTTCCTTTCTTCACTTTACTTCTCTTTAACATCTCAGCTGCAAGATTTAAATATGCAACCGCACCTTTAGAACTTTTTTCGAAATAGATAACAGGTAAACCATGTGCTGGTGCTTCTGCTAAGCGAACATTACGGGGAACAACAGTATCATAAAGTTTTTTGCCAAAATACTGCTCAAGCTCTGCAGAAACATCACGTGTTAAAGCATTTCGTGCATCGTACATCGTACGTAATACACCAATAATTTCTAAATCAGGATTGAGTGCTTTTTGAATACGATCAATAGTCTGAGTTAGATCAGCCAAACCCTCTAACGCATAATACTCACATTGCATTGGAATAATTACACTATCTACAGCCGCCAAAGCATTGACAGTAATCAAACTCAAGCTTGGAGCACAATCCACAATGATATAGTCAAATGAGTTTCTGATTTCATTCAAAGCATTCTTTAGAATGAATTCACGACCTTCCTGCTCTGCAATAGCAAGCTCTACACCTGAAAGCTCACGATTAGAGCCTAGAACTTTATATCCAACTTCTGCTTTTTGAATGGCTGTTTCAATTGGAACTTCGCCAAGAAGAACATCTGTAATTGAATACAAAAGATCGTTCTTTTGAATACCAGACCCCATCGTAGCATTACCTTGTGAGTCCATATCCACAAGTAACACACGTTTCTTTAATACAGCTAGAGACGCTGCAAGATTTACTGCAGTCGTTGTTTTACCAACACCACCCTTTTGGTTTGCAATCGCAATAATTTGAGCCATGGTAACCTTAATACTTTTTATTTAGATACGTTGAAGTAAAAGTAAATGACGTTGTTCATCAAGTCTTGGTACGCGCAGTTCAATCACTTTACATGAAAAGTCCTGCTTGAGCTGCTCAATTTCCTCAACTGGCACTACACCTTTCATCGCTGCGATTATACTGCTCTGATGAAGGTATGGCTGAGCTGCATCTACAAAGTCCGTTAAAGAAGCAAAAGCTCGACTTGTTATGACGTCAAACTGGCCAAGCTCATCAATTGTATCTTGATTCTCAACACGTGTTTGTACTGCCACAACGTTACTCAATTTAAGATCAGCAATAAATTGCTTCAAAAAACGAATTTTTTTACCATTAGAATCTAAAAGAACACATTGGCGTTGAGGCTGACAAAGAGCAATAATCATGCCAGGCATACCACCACCTGTACCCACATCAAGTAGTCTACCTTCAGGTAAGTCATTTAAAATACTTAGACTATCCAACAAATGCTTCACTAACATTTCTTTCGGATCACGAATTGCTGTCAGATTATATGCTTTATTCCAAAGTACCAAAGCATCTTGATACTTTAACAATAATCCCAAAGCTTCATCGCTAAGCGATAAACCTAATTTTTGACTACCCTGTTGTAACTCTTGAAAAAACGGATGCATAAACAGATAACATCTAAGTAAAATTTAAAACAAAGTATACCCATTTATGCATCGTGGAACACTAGTTAACGATTAGGGATTACACACTTAATCGTAGAAGCCTTCACGAATTTGCAAATCTAGCTGCATTAAACGCTCAGGCGTTCCCACATCTACCCATGCACCTTTAAGCTTTTCACCAGATATTTTTTGATTGTGCATTGCTTGCTTCAACAGTGGAGCTAAAGGACGTTTACCCGGTTCCAATCCATCAAAAAGCTTAGGATGGATAACAGAGACACCACTAAAAGTCAGGTTTTCACCCTTCACATCTTGATCGAATGTAAAGGCGCGTCCATCCAATAACGTAAAGTCGCCTTCAGGATGTTGTTTAGGGTTATCAACCAATACAATATGTGCTAAATCATCATTTAGCTTAATATGACGTAGAGCTTCAAAATCCATCGTGGTCCATACATCTCCATTCACCAGAATAAATGGATCAGTTCCAAGCAGTGGCAAAGCATTAATAATTCCACCAGCTGTTTCTAGACCTTCATCCTCTCGTGTCCAACGGATATCCACACCAAATTGAGAACCGTCCCCTAAGCTACTGATGAGCTTGTCGGCCAACCATGCAGAATTGATGACGATTTCGGTCACACCAATTTTCTTAAATTTTTCAATATGCCACACAATAAGCGGCTTACCGCCTACCTCAAGCAGAGGTTTTGGGGTATATAGCGTGAGTGGACGCATACGATTACCCAAGCCAGCAGCAAGAATCATTGCTTTCATTATGCTGCTACCTCGTAGTTACCATATTTCTCAATGAATTTAGGCATGACAATGTCATTTATGAATAACATAAACTCATCAAGTTCAGCATAACCACGGCTTTCTTCGATCAAATACCACATGACACGTGGTAAATCTTTTAAATAACCAGATTTACCATCGCGTTCAAACAGACGCACAAAAATGCCCAGAATTTTAATATGGCGCTGAATAGCCATTAAATCTGCATCACGTTTAAACTGTTCAAAACTGCGGTTCTGTTTAGCAGACTCTGGTAGTAAGTCATAAAAGACTCTAAACCATTGATATACACGCTCTGCATTCCACTGAACATATGCATCACGAGTAATCGAGATTAGGTCGTAAGTATCGGCACCAACCACGGCATCCTGAAAGTCAATCACACCCAGTTCTGCTTCATCTGCAATTTTCATCAAATTACGACTGTGAAAATCACGATGTACAATCACTTGCGGCTGAGCCAATGCAGTTTTTGCCAATAGATCGAAAGCATCATCAATCACCTGTTGCTGCTTCGCATCTGGAACAATCTGCAAAGATGGTAGCATCCAGTCGGTTAACAGCTTCATTTCCGTTAACAGTTTTTCATAGGAGTATGCAGGAAATTGCTCATGACCATCTACAGACTGCAAATGAATCAGCTGTTTAAAACTTTGTTCATAGTATTGATCAACTGTTTCTTCATTTAATAATGTCGACAACAGCACATCTCCAAAATCTTCCAATAACAGAAAACCTTGAGCTAAATCTTTGGCGACGATCTGCGGTACGCGTACACCATGGCCTGCAAAAAATTCGTCAATGGTCACAAACGGAACACAGTCTTCTTTTTCTGGAGGGGCATCCATGAGCATATACGTTTTATTTTGTAACTGGATACGCGCATAACGGCGAAAGCTTGCATCACCTGCCAAAAAAGCGATCTTAAATTGATCATTTTCAAGAACAGATGTAAGCCATGTATATATCAATTGTTCACGTTGTGTATTCATTTGCAATAAAATCTAAAACAAGCTGAGATTTTTGAAGGGTTAAGTGTAGCCACTTATAAACTTTTTCTCTATGATGCGACAATAATTAATTGTGAATTAGCATACTTGGTTAATGAGACAATGAAGCATCAGTTTAAATTTAATCCTTTAGCGACAGCTATTTTTACGCTCTTATGTGGCTCCATACAATCAAGTTATGCTGAGTCAGCTGATGTTGTCTCCAATATAGACAATAATCAACTTAAAGCGAGCATCAAAGAAGCCTACCCGGGTCAAGAATTCTTTCAACAGTATTATGTTGATAAATCTGCACCTGAGGCACAGCTTCGTGACAATAAATATTTAAGCTCGGCATTTTGCCAGGGTACGTGGGTTACACCGATTAACCCAGAGACCAAAGCTGTAGATGCCGACAAGACGACTTCTGTCGTTACGGCTAATTATGGACATTATAATCCGGCGGGTGACTCTGTTTTAGAAGGAGACGTCGTTATTGATCAGGAAGGACGCACGGTACGTGCTGACAAGGTTACGATTGATAAGACTCAAACCTTTGCACACGCACAAGGCCGAGTACAACTGGCTCAAGGCGGGTTACTTTCACAGAGTGACGAAATTAATTACAACCTAAAAAACCAGACTGGTAATTTAGAAAATAGTTTTTATATTTCTGAACAGCAACATGCTCATGGTCACGCAGGGAAAATCGAAAGAACATCACCAAATGTCATGGTTCTTAACGATGCTACCTACACGACTTGTCCACCGGGGCAAAAGCCGGGTTGGAAAATTCAGGCAAATAAAATTGAGCTAAATCAGGAAACTGGGCGTGGTGTAACTCACGGGACAAAACTGTATGTTAAAGATGTTCCAGTTTTAGCTATTCCCTACTTTAACTTCCCGATTGATGATCGTAGAACTACAGGTATTCTCAACCCTCAGTTTGGTTTTTCAAACGATGGTGGTGTCGAGCTTTCTGTTCCGGTTTATTTAAACCTTGCACCAAACTATGATCTCACACTTACCCCGCGTTATTTAGCAGACCGCGGTGCAATGTTAAAAGGTGACTTCCGCTATTTAACTGATGGCTTTGGTGCAGGTGAAATATGGGGTGGCATGTTGCCATCTGACAAAGAATATGATGATAAAGATCGTAAAGATTTCCATTTTTTACATAATTGGGAGATCAACGATCAATGGTCGACCAATCTAGAATATAACTATGCTTCAGATAAAGATTATTTCTCTGATTTAGATAGTAATCCTAACTCTAAAACAGATCTTAACTTACGTAGAGCATGGGAGCTTAACTACCAACATGGTATTCCGGGCTTAAAAGCTCAGCTTAAAGTTGAAGATTTCCAGACACTTGATCCTGAAGTTAAGGATGCAGACAAACCATATGCACGTTTGCCGCAATTCTTATTGAATTATGTCACGGGTAATCCATTAGGCTTACAATACGAATTCAATAACGATACTGCATACTTCAAGAAATCAATTAATGATGATTCTGCTCAGGAAAGTAGTGGTACACGTATCTACAACCAGTTTGCAACGCGCTATAACTACCGCACACCAGCAGCATTTGCGATCCCTGAAGTTTCTGTACGTTCTATTCAAACATTCTATGATAAGGACAGTATCGCATCTCAAGGTCTAGATGGCGGTTCTGAAAACAAATCAGTCGTTGTGCCTCAGTTTACTTTAGATACTGGGCTAAACTTTGAACGTGAAGGCAAGTATTTACAAACACTTACGCCACGTGCTTTCTACGCATATGCTCCATACAAAAACCAAGATGGCTACCCTAACTTTGATTCGACAAGTGCATCAATTAGTTATGATCAGTTATTTAACCCATATCGCTTTTATGGTCATGACCGCCTAGAAGACAATAACTTTTTATCATTAGGTGTAAGTTACAGCCTCTTCGATACTGTAGGTTTAGAACGTTTACGTGCAAGTGTGGGGCAAAGTTACTATTTCGAAGATCGTCGTGTCACCTTACAACAGCAAGATGAATTTGACACCGAGCGTAAGACAGGTCCAGTCGTTAGCTTATCAAGTCAGTTAAACCAAAATTTCACGATTGCTGCTAACTCAGCATGGATGTCTAATGGTGATAACGCTCAGCGTGATTTCCAAGTTTATTACACTGGAGATAAAGGAAATCTATATAACTTAGGCTATTTCTATCGCAAAGATATTGCAGGACGCCAAGATACTTATGATCAGGTTGTTGCATCGTTTATACAACCAATTAAAGACAATTGGCGTATTATGGGCCACGTACAATATGACATGGACAATGATGTTGCCCGTGAACTCTTATTAGGGGTTAACTATGAGTCATGTTGCTGGGGCATTTCTGTCTATGGTCGCTCGTACTATAACGATCTAGATGATCCAAAATCTCCAGATGTTAGTGAAAAACGTGCCATTATGGCCGAAATTACATTAAAAGGTTTAGGTGGTTTAAACAATAAACTCGCGTCTTTACTTGAAAATCGCGTTTTAGGTTTTAACAAAATTAATCAATCTTGGACACAACGTTAATGAAGACAAAGCATCTTAAACAGTTTTTTAAAGCAACTACCCTTGCTGCCCTAATCTCTTCATCAATGCATAGTTTTGCCCAACCCGCTGATGAAGTTGTGGCAATTGTGGACAATAGCGTAATTTTAAAAAGCGATCTTCAACAAGGGATGGCTGAAGCCGCTCACGAACTTCAGGCACAAAAAAAAGAGGTTCCACCTCAGCAATATTTGCAATTTCAGGTGTTAGATCAACTCATCTTGCGTCAGGCACAACTTGAACAAGTTAAAAAATATGGTATCAAACCTGATGAAAAAAGCTTAAATGAAGCCGTCCTAAAAGTAGCAAGTCAATCTGGTACTAAGAGTTTAGAAGCCTTTCAGCAAAAGTTAGATGCTATGGCCCCAGGGACTTATGAAAGTTTACGCGGTCGAATCGCTGAGGATTTAGCGATTAGTCGTTTGCGCCAACAACAAGTCATGTCTCGTATTAAAATTAGTGATCAAGATGTAGAGAACTTCTTAAAGTCACCTCAGGGACAAGCTGCATTAGGCAACCAAGCACATGTAATTCATATGCGTATTGCTGGTGATAATCCGCAGGAAGTTCAATCAGTAGCTCAACAAGTGCGTTCAAAGCTTGCGCAAAGTAATGATATAAACACATTGAAAAAACTTTCAACTGCAAATGTAAAAGTTGAGGGTGCTGACATGGGATTCCGCCCACTTTCAGACATTCCTGCCGAACTTGCAGCACGTATTACCCCATTACAAGAAGGTCAAACAACTGACTTAATCTCAGTACGTGATGGTGTACATGTTTTAAAGCTCCTTGAACGTAAACAAAATGAGCAAAAAGCATTAGTACCTCAATATCAAACTCGCCATATTCTTATTCAACCTTCTGAAGTGGTTAGTCTTGATAATGCCAAGCAAATTATTGATAACATCTATAAGCGCTTAAAAGCTGGCGATGATTTTGCAACTCTTGCAGCTACCTATTCAAATGATACAGGTTCTGCGCGTGATGGCGGCAGTTTAGGCTGGGTAACTCCAGGTATGATGGTGCCTGAATTTGACAAAAAAATGCAGGAAATTCCTGTAGGTGAAATCAGCGAACCTTTCCAGACTCAATTCGGTTGGCATATCTTACAAGTAACTGAAAAACGCGAAAAAGATATGACTCATGAATATCAAGAGCGTATGGCACGTCAAATTTTAGGTGAACGTCAATTTAACACTGAAATTGATAGCTGGTTACGTGAAGTACGTGCAAATGCTTATGTAGAAATTAAAGATCCAAGCCTAGACAAAAAGAACTTACAAAAGTAAGACTTTTTCTCTTCAATAAAACCTGTGTTTATCACAGGTTTTTTTATAAATAAAATTCACTTAATAAAAAAACCGGTTATTTACATAACCGGTTTTTTTAAATTAAACCCTGACGGGAATTATTTATAACGATCAACCATTTTCTCTAAAGAAATTGGGCGAATCTTGTCAGCATTTCCAGCTGTACCAAACGCTTCATAACGATCAATACAAATTTGCTTCATTGAATCTACAGTTTTAGCAAAGTATTTACGTGGATCGAACTCAGCTGGGTTTTCAGCCATAAACTGACGAATTGCACCAGTAGATGCTAAACGTAAGTCTGTATCGATATTAATCTTACGTACACCATGTTTAATTGCTTCTACAAGCTGTTCAACAGGCACACCATAAGTCTCTTTAATATCTCCACCAAACTCGTTGATTACTTTCAACCATTCTTGCGGCACAGAACTTGAACCATGCATTACAAGGTGAGTATTTGGTAATGCTGCATGAATTTCTTTGATGCGGTCAATTGCCAAGATATCGCCTGTAGGTGGACGCGTAAATTTATACGCACCGTGTGAAGTACCTACTGCAATTGCTAGTGCATCAACATTTGTATCAGCAACGAATTGAGTCGCTTCTTCAACAGAAGTCAAAAGTTGTGAGTGGTCAAGTACGCCTTCCGCACCAACACCATCCTCTTCACCAGCCATACCAGTTTCAAGGCTACCTAAACAGCCAATTTCACCTTCGACAGAAACACCACATGCATGTGCTAAAGCAACAACATTACGAGTTACATCAACGTTGTATTCGTAAGTTGTAGGTGTCTTACCATCTACACCTAATGAACCGTCCATCATTACTGAGCTAAAGCCAAGCTGAATTGAACGCTGACAAATATCAGGGCTTGTCCCATGGTCTTGGTGCATTACCACTGGAATATGTGGCCATTCTTCAATTGCAGCCAAAATAAGATGGCGTAAGAATGGAGCGCCTGCATATTTGCGAGCTCCAGCTGATGCTTGAACAATTACAGGTGAATTGGTTGCATCTGCGGCAAGCATGATTGCGCGCATTTGTTCTAAGTTATTTACGTTAAATGCTGGTACGCCGTAGTTATGTTCAGCAGCGTGATCCAAGAGCTGGCGCATTGAAATGAGTGCCATAATATCCTCCCAGGTAGTGCGGGTTATTCTACCCTTTCATTTATTTCAATTCAGCAACAAATCACAGTATTTCAAAAAAAATCCCCGCATATGCAGGGATTTTTTAACAAAAAACAACAAATTAATGTGTTTCTGAAGCAGCAGCCTCACTTGATGCACTACCTTCAACCACATCAGTATTCTTTTCATCTAAAACTGGCTTATCAATCGCATCAATCGCTGCTTGTTGCTCAGGCGTTACTTTGTCAGAAACAGCAGTAGAAGCTGCCGATTCTTGACCAGCCTGCGATGCCTCATCTTTCTTAGCACAAGCAGTTAGCATCATCGGTAAAATTAACAGAGCAGCAAATGTAAGCTTTAAATTCATCACTATTGTCCACAGTTGGTGATTTAATGCTCATTATTTTATTGCAGATATATGACAGTTTAATGACTTATCAATGAAAAAGAGATTGGTGGCCCAATCCCTTCTTCTTTTTAGATAACAGTATTAAGCACGCTCAAGTAGTACAGCAACTGCTGGCAAAGTCTTCCCTTCAACAAACTCAAGGAATGCACCGCCACCTGTAGAAATATAACCAATTTGATCAGCAACGTTATACTTATCAATCGCAGCTAAAGTATCTCCACCACCAGCAATAGAGAAACCAGCAGATTGGGCAACTGCAAGAGAAAGTGCTTTAGTACCTTCACCAAATTGATCAACTTCAAATACGCCTACAGGGCCATTCCACAGAATCGTTTTTGATGTTGTTAAAATATTAGCAAATGCTTTAGCAGTTTCTGGACCAACATCCAAAATCATATCATTTGCAGTAACGTCTTCTACTTTCTTCACAACAGCTTGTGCTGCTGCTAAAGAACCCAAGAAATCTTCAAAATTAATTTGCGATGCATCAGCAACCACTACATCTGTAGGAAGTGGAACACTTACTTTCGCAGCAATTTGTTTTGCAGTTTCAACTAAGTCAGCTTCATATAATGATTTACCAACATTAAAACCAGCAGCTGCTAAGAATGTATTTGCAATCCCACCACCAACGATAAGTTGATCACAAATACTAGAAAGAGAGTTTAGAACATCAAGTTTAGTTGAAACTTTAGAACCTGCAACAATTGCAACCATAGGCTTTTCAGGTGTTTGCATTGCACGGCCTAATGCATCTAATTCAGCTGCCAATAAAGGACCAGCTGCCGCAACAGGTGCAAAACGAGCAACACCTTCGGTAGATGCTTCTGCGCGATGAGCAGTACCAAATGCATCCATTACAAATACATCGCATAATGCAGCATATTTTTGTGCAAGCTCTGGATTATTTTTCTTTTCACCATGGTTAAAGCGTACATTTTCAAGCAATACAACTTGACCAGCTTCGACCTCAACACCATCTAGATAATCTGTTAATAACTTAACTTCTTGACCTAATACTTCTGTCAAATAAGCAGCGACTGGTGCAAGTGATTGTTCTGGCTTTGGTTCACCTTCAACAGGACGACCTAGATGCGAAAATACCATCACAGCTGCGCCTTTTTCTAAAGCAGCTTTAATTGTTGGTAACGCCGCGCGTAAACGAGCATCGCTAGTAATCACACCATTTTTGACAGGAACGTTTAAATCTTCACGAATAAGAACACGTTTACCTGTTAAGTTAAGGTCAGTCATGCGCTGAAAATTCATGTAAAGCTCTCTTTATGATTTTAAAAACGCGCCAATTTTAAATGATTACATCAAAAAAGGTTAGTTTTTTTGCATAAAAGCTGTAGAAAGCCCGAGTTTTGATTATGATAGAGATAGTCATTTGATATTTCATCCATTATGTCTATTCATCCAGATCCACAAATCAATCGTTTAAATGTTTTAGGGGAACCTTTAGCAAGTTGTTGTTTCGACCCTATTACTGGCTATTTTAGAAATGGCTTTTGTCACACAGCAGTAACAGACCTTGGTCAGCATACCGTATGTGCGCAAATGACCTCTGATTTCTTAAATTTTTCACAAAAAATAGGTAATGATCTTATTACCCCTTTACCAGAAGTAGATTTTCCTGGCCTAAAACCCGGTGATTTCTGGTGTATCTGTGTAACGCGTTGGGTAGAAGCTTATCAAGCGGGTCAAGCCCCTCCTATCAAAATACATGCATGTCACCAAGCTGTATTAAGCTATGTACCTTTAGATGTTTTAATGGAATTTGCAGTGTAATGGTTCAGCCACAAATTATTTTGGCATCAAGCAGTCAAACGCGTAAAGTCTTAATGGATCGCTTAGGGATTAAGTATATCTGTGTTAGTCCAGATATTGATGAAAGTCCCCGTGATGAAACCCATGCTGATGAACTTGCAAAAAGATTGGCTTTCACAAAAGCTCAAGTAATTGCTGCACAAAACCCACATGCAATTATTATTGGTTCTGATCAAGTCGCATGGCGAGAACATGCCCCTAGTGACTTTATTGGTAAACCGATGACCACTGAAAATGCAAAAGTACAGTTAGCCGAAAACTCAGGTCGAACTGTCTTCTTTAGTACTGCACTCAGTGTGCAATGGCATGATGGGAATTTTGAGCAAACGCTTGTTGAACACTACCAAGTTAAATTTAGGACCTTAACTCAAGCTGAAATTGAACGATATGTCGCATTAGATCAACCCCTCCATTGCGCTGGTAGCTTTAAATGTGAAAGTTTAGGAATCAGTTTGTTTGAAAAAATGATAGGTCAAGACCAGACGACACTCATGGGTTTACCAATGATTCAGCTTTGCCATATTTTAAGGCAGCTTGGTCTACAAATTCCTTAATTTTAGATATTTTTATAAATAGGTTATTTCCATGACTCAACCTTTAACAGTTTTAGGTGATATTACTGCCGAACAATTTTTAGCAGAATATTGGCAGAAAAAACCTTTACTCGTGCGTAACGGGTTGCCAGAAATTGTCGGTCTTTTAGAACCCCAAGATGTGCAAGAACTTGCTTTAGAGGAACATGCAAGTGCTCGACTCATTCGTCAAAAAGATAGAAATCCAAACGAGTGGCACGTCAAGTCTTCACCTTTAACCAAAGGTGACTTTCAAAAGTTACCAAAATTATGGACGCTTTTAGTACAAGCTGTAGACCACTATTCTTTTGACCTTTCTGAACTTTGGAAAAAATTTCCATTTATTCCACAATGGCGCCGTGACGACATTATGGTTTCCTACGCTTCTAAAGGTGGTTCAGTAGGAAAACATTTTGATTTTTATGATGTATTTTTAGTTCAAGGCCATGGACACAGACGCTGGCAACTAGGACAAATGTGCGATGTAAATACTGCATTTGTACCAAATCAGCCATTAAAACTTTTACCAGAAATAGACGTGCAATTTGATGAGATTTTAGCACCTGGCGATTTGCTCTATGTTCCACCGGGAATGGCTCATTATGGCGTTGCCGAAGATGATTGCCTAACTTTCTCATTTGGCTTTCGCATGCCTAATGTTGCCGGGATGATGGAACGTATTAGTGATCAATTTTCAGCTAATACTTTATTGCAAAATCCTGTTGTAGATGTGGCACGTAAACAAACAAGTCAAATCGGTGAAATTAACACAACTGAACTGAGCTATCTAAAGGACTTAGTTTTGGCGCAATTAAAAGATTCATCAGCACTTGATGCCGCTATCATGTCTTACATGAGTGAACCTAAATATCCGGATAATATTCCAGAAGCTGATGAAATCGAAGGCGATGACTTAAAAGAAATTTTACATGAAGGATATGAAGTTCTTTTAGAGCCAGCCTCTCGACTACTTTATACAGAACAAAACGGAACCTTAAACTTTTGGGGGAATGGTGAATCGCTATTTATAGCTGAGTCCTTTGAGCAAAAATTAAAAGCAATTGCCAATGGAGAAAGCCTGCCATTCGATAGCCAATTTAATGATGATGAAATACTAGAAAACGTTGCTCACTTGTTAAATGAATCTATTCTGATGCTTTTACCTCCTGCTGAGTGACCTTTGTAATAGAAAGTAGACTTTTTCATGAAAGTGGAAAAGTCTACTTTTCAAATTAGCTACCAAACTCAAAATACACTTCATCATTATTCGTTAAATGCACCCCAAGCTCTCAAATAGGCGTGGAAAATGTTATTAAAACTAAAGCAAAATTGAAATGAAAATAAAAACCAAAAAGTCTAACTCTACATTCTAAGAAACGGCATATCTCTTACTTACTCTTTCCTTAAAATTTAAACGACGCGGTTTAAAAAAATAATATCTTTTTTCTATCAATAACAAACAATACCTTGTAAAATTAAAGATCCAGATTCTCATTAATACAGATCACAGTTCAAGCGAATAGCAATTCATTTGTGAGAGGCTAAAAAAATATGTCGAAAAAAGATGACATTATTAACACCGCATTAAGACTTTTTAACTCATATAGCTATAATTCTATAGGTGTGGATCGCATCATTAATGAATCTGGCGTTGCAAAAATGACTTTTTACAAGCATTTTCCATCAAAAGAAAAATTAATTGAAGAATGCTTACTTTTACGAAATACGCTTTTGCAAAACTCTCTTACCTCTGCCTTATCAAAACATGATGAGTTAGATCCTCTCGCGAGAATTAAAGCAGTATTTTTATGGTATTCCGACTGGTTTAATAGCGAAGACTTTAATGGCTGCATGTTTCAAAAAGCATTGGAAGAAGTTTTAAAACAATATCCATCAACTCATCAACCTGCCACTTTATATAAAGCTTGGCTGACCCAGCTCATGCAAAATCTTCTTAACCAGTATGAAGTAAAAGAACCAGGACCTTTATCTTTATTACTTGTTAATATATTGGAAGGTATGACCATTCAAGCACAGGTCGAACATGGTTCTATAAAAATTTATGATTATTGGAATCGAGTTGAAAAATTAATCGACTTCGAAAGAGCTGCTTAAAAATAAAGCGTGATATTCTTCTTCTTATATTAATATTCTTCTTATCTATCACGCTGCGTCTGAAAGTCATTTTGGTTCAAAATTAGACGTTTTTTTGGACCCTACCGAACCAAAATATACAGACCTGTCTGTACAAAACAGATTATATATTTAAAAAATAAAAACTCAATCTTTTTTTATGCATGATTCAAAGATAAATTAGATTTAACTATTTATAGGGACGAAATAATCATTATTTTATGTTGACTTCAATTCACTTATACTTAACAATTAAACTTATAACACAATGCAACACTTTAGACACAAAAGAAATACAAACAACTGTTTTTAATTAAAAATACTACTTATTTATCAATTCCCCTTATATTGCTTTTCAACAAAAACAATTGGATTGATTAGTTTTGCTACATTCATTTCCGCAAGATCAATCTATACTATGCCCGCTATATTGATATAGGTATAAAGTATGAAAGATGGACTCCAAATTGAAGAAATGAAAAATGCGGCTGATTCAGTCGTTGGAATTCTAAAATCTTTGGCTAATACAGATCGTTTATTAATTTTATGTCACTTAGCTTACGAGGAGCTAAATGTCTCACAAATTGAAGAGAAAACCCAAATTACACAGCCCACACTTTCACAACAGCTTATGATGTTACGTAAAAGTGATGTTGTATCAACTCGTCGTGATGGTAAGCAAATTTTTTATTCTATTAAGGATGACAATATGCATTCAATTTTAAATACACTTCACCAACTGTACTGTGCAAGTAAATAATATCTTTGAATTATAAATTTATAATAATATTAGTAATTTCCTGAAATATGCGATTTTTCAGCTTGAAAGCTTAGAGTCTAGTCCAAGCACGAAGTTTTGAAAATTCGCGTAGCTTTTCCCCAGTTTCACCGATCCCATTTAATCTGTTATTAACTCATTTCTCTTACGTTCATTCAGTGTATTCACCGTTTTTTGAAATAATTCATTTTCTTCACGAACAATTAACAAGCAAAGCCTCCTTTAAAAAATATTAAAATTTAAAATTAACCAGAACTAAAACAATGGTTTAATCTTACCACCTATCATAAAAGCCTCTAGACAGTATAAAAAAGCTTAAGATTCCCATAACTTAAGTATAAAATACTCCGCTTGTTCAACCTTTAGCCATGAATAGGTTAATAAGGTCTTTATATGCTTGAATTCCTTTCTCGATTAAGCTTGGTAGCCAAGATTATTATCGCCATTATTTTAGGTATTGGCGTTGCATTACTATTTCCAGACATTACGCCATATTTAAGTTTATTTGGTGAGCTTTTCATTAAAGCCTTAAAATCGGTTGCCCCTATTTTAGTTTTTGTATTGGTACTTTCCTCTATTGCCAACTTTCAGGTGGGCCATAGTGCAAATTTACGTCCAATCATGATTTTATATGTGGTCGGCATGTTGCTTGCTGCTTTCACAGCTGTGATCGTCAGCCTTTCTTTTCCTAGCACTTTGTTCCTCAACACAGTTTCTCATAATGATTTGCAAGCTCCAGGAAGTTTAGCTGACATTTTGAAAAATTTGCTTTTAAGCTTTATTGCCAACCCTGTTCAAGCCATTAGTGAGGCTAACTTTATTGGTATTTTAGCTTGGGCAATTGGCCTTGGTTTAGCCATGCGTCATAGCTCAGACACCACTAAACAAGTCATGCAGGATGTTGCACATGCTGTAAGCGCTATTATTCACAAAGTAATTGCTTTTGCACCGGTGGGTATTTTCGGTTTAGTTGCAGTGACTTTTGCAGATGCTGGTCTCGCAACACTTGAAAGCTATGCGCAATTATTAGTAGTACTGTTAGGTACGATGTTCTTTGTCGCTTTAGTTATCAATCCAATTCTTGTGGCACTTACTATACGTGGTAACCCATACCCTCTCGTATTTAAATGCCTTAAAGAAAGTGGGATTACTGCCTTCTTCACAAGAAGCTCAGCAGCCAATATCCCAGTTAACTTAGATTTGGCAGAGCGCTTAGGTGTTAATCCATCTACAGCAAGCGTGTCTATTCCATTAGGTGCAACAGTAAATATGGCGGGTGCAGCAGTTACAATTACTGTTCTTACTCTAGCAACTGTTCATACACTTGGAATTCATGTTGATTTTGCAACAATGCTCATCTTATCAGTTGTTGCTACAGTTTCAGCATGTGGTGCTTCTGGTGTAGCTGGCGGCTCTTTGCTTCTGATTCCTGTTGCTTGTAGTTTATTTGGTATTTCAACCGAAATTGCTATGCAAGTTGTAGCTATTGGTATGATTATTAGTGTATTGCAAGACTCTACAGAAACAGCGCTTAACTCGTCTACGGATGTTTTATTTACCGCAGCTGTAGATATTCGTTCCAAACAAGCTTCATAAACGAAATGCCATTTCAACGTCTACCAAACTGGTTCCAGCTTGGAGCCTTTTTACTGGCATTCAATGCCGGAATGATTAATGTTTTAGGACTCATTACCCTTTTACATCAATCTATTTCACATATGACTGGCAACGTTAGTATGTTAGCTATGAGTTTGGTAGAGTGGCAACCAGAGCATATCATTTTCTTGTTTCTGGTGATTATTTGTTATGTTTGCGGTTCATTTTATAGTGGTTTTATTTTAGGCAGCAGCCATTTTCGACTAGGTCGTCGTTATGGCTTACCTTTGAGTCTTGTTGCCTTATTCATTTTTCTTTGTTGGCTATTACTTCCTTATTTTCCACGCTATGGATTATTATGGGCTTGTACAGCGATGGGCCTACAAAATGCAATGGTTAGCCATTATAAAGGAACCATTATTCGAACTACCCACCTATCTGGTGTTTTAACAGATATTGGTTTAGCACTTGGATATAAAGCCAGAGGCTTACCTATAGAAAACCGACGTATAGTTTTACACTTACTTATTTTTACGGGTTTTCTGCTTGGTGGAATTCTTGCAGCACTAGTACATCCACATTTAAAGTTACAATCATTTTTATTGCCAGCAACTTTAAGCTTAGTCTTAAGTATTTCTTACTGGGTAGTTTACTTCTATAGCCCTTCAACTTCACATAAGGATTAAGTCATGGTTAAAAATGCCTTACAAGCACAGCTACTCAAAGCTGGGTTAGTAGATAATAAAAAAGCAAAAAAACTAACAAAACAAGCTCATCACGAACAACGTATTGGTCAAAGCGATGAGCCTGAAATCAAAGCGAATATTGAAAAAGCCCAACAAGAAAAGTTAGCGAAAGATCAAGCTTTAAACTTAGAAAAACAGCAACAACTTGAGGAAAAAGCCCTCAAAGCATCAATCATTCAAATGATTAAACATCATAAAATTTCAAATACTGATGGTGATAGTGTTTATCAATTTATTGATAAGGGTAAGATCAAGAAGGTATATATTTCTCAGCAAATATATAATGCTCTTGTATCAGGCAGTTTGCTGATTGCTAAAGATCAAAATCAATATGCATACTTGCCTAAAGCATTAGCTGAAAAAATTGATCAGAAGATGAAAGGTTTTATTTTATTGAATAATGCTGAGTCCAATGAACAGACTACAGATGAAGAAGATCCTTATGCAGCGTATGTTATTCCTGATGATTTAATGTGGTAATACATACAAGGGCCTTTATGATACAAATCTAAGGGCCTTTTTCGATTTGGGTTAAAACGTATTAATTTAACAAATGTTCAAAATACTAAGAAAAAATACTTAAAGAATAAATTCCTTCACCACTTTATCTATTAATCCCGATATAATAAATCATAATTTTTTAAGTCCTCGCGACATTCTTGAAGTTTTCTTCAGGTATCCAAATTTCACGTCATGTACTAATGAGTGACGTACAACACAATCAGTTCTGTGTATTTTTCATACTCAAAAGATCGAAAAACCTAATCGATATTGATCTAGCTGACTCTTTTGTAAAATTAATTGCAAAGACTTAATTAAGTGGCTTTTGTCTTAAAGGTAGTAATTCATGCTGAAGTGGTTTGAAAAACTTGTAGATCCCTACCCAACAAAAGGTCTGGATGAACCTTTACCAACTCGTTTTTTTGCATTTGTCTGGCAAGCGACGGAAGGCTTACGCCCTTATTTATTCTTACTTATTCTTTTTACAGCTGGTGCTGCAAGCTTTGAGGCCTTACTTTTTTCAAAGATTGGACAACTCGTAGATTGGTTAAGCAAAAGTCATCCTGCAACTTTTTTCAGTCAACATGCAACTGATCTACTGATTTTAATTGGTGTTTTATTTGCCAATATCTTTTTCGTAAATATTCAATCTATTGTTAAACACCAGATTTTATATAGTACTTTTCCAATGCGTTTGCGTTGGCGTTTTCATAATCTTTTATTAAAACAAAGCTTAGATTTTTTCCATAATGACTTTGCAGGAAGACTTTCTGCAAAAGTTATGCAAACTGCGCTGGCAATCCGTGAGTTCTGGATTATTTTGGGCGACATGTTGGCGTATGTCACTATTTACTTTATTACCATTAGCATTGTTCTTGGGGCTATTTCACCCATTCTGCTAATACCACTTTTAGTTTGGCTAACTTTATTTCTATTAAGTGCTTGGTTCTTTATTCCGCGTTTAAGTAAAGTTTCACAGCAACAAGCCGATGCCAGAGCAGTTATGACTGGCCGCATTACCGATGCTTATACCAATATTCAAACTGTTAAATTGTTTGCTCACGCGGGACGTGAGAGTCAATATGCAAAAGCGTCAATGAAAGAGTTTATGACAACAGTCTATGCTCAGATGCGTTTAGGCACTCTTTTTGAAATAAGTATCAACATGCTATCCGCCGTTTTATTTATTGGTGTTATTGGCACTTCAGTTTGGCTATGGACTCAAGGTTTAGCAGCATTAGGTGTAATTGCAGCGACTACTGCTATGATTTTAAAGCTCAATAGTATGGCTGAATTCATGATGTGGCATATGTCCGCATTATTTGAAAATGTCGGAACCATTCAAGATGGTATGCAAACACTAGGTAAAAAAATCAATATTCAAGACAAATCAGATGCAAAAACTCTTGAAGTTCCCCAAGGCGAGATTGTATTTAAAGATGTAAGTTTTGCTTATAACAATAAAAATGTGATTGATCACTTCAACTTGCATATTAAAGCAGGTGAAAAGATAGGAATTGTGGGACGCTCTGGAGCAGGAAAATCCACCCTTATTCAGTTACTTTTACATTTTTATCATCTTAAAGACGGTGCAATTTTAATTGATGGACAAAATATTGAAAATGTGACCCAAGATAGTCTAAGAGCAAACATTGCTTTGGTTACACAAGACACTTCTTTATTACATCGTTCAGTAGCCGAAAATATTAAATATGGACGCCCAGATGCATCTGATGCCGACATGGAAAATGCTGTAAATAAAGCAAAAGCAGCCGAATTTATACCACAATTGGTTGATTTAAAAGGTCGTAATGGTTATGACGCTCAAGTAGGTGAACGTGGTGTAAAACTTTCTGGTGGTCAAAGACAGCGTATTGCTATTGCACGCGTATTCTTAAAAGATGCCCCTATTCTTATTTTAGATGAAGCGACCAGTGCACTAGATTCAGAAGTTGAAGCAGCGATTCAATCCAGTTTAAATGACCTTATGGTTGATAAAACGGTTATTGCAATTGCCCATCGATTATCTACTATTGCACAAATGGACCGTTTAATTGTTCTTGATGAAGGTCGAATTGCTGAGCAAGGTACACATGAAGAGTTAATTGCTCAAAATGGAATATATGCACAATTATGGAAACGTCAAACAGGTGGTTTCTTGTTTGAACAAAAAGTTTTACAGGGTCAAGATTAATGCTTTATTTAGAAGATTTGAAAATTGGTGATCGTTTCATTAGCCGTGAATATGAAATCACCTTAGATGAAATCAAAAAATTTGCAAATTCCTATGATCCTCAAACATTTCACACAGATGAAGAGCAAGCTAAGCATGATCCTATTTTTCAGGGGATTGCTGCCAGTGGTTGGCATACGTCAGCCATCACGATGCGTTTATGGACAGAATGCATGCCAATTCATGGCGGTCTAATAGGTTCAGAATCTAGTTTACGGTGGCCACGCCCCACTCGGCCTGGTGATAGAATTCATGTTGAAGCTGAAATTTCGGCTATCACCCCATCCAAAACAAAATTAGATCGTGGTATTGTAAGTTACGTTACGCAAGCCTTAAATCAATATGGTGATGTTTTACTTATTTCAACAACAAAAATTGTTGTCTTTAAAAAAAATGTTTAAAAATGGTTGATATGATTGTCTAACAGTTTTTATAAACTCAGTTTATATTTCATGACAAGATGTGTAAGAAATGCATGTGAAAAATTGATGAGAGCAATGGAACGCATATGAAAATTACCTCAGCTCGTCAAGATCAGGGTATTCCGGGTGTCTATGGCTTATTGCTATTAGATGTCGTTTCACGTTGGGGATACAACGACGAAACGTTATTTGCTCCATTTCATCTTACCAGCGAGCAACTGGCTGACCCTGACTATCGTATTTCTACACCTGTAGCAAATGAGCTCGTTAAACACGCGCTTAAATTAACTGGTGAAACTACTTTGGGTTACCATCTTGGTACTCAAATGCGTATTTCGATTCATGGTTTCATTGGCTATGCCATTATGACAGCCAAAGATATTACAGAAGCAATTGCTCTTGCAGCTCGTTTTATCCAGCTACGTTTACCTTTTTTACAATTATATTTTTCTACGTTCGGGCCAAAAGCCACATTACAGTTACAATGTGATATTGAACTTGAACCTTTACGTACGGAAATCGTTTTAGGTTTAACGATTGGTATCATGAGCATGGCGAAAGCAATGACAGGTATCGAAGATTTAGCTGGTGATGTAGATTTAGATTTCCCGGAACCAGAAGGTTTTGACAAATATAGAAATAAACTAAGCAGTACAATTCGCTTTAATCAGCCGCATTTAATTTCTAGTTTTGATAAAAAATATTTAGGTCTTAAATTAATTAATTCAGACCCAATCGCCAGTCAAGTTGCCATTAACCAATGTGAAGCTGAACTATCTGCTTTAGGTGAGCGCCGTCGTTTAGCAATGCGTGTTCGTGATATTTTAAGTAATTCTGAACAACATTATTTAAGCATCGAAAATGTAGCCGAATGTCTACATATGTCAGATCGCACACTTAAACGTCAATTGGCAGCAGAAGGAACTTCATTTTCAACTTTGGTTGATGAAGTGCGTTATCGTCATGCGACATCTTTACTTTCCCGTACAGATTATAGTCTTGAACAAATTGCTGATGAACTTGGCTATTCGGACGTTGCAAACTTTAGTCGTGCTTTTAAACGCTGGAGCGGCCGCAGTCCAAGCAACTGGCGTAAAGACCCATACTTATAATTTTTAAAACTATTGGACACAAGCTTAAGGAGTTACCATGAATCATCCTTCGGAACTGAAGTATGCACGTACACATGAGTGGGTAAAGATTGAGGGTGATCTTGTTATTACAGGGATTACTGATCATGCACAAGATGAACTTGGCGATTTGGTTTACGTTGAAACTCCAGAAGTTGGGAGTCAAGTTACGGCTGGCGAACAAGCTGGTGTAGTTGAATCAGTAAAAACTGCTTCTGACATCCATGCTCCTGTTTCAGGCACTGTAGTAGAAGTAAATACTGATCTTGAAGATGATCCTGATTTTGTAAATGACGATCCATATGGTAAGGGTTGGATTTATAAAATCAAACCAGACAACATTGCAGATGTTGAAAAACTTTTAACAAATGCAGAATATGAAGCTGGCTTATAAAAGATAGCTAAAGCTTTTCATATTTAATAAAAACCAGTTTAGTCTTAAACTGGTTTTTATTTATCTCTCCAAAATCAGTTTTACGAATCGGTGGCCTAGATGACAAAACTTGTTGTATTCTCTGGCGCTGGCATGAGTGCCGAAAGTGGAATTAGCACTTTTCGTGACAGTAATGGTCTATGGGAAAATTACGACATCCACCAAGTTGCCACACCTGAAGCATGGCAAAAGAACCCTGCTCTAGTTCAACGCTTTTACAATGAACGACGCAAAAATATTTTAGAGTCTCAACCTAATTCAGCTCATCAATATATTGCAAAGTTACAAGACTATTTTGACGTACAAGTTATTACTCAAAACATTGATGATTTACATGAACGTGCCGGAAGTACCAAAGTTTTACATTTGCATGGAAACATTCGCTTAGCAAAAAGTTCGGGCCCAAATGCACAATTCACAACTCAGTTTTATGACATTAACGGTTGGAAATTAGACTTAGAACATGACCTGTGTCCAGATGGTTACCCCCTTCGTCCACATGTTGTTTGGTTTGGTGAAGCTGTACCTGCTTATGAAGAAGCAATTAGAGTCGTGCAAAGTGCAGATATTTTTATTGTAATCGGCTCCACATTAAGCGTATATCCGGTTGCGGGTTTAGTGCATGAAATTGCAGCTCAATGTAAAGCTTACTATATAGATCCCAAAGCAGATCATGGACGTGTTCCTCAACAATACGAATTATTAAAGATGTCAGCGACTCAAGGAATGCATGAACTTTTTGAAAATTTAACTAATTAATTGCTATTTTTAAGGGCTAAATAAATTTAATTTGAATAAAAATTACTATTTTTTAGATAAAATTTTTTAACATTGTTCTAATTTTGCTCAATAAAACTTTCTCACTTAAGCACGTTGTAACTAAATTTAGAGTTATTTTTTTAAAAATATTTTTATTTTCCACAAAATCTTTAAAAAATAAATATTAAAAAATTATAAGCTAATGATTAATATTATAATTTTTCTGTTAAAAAACCCACTTATTTTAACTTACACAAAGATACAAAAGTACAATATAAAAATAACAGAGCAAAAAAAATCTTTTGTGGTTGAATCTCAACCTCTTGAATGCCGTACAAGAAAACAGCGACCTGGATTAGGTTACAATCACGGATTATGGATATAAGGACACACATCCATCATGAGTTATTTTGATCCCACCCTCATCATGTTTATGGTGTACATCGTAGCAATGGTACTTATTGGCTTATTTGCCTACCGTGCTACAAGCGACTTCTCAGATTATATTCTCGGTGGTCGTAGTTTAGGCAGTTTCGTTACTGCGTTATCCGCAGGCGCATCAGACATGAGTGGTTGGCTACTCATGGGTTTACCAGGAGCAATTTATCTTTCTGGTCTCTCTGAAGCGTGGATTGCAATTGGTCTTATTATCGGTGCTTGGCTTAACTGGCTACTGGTTGCTGGTCGATTACGCGTTCATACTGAAATTCAAAACAATGCATTAACTTTGCCAGATTATTTTACAAGCCGTTTTGATGACCAGAAAAAAGTACTTCGTATTTTCTCTGCCGTTATCATCTTGGTTTTCTTCGCTATTTACTGTGCTTCAGGCATGGTAGCGGGTGCCCGTTTATTTGAAAATTTATTCGGCATGTCTTACAACACAGCAATTTGGCTCAGTGCTATTGCAACCATCAGTTATGTTTGTATCGGTGGATTCTTGGCAATTAGCTGGACTGATACATTCCAAGCTGGATTGATGATTTTCGCTCTGTTATTAACACCAATTGTGACTTACCTTGCGATCGGCGATACAACTCATTTTGTTACCCTGATTGAAACTGCTCGTCCACATGCGTTTAATATCATTTCCGATTTCGGTGTGGTAGCGGTTTTATCTTCCATGGCGTGGGGACTCGGTTACTTTGGTCAACCACACATCCTTGTACGTTTCATGGCAGCCGATTCAGTAAAATCTATTCCTGCTGCTCGTCGTATCGGTATGACATGGATGATTTTATGCTTAATGGGTGCTGTAGGTGCTGGTTTCTTCGGTATTGCTTATTTTGAGCAACACCCTGAATTAGCAGCAGTTGTGAGCAAAAATCCTGAAACTGTATTTATGGAATTGACTAAAATCTTATTCAACCCATGGATCGTTGGTATCATTTTGGCTGCAATTTTAGCTGCGGTTATGAGCACATTAAGCTGTCAACTTTTGGTATGTTCAAGTGCTTTAACTGAGGATTTATACAAAGGTTTCCTTCGTAAAAATGCATCTCAAAAAGAACTTGTATGGGTTGGCCGTGTCATGGTTCTTGCCATTGCCCTTCTTGCAATTTTTCTTGCAGGGAACCCAGATAGTAAGGTTCTTGGTCTTGTTGCTTATGCATGGGCTGGCTTCGGAGCTGCGTTTGGTCCGCTTATCATCTTGTCATTGTTCTGGAAACGTATGAATCTACAAGGTGCTTTAGCAGGTATGATCGTTGGTGCGGTTGTGGTTATCGGTTGGAAAAATCTTTTCGCAAGCACAGGTGTTTACGAAATCATTCCAGGCTTTATCCTTGCATTCATCAGCATCATTGTGGTTAGTCTTTTAACTAAAGCGCCAAATGCAACAGTAACTGGACGCTTTGAAAAAGCAGATGAACTCTACAAAGAAAGTGTGTAAATCATTGAAATAAATAAAGGGGCTTTAGCCCCTTTATTTATTTTTGGTTTTAATTTTAATTTTTGAAGTATCTTTCACTACCTGCATGACTGGATAACTCCGAGTTTCTTTCACTCCCGGTAACTGCCATAACACCTGCCCCGCAATACGTCTAAATTCTTCCATACTGCCACTTCGTAATTTAATTAAAAAATCAAACCCTCCACTTACCATGTGGCATTCAACAATTTCTGGATAGTGCACTACAGCATCAATAAACTCATCTAAAACGTTAGGTGTCGTTTTATCTAGTAATACCTCAACGAACACCAAAAAATTTGCATTTAATTTGACTGGATTTAATTTTGCTTCATAACCCAAAATGAATTCATCTTTTGTCAGCTTTTGAACTCGAGCCATTACAGCAGTTGGAGATAAATTCACCAGTTCGGCTAATTTACTGTTAGAAATACGCCCATCTGTTTGAAGAATATCCAAAATTTTCAAATCAGTGCGATCAAGGCTTAATAATGGGCCATTCATCTGAATTTTCCTCTAAAAAATGGGGTAAATATAGTGAGTTATTCGGTGTTTCTTCTGTAATGATAAATTATCTAAACCTCTCTACTCAAGATCTTTGTAAGAGAGTCGGTTGGCGGAAACAGATATGAACACAATGGATACTTTTCATCAAATGGATAAATCTCACCAAGGCTATATCACCGAATTCAACGATAAAAGTGAGTTTGAACAACGCATCAATACAGCTTGGCGACGTGCTGAACCGGAAGCTGTAGAAGAGCTATTACAAGCTGCCGCGGTATCTGATGATTTAGATCATAAAATTTATGACCTTGCTTTTAATCTTGCCCATAACTTACGTGAACGTAAGACCTCTTCGGGTAAAGCTGGTATTGTTCAAGGGTTATTACAAGAATTCTCTCTTTCTTCACAAGAAGGCGTGGCGCTCATGTGTCTTGCCGAAGCTTTGCTTCGTATTCCAGACTCAGCAACACGTGATTTACTCATTCGAGATAAGATCAATCAAGGCAACTGGAAAGAACACGTTGGCCAAAGCAGCTTAATGTTTGTCAATGCTGCGGCATGGGGCCTCATGTTAACTGGTAAGCTCATGGAAACTCCAAAGCAAACCAGTCTTTCAAGTGTACTTACTGGTCTTTTAGCACGTAGTGGCCGCGGCATTATTCGTAAAGCTGTTGACGTTGCAATGCGTATGATGGGTGAGCAATTTGTAACTGGTGAAACCATTGAAGAAGCTGTAGATCATGCGAAAGTACTCGAAGACAAAGGTTTCCGCTATTCTTACGACATGTTGGGTGAAGCAGCCTTAACCGAACATGATGCTGACCGTTACTTTAACGATTATACGCAAGCCATTCATGCAATTGGTAAAGCATCTAACGGTAAAGGCGTTTATGATGGCCCAGGCATCTCAATTAAGCTTTCTGCTTTACACCCTCGCTATCAACGTGCGCAAATTGAACGTGTTCATCAAGAACTTTACGGCAAAGTATTTGAACTCGCTCTTTTAGCTAAAAAGTACAATATTGGTTTAAATATTGATGCAGAAGAATCAGAACGTTTAGAAATTTCGCTTGAGCTACTTGAACGTCTTTGCTTCGAGCCAGAACTTGCAAACTGGAAAGGCATTGGCTTCGTTATTCAGGCTTACCAAAAACGCTGTTTCTTCGTGGTTGATTATATTATTGACCTTGCTAAACGCAGCCAAAAACGCCTCATGATCCGTCTTGTGAAAGGTGCGTATTGGGATAGCGAAATTAAGAAAGCTCAAATCGAAGGTATGGATGACTACCCTGTCTTCACACGTAAAGTACATACCGATTTATCTTACATTGCTTGTGCTAAAAAATTACTTGCTGCGCCAGAGTTTATCTATCCTCAATTTGCAACTCATAATGCTCAAACATTGGCAACGATCTATCATTTAGCAGATCCAAGCAAATATTATGCAGGTCAATATGAATTCCAATGCTTACACGGCATGGGTGAACCGCTTTATGAACAAGTTGTTGGTCCACGCGAGCAAAATAAATTAGGCGTACCTTGCCGTATTTATGCTCCTGTTGGTAACCATGAAACGTTGCTAGCTTATTTAGTTCGTCGTTTACTCGAAAATGGCGCGAATACGTCATTTGTTAACCGTATTGCCGATAAAACACTTAAAGTTGAAGATCTGATTCAGTCTCCAATTTATGATATTCGTAATGCAGCTAAGCTTGAAGGTTCAGTTGGTTTAAAACATCCATCAATTCCACTACCTTTGGATATGTACGGATCACTCCGTAAAAACTCTAAAGGATATGATTTAGCAAATGATGCTCCACTTGAAGCTTTAGACAGCACAGCTCAACAGCTCCGTAATCGAGTTTGGCAAAGCCATCCATTATTGGCAAATAAAGATTCGTTAGAGCAAGGTCATTCTGTTGCAATTACAAACCCAGCACAAAATGAAGAAATTGTTGGTTATGTACAAGAAGCTGATCTTAAGCATGTCGAAATTGCACTTAGCTCAGCTGAACAAGCACAATCAGAATGGTCAAATACACCTAAAGAACAGCGTGCTCAATACTTAAAACGTGCAGCTGACTTGATGGAAAGCCGCATTCAAGAGTTGATGGTTTTACTCTGCCGTGAGAGCGGGAAAACTTATGCCAATGCGATTGCAGAAGTTCGTGAAGCTGTAGACTTCTTACGTTACTACGCAACTCAAGTTGAGAATCTTCCTGCACATACAACAATTCAGCCTTTAGGTACTGTACTTTGTATTAGCCCATGGAACTTCCCTCTTGCAATTTTCTCTGGCCAAATTGCTGCAGCATTAGTGAGTGGTAACTGTGTTATTGCTAAACCTGCTGAACAAACCCCATTAATCGCAGCTCAAGCAATTCAGATTTTATGGGAAGCTGGTATTCCACATGGTGCTGTACAGCTACTTCCAGGCCGCGGTGAAACAGTCGGTGCTCAGCTTAGCCAAGATAGCCGTATTGATGGCATCATGTTTACTGGCTCGACTGAAGTTGCAAAAATTTTGCAAAAGACCGTTGCGAAACGTTTAGCCGATAATGGTCAATCTATTCCTCTCATTGCAGAGACTGGCGGTCAAAACGCCATGATTGTGGATTCATCAGCATTAACTGAACAAGTTGTACTTGATGTGGTAAGTTCTGCTTTTGATAGCGCGGGTCAGCGTTGCTCTGCTTTACGTATTTTATGTGTGCAAGAAGACAGTGCTGCAAGTGTTATTAAAATGATTAAAGGTGCAATGCAGCAGTTGATCGTAGGTAATCCTGCGATTTTGAAAACTGACATTGGTCCTGTTATTGATGACGAAGCAAAACAGACAATTGACCAGCACATTCAGAAAATGAAGTCTAAAGGCTACCCTGTACATCAGTTGATGTTTGGTGCAACAAGTCAAAATGAATTAGATAAAGGAACTTTTGTTGTACCAACAGCAATTGAGTTACCTAATCTTGACGATTTGCAACGTGAAGTCTTTGGTCCAGTTCTACACATCATTACCTATAAGTATGGTGAGCTTGAACAACTCATTTCACGAATTAATGCCAAAGGCTATGGTTTAACAATGGGTCTACATACCCGTATTGATGAAACCATCCAAACCGTTATTCAACATGCTGAAGTGGGTAACCTCTATATCAACCGTAACATTGTCGGCGCTGTGGTTGGTGTTCAACCATTCGGTGGTGAAGGTTTATCGGGCACAGGTCCAAAAGCTGGCGGTCCGCTTTACATGTATCGCTTAATGCAGCAATGTTCAAACAAAGTATTGGCAACACCATTTGCTATGAAAGCTGAGCAAACTGCTTTTGAAGGCTTTAACCGTGAGGTTTATCAGAGCTTACAAAATTGGGCGAAACAGCATTTACCGCAAGCAAATCGTGATATAGAACCATTTGGTGTTGGTAAATTCTATGAGTTACAAGGCCCTACTGGGGAAAGTAACCAATATATTATTTTACCGCGCCATCGTGTGCTTTCAATTGCAGATACTGAACAAAATCAATTGCATCAGTTGCTCGCAATTTTTGCAGTGGGTAGCAAAGCAGCAGTAATGCCTAATAGTCCATTATTGGCAAAATACAAACAAACTTTGCCAAAAGATGTGCTTGCAGCAATTACTACGGTTAAAAACATCGCATCAGATGATTTTGATGCAGTTTTACATCATGGTAACCGTGAAGAAATCTTCTCATTACAACAAGAAGTTGCTACGCGTTCTGGCGCAATTGTTGGTATTACCCATGTTGAGCCGAATGAGAATATTCCACTTGAACGTTTAGTAATTGAACGTGCAATTAGTGTGAATACAGCTGCAGCTGGTGGTAATGCAAGCTTAATGACAATGACTGATTAATCGATAATTTTTCTGAAAAAGCCCAAACCTCAGTATTTGGGCTTTTTTATTTAATAAAGTAATCTATTCTTAAATATATAAATTTTATTAATTCGAGATTTTCATAATGGTCTTTTTAGAACCAGAACTATATCAACAAAGATGCACTCAACTTTTTAATTCGTATAAAAAAGATATTTTAACACTTCTGCCATTTGCCAAAATTGAGCACATTGGTTCATCTGCCATACCTAATACGGTCTCAAAGGGCGATCTCGATATTTACATTGAAGTTAAGCCTGAGCAGTTTGAGATGGTAATTGAACGGTTAAAAACGCTCAACTTTATCGAAAAACAAAATACGCTAAGAACACATGAGCTTTGCATGCTCGAGTCACTCAATAACGATGATGTGGCATTTCAAATAGTAGTAAAGGATTCAATTTACACATTTTTCTTAATATTTAGAAATAAGCTTATGGACTCTCCAGCTCTAGTCAAAGAATATAATCAATTAAAATTAGAGTGTAGTCATTTAGATCACGATCAATATAGAGCAATAAAATCAGATTTTATTAATCGCGTTTTGAAACATCCTTAATTTTAACCGTAGTCTTGCTTATTGATATCTAGCTAAAATTGGCTCCTGTAACCCCGTTTTTTTTGATACCATTCACTATTTGATTCTGTCTAAATTTTCTTTGTCTATGACCTCTTCTTATCATCAACAACTTCAAACTAAAATTGACCGCATTACTGCCCAATTTTCTGAATTTACTCCACCTACATTAGAAGTGTTTGAGTCACCTGAACAACATTTTCGTATGCGTGCTGAGTTTCGTATCTGGCATACAGAAAATGACATGTTCTATGCCATGTTTGAACGTAACGATGATGACAAGCAAAAAACAGTTGTGCGCATTGATGAGTTTCCTATTGCGGACCAAAGCATTAATGATTTAATGCCAAAACTTTTGGAAGAACTTAAAGCAGAACCTAAGCTTTCTAACCGTATATTTGAAGCCGATTTTCTTGCAACGCTTAGCGGTGAAATGTTAGTTACATTAATCTATCACCGTAAACTAGATCAGGAATGGGAACAAGCAGCTAAAGCGCTTGCTGAAAAGTTAGATATTAAAATTATGGGCCGTAGTCGTGGCCAGAAAATTATTATTGGCGATGACTTTGTCGTTGAAGAATTCGAACTTTTAAATCGTACATTTAAATACAAACAAATTGAAAGTAGCTTTACTCAGCCAAATGCACAAGTTTGCAAAAAAATGCTGCAATGGGCATGTGATGCGGCAGAAGGATCGAAAAAGCATTTATTAGAGCTGTACTGTGGTAACGGTAACTTTACTCTTCCACTTTCTTTAAAGTTTGAACGCGTTTTGGCAACAGAACTTGCAAAATCTTCCGTTTATGCGGCTCAATGGAACATCGAGCAAAATCAGATTGATAATATTCAAGTAGCCCGTCTTTCAGCTGAAGAGTTCACTCAAGCTTATCAAGGTGAGCGCGAATTCCGCCGTCTACAAGAAGCGAATATTGATATTCAGAGTTATGATTTTGATACCGTATTTGTTGATCCACCACGAGCAGGAATTGATGACGAAACTTTGAAATTATTACAGGGTTTTGAACGTATTATTTATATTTCATGCAACCCAGATACATTGTATGAAAACTTAAAAATATTAGGTTTAACTCACCGTATTACTAAGTTTGCATTGTTCGATCAATTCCCTTATACGCATCATGTTGAGTCAGGTGTATTACTTGAGAAGATTTAAACAAAATCTTTCATTGTAAAGTTTTAAATAAGGAAGTTTTGTACCTCCTTATTTTTTAACACTTTATTAGTTAAGTATTTAAATTTTCAAAAAATATCAAGTCATCTATTCGTCATAATTTCGTTTAACTCGAGCATTCCTATCGAAAATTCTTGAGTTCAATTGGTGGATTTATCACTTATGGAGACTTGTATTTTATTTTAAATTGGCTATATTTCGAGCTATGTTAGGTTGTATATGAAGGCTCTATGAGTTTTTGGCAAAAGCTGTTCTTAGCAGATCAACAGCATAACGAGCATAAAAACCAAACTGCTTGTGTTGAAAATGACTGCTCATGTAAAACAAATGAACAACTTCTAAGTGCTCTTGCACTAGCAACAGATGAAGATGTCATTAAGGGAATAAAAAAAGTTCTTATTTCCCGTGGTTATAGCCGAAAAGAGTTAAATGAACTCACTCAAAAACCATCTATTCACTAATAAAAAAGCCAGTCTTGTACTGGCTTTTTTATATTTCACTTTATTTGGCAATCTGTTTGTTCAACCGAACCAACTATTGGCCCCATTTCAAATAATTGATCATTACGCTTGTTTTTTTGAATATATAAACTAGAAATAGAACCATCGAGATATAAAGCCTGCTCTACCTTAAGGTTTCTTTGAAAGAACTGAGCAAATCTGTAGAAACTCACTGATATACGCTGAATTATCAGGAGACTTTCCCTTGGGAGATTCTAGGCAGCCAACTTATAAAAGTCTTCGGCCATTTGATTTGGTGTCTTAAAACCCAAACCCTTTTGAATTCTTCGATGATTATAAAATAACTCAATGTATTTTATAATATCTGCTTTGGCTTCTTCTCTGGTTTGATAGTTGTAATGATGCACTAACTCATTTTTCAGTATTCCCCAAAAGCTTTCAATCGGTGCATTATCGTAACAGTCTCCGCGCTTGCTCATTGAACCTTGAAAACCATATTGCTCAAGTATATTTCGATATTCCTGGCTGCAATATTGACTTCCTCTGTCTGAATGCACAATCAGTTCTTTGGTTGGTTTTTGATTGTGAATAGCCATATTTAGCGCATTACAAACAAGCTGTGTTGTCATGCGCTCATTTAAGCTATAGCCAACCACTTGCTTCGTGTAAAGGTCTTTTACCGCTGCTAAATACAGCCATCCTTCAACAGTCCATATGTACGTAATATCACTTGACCATGCTTGATTTGGTCTAGTCATTGAGAATTGTTGCTCCAGCAGGTTTTCATAGATCGCTCGATTATGGTCACTATTCGTAGTCCTTTTAAAACGCTTGTGTCGCTTACAATACAGGTGGTTCAGCGCTTTTATCTGACGTACAGCGTACATACTCATTTTTATACCCTGAGCTTGTAAGTATTTGGTTAATCGAATATAACCATAGCTCTGCTTTGTCTCCTCATGGGC
>NZ_AMSS01000010.1 GCF_000313935.1 Acinetobacter sp. WC-141 | reverse complement strand
TGTCTGTAATCTGGGTCGTGAGCTGATCTTTCGTATTATTTAACTTGGTGTTGGTGTCCGTGATCTGGTTGCCCAAATCTTTCTTGGCATCATTCAAGTTCTTGTTGGTATCAGCAATCTGGTTACCCAAGTCTTTTTTCGTATCATTCAACTTGGTGTTGGTATCAGTAATCTTGCTGTCCAAACCAGTTTTAACTTTAGTTAACTGATCAACGTTTACTGCATCTTTACCATTTACACCATCGGCAACATTGGTAATTTTCTTACCACCTGCATTGATGCCGTCTTTAGTAATGCTTGGACCTTCTTTAATAGTCAGTCCATTATTGTTCAAGGTCGTGTTGCCAGTCGTTACGCTGTCAAACTTCGAATCTTTTAACAATTCAATCTG
>NZ_AMSS01000009.1 GCF_000313935.1 Acinetobacter sp. WC-141 | reverse complement strand
CACAGGTGGTCAGGTCGAGTAGACCAAGGCGCTTGAGAGAACTCTGCTGAAGGAACTAGGCAAAATGGTACCGTAACTTCGGGAGAAGGTACGCTGCTGACGGTGATGACCCTTGCGGTCTGAGCTATTGGCAGCCACAGAAACCAGGCCGCTGCAACTGTTTATTAAAAACATAGCACTCTGCAAACACGAAAGTGGACGTATAGGGTGTGATGCCTGCCCGGTGCTGGAAGGTTAATTGATGGGGTTAGCGTAAGCGAAGCTCTTGATCGAAGCCCCAGTAAACGGCGGCCGTAACTATAACGGTCCTAAGGTAGCGAAATTCCTTGTCGGGTAAGTTCCGACCTGCACGAATGGCATAATGATGGCGGCGCTGTCTCCAGCAGAGGCTCAGTGAAATCGAAATCGCTGTGAAGATGCAGTGTACCCGCGGCTAGACGGAAAGACCCCGTGAACCTTTACTGCAGCTTGACATTGAACTTTGACCTTACTTGTGTAGGATAGGTGGGAGGCTTTGAAGTTGGAACGCTAGTTCCAATGGAGCCGTCCTTGAAATACCACCCTGGTAATGTTGAGGTTCTAACTCTGCCCCGTTATC
>NZ_AMSS01000008.1 GCF_000313935.1 Acinetobacter sp. WC-141 | reverse complement strand
TGATAGGGGTCGTCTCAGGAAACGGAAAATATAGCACGCTAAGGTTTTTCAATTGCGCGCAATGGCCTAAATTTTCCACCACCTATCTTGGCTTTGCTTCGCCATAGATAATCCCCAGTTAAATTGATGTGCTCCCACCCCAGCGGTGACAGATATTGCAGCAAGGTATCATCGACTGTGCGACCATGCCCTCGTAGGGCGTTAGTCGCTCTCTCTAAATAAACCGTGTTCCACAATACAATGGCGGCGGTCACTAGATTCAAGCCACTGGCTCGATAACGCTGTTGCTCAAAGCTTCGATCTCGAATCTCACCCAATCGATAAAAGAAAACGGCGCGCGCTAATGCATTACGGGCTTCACCTTTATTTAATCCAGCTTGAACCCGACGGCGTAGTTCTACGCTTTGCAACCAATCCAAGATAAACAGTGTGCGCTCAATACGCCCCAGCTCTCGTAATGCCAATGCCAAACCATTCTGTCGTGGATAACTACCGAGTTTACGTAGCATTAGCGACGCTGTGACAGTCCCTTGCTTGATTGATGCGGCCAGACGCAAAATATCGTCCCAATGAGTACGAATCTGTTTGATATTCAGTGTGCCGCCAATCATGGGTTTAAGTGCGGCATAGTCTATGTCTGACTTTGGAATATAGAGTTTCGTATCGCCCAGATCACGAATTCGTGGTGCAAATCGAAACCCTAGCATGTGCATGAGTGCAAAAACATGGTCGGTGAATCCAGCCGTATCGGTGTAGTGTTCCTCGATGCGTAAATCAGACTCGTGATACAGCAGCCCATCAAGAACATAGGTTGAATCACGAACGCCCACATTGATCAGCTTACTGCTAAATGGTGCGTATTGATCAGAAATGTGTGTATAAAATAACCTTCCAGGCTCTGCGCCATATTTTGGATTGATATGTCCTGTACTTTCAGCTCTGCCACCTGCGCGGAAGCGTTGGCCATCTGATGAGGAGGTAGTGCCATCTCCCCAGTTTTCAGCGAAAGGTTGTTTCAATTGAGCATTCACCAATTCGGCCAATGCCGTTGAATAAGTTTCATCACGGATATGCCAAGCCTGTAGCCATGAGAGTTTGGCATAAGTTGTACCAGGACATGATTCGGCCATTTTCGTCAGCCCTAAATTAATTGCATCAGCCAGTATGGTCGTGAGCAATAACGCTTTATCCTTCGCAGTGTCATCCGTTTTCAAATGAGTGAAGTGTCGAGTAAAGCCTGTCCATTCATCGACCTCCATTAATAATTCGGTGATCTTGATATGTGGTAACAGCATTGCTGTTTGGTCAATTAAAGTTTGGGCTGTATCAGGAGCCACGGCATCGAGAGGTGTTATTTTTAGACCAGATTGATTGATCATCGCATCAGGCAAATCGTTGGTCGCTGCCATGCGATTAATGATTGCTAATTTCTGCTCCAATAGTGAAAGGCGACTTTGCAAATATAGATCACAATCAGTAGTAATGGTTAGAGGTAACTCATTGGACTGTTTTAGCTGATTAAATTTATCAGCAGTCACTAAATACTCATCGAAGTCTTTGAATTGGCGAGAGCCTTGTACCCAGAGATCCCCAGCCCGTAGCGAGTTTTTAAGTTCAGATAACACACATATTTCGTAATAGCGGCGATCAATACCATCATCGGTAAAGACTAGTCTTGCCCACCGTTTTTTGATAAACGCTATTGGAGCATTAGAGGGGATTTTTCGTGTATTATCAACATTCATGCTGCGGAGCAACTCTACAGCGGCAAGCATATCTTTTGCTGCTGGGGCAGCACGCAATTTAAGTATGGCAAGAAGTTCTGGCGCGTAACGGCGTAAAGTTGCATAGCTCTCGCCAATTCGTGGTAAAAAATCAAAGTCTTCGGGTTGCGCCAGTTTTTCTGCCTCAGTAATACTTGCTGCAAAAGCATCCCATGA
This sequence comes from Acinetobacter sp. WC-141, assembly GCF_000313935.1. GTDB lineage: Bacteria > Pseudomonadota > Gammaproteobacteria > Pseudomonadales > Moraxellaceae > Acinetobacter. The sequence goes on along the minus strand of NZ_AMSS01000008.1, from coordinate 14,899 downwards.
AATAACAGTTTCGATGGCGGCAAACGGATCACTGCCATTTTGCTTGGCATCTAGCAAGGCTTTCCCGATAAGCCCATACAAACGCACTTTGTCGTTGATCGCTTTACCTGATGATTGAAATTGTTGCTGGTGTTTATTTTTTGCGATAGCAAATAGCTTTCCAATAATGCGATCATGCAGGTCAATAATTTCGTCGGTGATCGTGGCCATACTCTCCACAACGATTGCTACCAAAGTGGCATATCGACGTTGAGATTCAAATCTGGCCAAATCAGCAGGAGTCATTTGCCCACCTTCGCGAGCAATTTTCAGTAAGCGATTTTGATGAACGTGTTTTCCAATGTCTTCAGGTAGATCGATGGCTTGTAAGCACTTCAGCCGCTCAATGTGCTCAAGCATGTACTTTGAGTTTGGTTTAGCTGGTGACTGTCTAAGCCACCCCAATATTGTCAGTTTGCTGCCCTCTTTACGGTTCAGCAAAGCATCTATATTTTGACGATGAGTTTCTGAAAGTGAGCTCGTCAAAGCAGTATAAATTATGCGGTTGGCAGATGTGATTGCTTCTGCGCAAATACTATCAATTGCATTTATAGCTGGCAAAAGGACTGATTTTTGTCGTAAATTTTCAACGAGAGTTGTGGCTAAAATAAGACCTTTATCTGTCTGAAGGGACAAATCCACCATCATATTGACCGATTGCCGATAGTCACTCAAGGTGAATAGTTTGAACCCAAAAACTTTTTTCAATTCGGCAATATGTTCTCGTCTTGTTTGCTCGCGCTGACCATAATCATTCCAGCAGTCCACTGATATACTAAGTTGAGCAGCCATCATGAAAAGTAAGGGTTTGAATGGTTCGTCGTTAATACCCAATATCACTCCAGGGTAACGCATGTAGCAAAGTTGAATTGCAAAGCCTAGCTTGTTGGATGCCCCTCGATGTTGATGGACTATGGATTTATCAGAATCACTCAGAGTGTAATGCTGAAGCATAAAAGCTCTATCATCTGGAATTTCGAACAGGCTTCCCAATTCCGTGGACGACAAAATAGAATGGCGCGGCATGGCTCATTAGTCCCAAATAAACTAAACTATTAAAGGTACATTATTTTGTACCGCCACGCTTAGCTTTGCGCTGCAATTTCGCAAGGAGGTTCAATTGGGACAGAATGCGGCCATTTATTGCCGAGTATCAACGAACGATCAGTCCTGCGAACGACAGGAATATGACCTACGTGCCTACGCCAATCGTTGCGGCTACGATGTTGTCGGTGTTTGGAAAGAAACTGCATCAGGCAGTAAGGATGAGAGATTGCAAAGAAAATACTTGATGACCATGGCGCAATCTCGTGAAATCGATGCCATCTTGGTGACGGAATTGACACGCTGGGGCAGAAGCACCGTGGATCTCGTACAGTCATTACACGATCTTGGGCATTTCGGGGTATCTCTGGTGGCACAAACAGGTTTGCAGTTTGACCTTTCCACATCTCAGGGAAAGCTCATGGCTTCTGTGATGTCTGCATTAGCAGAGTTTGAGGGAGATTTACTACGTGAACGTGTGCGCTCTGGTGTAGCAGCGGCACAAGCGCGGGGCGTTGTGTTTGGTCGTCGTCCTGGTCAACGTACCAAGTCAGATCGTCTGGCACCTAAAGTGTTGGAGTTGGTGTCTGCTGGACACTCTTATCGACAAGTCGGTCGGCTGGTCAATCTAAGCAAAAATACCGTGTTGGATATCGTTAAAAGAAGTCGGAGTGAAAATCCTTAGCGTGCTATATTTTCCGTTTCCTGAGACGACCCCTTTTCGGCATTAACCAAGAGTCTGCTTAAGCACAATTTTCTGGTGGGTAATCATAACTTTTGCCTCATTTGTGATGGATTGATCTATCTTGATTCTACTGAATCGGATCATCGGATTGCCAAAGCCGTAGGTGGGCAAGGTGTTCTAGAGAATGGTCTGCTGGTTCATCCCATCTGTAATAGAATGAAATCAGATCTGAGTCTGGAAGAGATTAGAGCGGATTTGTTTGGTGAATTACTGTATTAATCAACAGAGCGATGAGCTCATTTTTGCAGATGTATCAATGATTAATCACATGATTTAACTTTTGATACATTCAGCCAATGTGGTTATTTTTAATTCAGTCCAGAATCACAACCAGAAACTAGCTGTAGTTTCTGAATGACCGTCAAGGTCCTTAGTTTCGCCCATAGATTCCCTCTGTGGGCTTTTTTTTTGATCAAAAATTGTATAGATGCTCTAAAATAAACCTTTTAGCATTTCATAAGCAATTAGGATTAAGGCTGAGACCATCAGCACAACAAAAATGAGTTCCACTCTAGTTAACATCTTAGTTCCATTTACTTTTCACTTAATTTATATAGCAGTTAACTCGTAGCATCAATGAAATAACATGACATGGAAAATAATCAAAAAGACAGAATTTGGATTTTGATCAGATCTGCATGTTTACATGCTTCTACAGTAGCTTTGAATGTTTCACTTAACCTTTAAACTTTTCTTAAAACTAAATATATTTACATATACATTCTAAAATTTGATAGAATTTATTAAAACTTTAGATTCTAAGTGTAAATAATGAGAAGCGCTAATATTCGACGTGATGGCTACTTAAAATTTCTGAATACATGGCAAGACCGTGATGTCATTAAAGTACTTTCAGGTGTGCGTCGCTCTGGAAAATCCACCTTATTGGCGATGTTTCAACAAGACCTAAAAGCACAGGGTGTACAAGCCGAAAACATCATTGCCATCAACTTCGAATTTATGGAATTTGAAGAACTCACCGATTACCGTAAACTACATGATTATGTATTGTCCAAAGTTGATAAAAGTAAAAAAAACTATGTTTTTTTAGATGAAATACAACATGTTACAAATTTTGAGAAAGTAGTCGACTCTTTATATGTTCGGGATTATATCGATTTATATATTACAGGTTCAAATGCATTCTTTCTAAGTGGAGAACTTGCGACGTTACTCACAGGACGCTATATCGAGCAACATGTTTTACCCTTGTCATTCCAAGAGTTTAAACAGTGGCATATTGAAAATAATCCGATCATCCAACAATTATCCAATCGTGATTTGTATGCCATGTACACGCACAGTAGTTTCCCCTATACGCTTGCCATGACTAGTCAGCAGGAAACCTATGATTACTTGCAAGCGGTCTATGCCAGTGTAATGTTTAAAGATGTTATTCCTCGTTTGAATACTGCTGATATTAACTCTCTCGAGCGTGTCGCAAGATATTTGGCAAGCGTGACAGGCTCACCCATTTCCATCAATAAAATTAAAAATACCTTTGTTTCAAGCGGGGTTAAAATCTCATTTGAAACAGTAAAACGCTATATTCAGGGCTTACAGGACAGTTTGTTATTTTATAGTGCCGCACAATTTAAAGTACGCGGGCGTGAGTTATTACAATCCTCTGAAAAATACTATTTAGTTGATGTCGGATTGCGCCGGATTATGTTGCCTGATGCTAATGCTGATCAAGGTCATATCTTAGAAAATGTGATTTATCTTGAGCTTGTCAGACGAGGTTATACGGTCTATGTAGGGCGGGTTGATGAATATGAAATTGATTTTGTTGCTGTCGATACTTTACAGAATTTAACTTATTATCAGGTGGCATTAGAAACGCTCAATGAGGAGACACTCAGCCGAGAGTTACGTCCATTACAGAAAATTTCTGATTCGTATCCCAAATATTTACTTACCTTAGACACGATAGGGGCTGAAGCAAATTATAATGGTATTGTAAAAATGAGTGCTCTCGATTGGTTGCTATCTGAAAATAAGTAAAGTTGAGGGTAGACATGAATACTCTTATTTATTGATTAAAACTCAAAGACTTTTCAGCATCATCCAAGAATGTATTCAAGCATAATTTCTGCTCCAATTGTGATGGATCGATTTACCTCGATTCGATTGAGTCAGACCCTCATGATTGAGCCAGAGTCGCTTACTGAAAGTAGCGAGAATTGCGCTGGAGTTTCTGAAGGATATTAATTCCTTAGTTTGCCCATTCATCCATCTGGGCATTTTTTTTGATTAAAATACAATGCGGTTCTTGCTAAAAAATGACGGCACCCACCATAAAACACAATATTCCAAAAATAATCCAAGGCCAGATCTTTGTCTTCGGTTGTTCTAAATTCTGAGGATTATATTCCGTGTGTTCTAGCGATGTCGGTTGTGGAACACGGGTCTTTTTAGAGTAAGGTTGGTGTTTAGAGTAAGATAGTCCCGTACCTGGAATGCCGACACTGGTTCGCGTACCTTTTTTCCCAATATTTAGAGAAGCACCAGGTTTGCCAATGCTGGCACTGCTGATGCCTTTATGGGTCAGATTAATTTTAAAACCCGGGAATAATTTAATACTTTTACGAAATCTAAAACCCATATTGCTCTCATTCTAAAACTTAGCTCAATTCACGCGCTATACCAGGATCCATGATCTGCTAGAGATCGTACTTTGACGGCTATCATCAGGATACTAGTATATTTTTTATCTGATGATTGCAATACTACCTTTAAATACCGTCAAAAATCTTTACTGTATATTTGCTGTAGGGTAATCTTAAAACTGCTATTTATTGACTGATTGGTATATGACGACAGATAAGCATGAGGTGCTTCTTAGGATGCGGGCGATCGAGCTCCTTGCATATTGGGAAGGTCGTTTGGTTACCAATCGTTTGATGAGCTGGTTTGGACTGAGTCGACAACAGGCTTCTGCGGATATCAAGCGCTATAATACGCTGTATAACCCCGATGCCTTGATTCATGATCCCTCAGTCAAGGGTTATGTGCCTAAAGCCAGCTTCCAGCCTGTACTGACTACAGCGCATATCAATGAATATCTCAATATGCTCTCGGGCTTGGTCAGTGAATCGCATGCCCTGATTGCGATGCCAGAACCGAATCTTGCAGCAGTTCAATTACCTGATCGCAGTGTGCGTCCTGAAGTCATCAGGGAAGTGTTGCGTGCCTGTCGAACACAAAGCTGTCTCAAAATTATTTATGCCTCCATGCAGAATCCGCAGTGGCATGAACGCATGATTTCCCCACATACCCTGGTGTATACCGGTTTTCGCTGGCATGTCCGTGCCTATTGCCATCAGAGCAAGCAGTTTAAGGACTTTTTACTCTCCAGAATTGATCGCACACCTGTTGTGGTGGCGATTGAGTCAGTAGACCCTGCTCAGGATCAGCAATGGCATGAAGAAATTGTACTGACGCTGATCCCGAATCCAAAATTGAATGAAGCTCAAAAAGCGCTGGTCGAAAAAGACTTCGGCATGCCTGATGGCAGATTACAGATTCCGGTGAAAAAAGCCCTGGCTCACTATACCTTGCAGCGCTATCAGGCCGCGATCACGCTGGCTGAGGCGGATGATGCCTTGAAATATCCCTTGGTACTACAACGCTCAGATATCGAAAAGCTGTCGTCTTACCTGTTTGATCAGGCCTCATAGGAGATTGGCCATGTTAGAACAATTTCATTATGACAGTGACCTGATTGGTGGCTCCCTGATGGTGCGTGAAAGCCGGCTGATCGCGGATCTGTTATTACGAGAAGCGACTCCAGAACAATGGCATCAGGCCATTCAGATTGACAATATTCTGCAAAAAAGAACTGCGGCTTCGGCGCAACGCAATGCCACCGCTATTCGCAAGCGCCTGGAGCGTTTAGAACCTGATTTCTGGAAAGCTTTGCGTGATGGCGATGATGAGCTGGCGACCCAGGTGGCTTTTTGTGGGGCTTTAGAACGGAACCTTTTACTGATTGAGTTTATGGAAACGGTGATGAGAGAGGCCTATATCTCTCAGGCTCAATACCTGGACAGTTATATCTGGTCAGATTTTCTGGAGAAGAACATTTTGTCTCAGTCAAAGAGCAGGGTGGAGGTGGACTTATTCCCGAAGGTCCTGCTAAACCAGGCTTCCTGTATACCATTGGCCTCAGTAATAAGGGCATGCCAGGCTTATACCGCTTAGAACTTCAAGTCACTAAAGGTTCAGGAAAATTGGCGACATCTGGCTTATGGAATTCAAGTAGTGCCAAAGAGCAGGTCAAGATTGCTTTTGATTACTTCAAGGCCAATGCATCCCGGATCTCGGGGGGGAGTAAGGTGCTGGAACATGATTTCCATTTACATGTGGTGGAATTACAGAATACCGGCCCGCTCAGCCATCTTGCTCTGCCAAGTTTAGTGGCTTTCGCTTCTGGCCTCTTAGGACGATCGGTTCAAAGTCAGATGGTGGTACTGGGTGATATGAGCTTGGGTGGTTCAGTGACACCGGTGGAAAGTATTGCCGAATGTCTGCAAGTTGCTTTTGATGCGGGTGCCAAGAAGGTTGCTTTGCCAATGAGTAGTGCGGCAGATATCCCAACGATTCCTGTGGAACTGTTTACCAAGTTCCAGACCAGCTTTTATGCAGATCCGGTAGATGCTGTGTTTAAGGGGCTAGGGGTGGATTAATTTCATATCTGTCTGGAAGAGTTACAGTAGATTGTTTTAAATTCAGTTTCTCAAGTTAAACACCATGTTGTAAAAGCATAATACTGCCTCTTTTAAAGAGCTAGTATTTTAGGGGGGATTACCCTTCATTTTTTCTTGATCAGATATCTGTTGTATTTTGACAGGATTTTGTTGATCTAAATATTTTTGATACCAAACACGCAATGTTTCAGGAGTACAACCGATTTTAGGATCAATAGCTGTGATTGCTGCCCAAGTAGAAGGATAATCTTTTTCAGATTCAATTAGGGTCTGTTGACATTTACTGTTCATAATTAAACCTATAAAGGTAGCCATAAAAATATACAGGCTAAGGCAACAGCACTTTGATAATTTCTTTTGAGCTTGTCATATCGAGTAGCTATCCCTCTAAATTGTTTTAATCTACAAAACATATTTTCAACTAAATGCCTGATTTTATATAAATACCAGTCCATATGATAACAATAAGATAACGATGATCTGACCAATTTAATTTCTTTGCAATTCGCTAAAAAATACACATAAGAAAAACCCAACCGAATATACTCAGGCTAGGTTTTATCTCATTATTTTTCAAGTCAGTTCTAGTGAAATTGGCTAAAATTCAGCTTGTATTTCAATGTCGAACTTAGAAGTTGTATTCAAGACCTACTGTGAAGTGGCACTGTTGCAAATAGAGATTTGAGTCGATGATGTTCCCTTTAAAAAGTACTTAGAGACCGAAAACCCTGTTGATTAGACACACTTCACCCTGAGGCTGACCATAATAAAATGACGATGCTTGTCCTTTACGTAGTGCACGCATGACTTCAATACCTTTAATTGTGGCATAAGCCGTCTTCATAGATTTGAATCCTAATGTGGCCCTGATGATCCGCTTTAGCTTGCCATGATCACATTCAATCACGTTATTTTTATACTTAATCTGCCTGTGCTCAAGGTCTGGTGGACATTTACCTTCCCGTTTTAACCGTGATAAAGCACGTCCATATGTGGGTGCTTTATCCGTGTTGATCACTTGTGGAATTTGCCACTTCTTCACATTATTTAAAATTTTTCCAAGAAAACAATATGCTGATTTGGTATTACGTCTAGAAGAAAGATAAAAATCAATGGTATCGCCACGTTGATCGACTGCACGATACAGATAAGACCATCGTCCATTCACTTTTACATAGGTTTCATCAATATGCCACGAGCTCAGATCTGTAGGATTACGCCAATACCAGCGTAAACGTTTTTCTATTTCAGGAGCATAACGTTGAACCCAACGGTAAATAGTCGTGTGATCAACATTCACACCCCGTTCGGCCAGCATTTCCTGCAGTTCACGATAGCTAATGCCATATTTACAATACCAGCGCACAGCCCAAAGAATGATTTCGCCCTGAAAATGCCGACCATGGAAAGGATTCATATGCTGCACCTTTAGCTAAAACAGTCTTCAGCTTACCATTCGTGGTTATTTGCAACAGTGCCCTTTTTAAAGGGAACATCATCGACTCAAATCTCTATTTGCAACAGTGCCCTCTAATCTTAACTTCAATTAAATGCTCAAATAAAAGAGTAATTATAAATGAGTCCTTGCGATTTAAGTTATTCATCGTCTTTGTGATGATCATTATCTAATAGCTTACAAGTAAAAATTATTGCTAATATGACTAGGCTAGAAGAAATACCAGCATATAAGTTGGCTAAAGTTCCACCAAAAACAACAATATCTTCTAAAAACAAGATGACTATAACTATAATAGATACATGTAATATAATAACTTTTAGATCATGAAACTTATTAATTGATAGTGTCTTAAGAAAAGAACTATTGTCAAAGAGAATTCTTAAAAAAAGCAGTAGCGTACTTTGCCAAAGAAAGTCAGTGAGGTACGCCTGCATGAAACAGTATAAAGATACATACCCAATCACCATGATGGCGAAGCTGTTAAAAGTTTCAGTATCAAGATTTTATGAGTGGTTGAAAAGTGGCTTAAGCCAAAAACAAATTCGAAGAAATCAGCAGACTATCATGGTGAAAATAGCACATCAGGAGACCAATGAAAGCTATGGCTATATTCGCCTGAGTAAGCATTTACACGCTCAAGGTGTTCAAATTAGCCAATATGCAGTACGTACAATAAAGAAGGTCAATAAACTCTTTTGCAAGCGCCATAAGCGCTTTAAAAGAACAACAAACAGTGATCACAACCGTCCCGTCTACAAAAACTTATTAGAGCAAAAATTTAACGTGAGCACTCCAAACCACGCGTGGGTAAGTGACATTACCTACATTTGGACAAACGAAGGATGGCTATATCTGGCTGCTTCAAAGGATCTTTATACAAAGCAGGTTGTTGGCTATAGTCTAAATGAACGTATGACAGCACAGTTGGTCTGTGATGCTCTTAAAATGGCTATTCGGAATCAAAAACCGCCACAAGGCTTAATTGTTCACTCAGACAGAGGCAGTCAATATTGCAGTCATGTATATCGAAATATGATTGAAAAATATGATTTTCAAGGTTCAATGAGTAAGCGTGGAGACTGCTTTGATAATGCACCAATTGAAAGCTTCTGGGGCATATTAAAGAATGAACTTATACACCATCGTACTTATGAAACGAGGGAAAAAGCGAAAGCAGATATTACAAAATACATAGAGCTATTTTATAATCAGCAAAGAATCCAAAAAGGATTGGATTTTAAGACACCAAATCAAATGGCAGAGGACTTTTACAGGTTGGCTGTCTAGAATCCTCCCAAGCGAAAGCCTCCGTTTTTATCAACACACATCAATATTTAAAATTCAGGAAAAAAATATGAACAATAATTATCCTAAACCTATGATAATAATGCACTGGATTACCTTTGTTTTAGTTGTAATTGTATATTTGACGAGTGGAGATCCAACAAGAACAGGTTTGCAGGGCCAGATTCATGTTATAGGTGGAATTTCAATATTTATTCTATTTTTCGTGCGGTTGAGTGTTGTTTTTCTCTATAAAAGAAGTATTCCTCAAAATGAGATCATTAATCCGTATCAAATAAAATTATTTAAAATTGTCAGATTTACGCTTTACGTAAGTTTATGTGTCGTTCCAATAGCGGGCTGGCTTGCATTATCGAGTTTCACTGATAACTTCCAAGTATTCTCTTTAAATTTGCCACTTTTGAGCAGTGTTAGAGAGGTTAAATATATTGGTCAGATGCATCAATTTTTAGGTAACTTCTTTATTACAGTCGTAGGTTTACATGCTTGTGCTGCATTAATCCACCATTTTATTTTCAAAGATAATGTATTAAAAAGTATGCTTTTTAAAAAAATGAAATGATTTAGATCTATAACTATAGAAAATAGGCATATTGTTCACCTAGAACAACATGCTTTATTGATATAAAGCATGTCAGATAGGTCAGGTATTTCTATAGACTTATTATCTATACTCCTCATGGAGTGGGAATATTTGGATTATACAAAAAAGGATCTTATGCCACCGCAACATTAAATAATGATCCAATCCAAGCACTGAATAACATGGCAATAATACCCCAAATCATTACCCGAATCGAACCTCTCCAAATACTGGCGCCGCCCGCATAACTGGCCAAGGCACCCATAATTCCGAGACTTAATACCCCAATCAGCATGACGCCTTTCTCTAAGTATCGCTCAGGCAGAAGCATAATTGAAATTAAAGGAAATAATGAGCCTACAGTAAATGCAATGGCTGAAGAGAAGGCAGCACGAAACGGCTGGGCAGAAGTATGATCTGAAATACCAATTTCATCACGCGCATGTGCATCTAAAGCATTGTGTGCAGTCAGTTGTTGCGCGACTTCTTGCGCTAAAGCGGGTTGTAATCCACGCTGTATGTAAATATTTTTTAGCTCATTTAATTCATGTTCAGGATGGCGTTGCAGTTCACGTTCTTCCATCTGCAGATCATTCTTTTCAATGTCTTGTTGCGATTTAACGGAGATGTATTCACCTGCAGCCATCGATGCAGCTCCAGATATTAATCCGGCGATACAGGTCACCAGTACAGTATGGGTAGATGCTCCACTGGCTGCGATTCCCACCACGAGACTTGTGACTGAAATAATCCCGTCATTTGCCCCCAGCACAGCTGCACGCAACCATCCCGCACGTTCGATGTAATGTTTTTCAATATGATAAGAATGGCGCACAAGGTATATCCTTTTTGTTATCAGGATGATTATAATAAATTTATTTCATCTGTAGAGATTATTATTGGCTAATTTCAAAAACCGTGATTAAAAGGCAAAAAAATTTGGCACTGTTGCAAATAGAGATTTGAGTCGATGAAGTTCCTTTTTAAAAGTGCTTAGAGACCGAAAACCCTGTTGATTAGACACACTTCACCTTGAGGCTGACCATAATAAAATGACGATGCTTGTCCTTTACGTAGTGCACGCATGACTTCAATACCTTTAATTGTGGCATAAGCCGTCTTCATAGATTTGAATCCTAATGTGGCCCTGATGATCCGCTTTAACTTACCATGATCACATTCAATGACATTATTTTTATACTTAATCTGCCTGTGCTCAATATCTACTGGACATTTTCCTTCTCGCTTTAACCGTGATAAAGCATGGCCATAGGTCGCTGCTTTATCTGTATTGATGACCCGTGGAATTTGCCATTTTTTCACCGTATTGAAGATCTTTCCTAAAAAACAATAGGCTGATTTACTGTTCCGTCTAGCGGAAAGGTAAAAGTCAATCGTATGACCCCGTTGATCAACTGCACGATACAGGTAAGTCCATCGCCCCTTCACTTTGATATAAGTCTCATCCATATGCCATGAATGTAAATCTGTAGGATTACGCCAATACCAGCGTAAGCGTTTTTCCATTTCTGGAGCATAACGCTGAACCCAACGATAAATTGTGGTGTGGTCAACATTCACACCTCGTTCAGCGAGCATTTCTTGAAGTTCACGATAGCTGATGCCATATTTACAATACCAACGAACAGCCCAAAGAATGATTTCACCTTGAAAGTGCCGACCATGGAAGGGATTCATCTGCTGTATCTCGAAATAAATAAGATATTTAGCTTATCATGTCAGCCTATTTGCAACAGTGCCTATGCGAGCAGTTACTTATACTGCTCTTTCTCATGTCCTAAAAGCCTTTGACCATGTCAAATCGCAACATTGAGGTTATCTTGTTTTGGAATAAGCGTGGTCATTGTATGAAAGTGTTGATACATGATGGACTGGGTATTCAAAGCTCTACGGTTGAAACAAGCAACATTTCACTGGACTCAAACTCATCATAGTGAAACAATTACAAGCATTGATTCAGAGTTTCGCTTGATAAAGAATTTGACAATGTGCATCAAACATCATGACATCAATTCAGTCAGCCAAGCTGAATAGCCTAGATCCGTGTCTGTGCAGAAAAGGACGCCTTCATATAAAATAACTCAAATAGATAAATTACCACCACACTGCTAGAGCCTGAGCTGAATTTAAAAATATCTATAGGGTTCACCGGGGACTTACAGTAAATTTAACTTGGATAAAAAATATCCCCCTTAAAAAAGTGGGATATTTTTAATTTATTTATTTATTTAATATTTCTTTTAATTCATCTGCACTATATGTCGATAAATTTTCTATAGCTGCTCGAACAATACTTGAACGATTTATTCTTGCATTTTGCCCTTTTACAACCAGCTCATCAATTAGTTTACTAATATCTTCATTGAGAGAAAAAGTGTAACGAATAAATTTTTTTTCACTTGATTCTAAAGCCTTTACCCTCTTTTCTGCACCAGATATAAATGCATCTAACATTTTATCTTGTTCAGTAGGTTCAGGTTTTTTGTTTAGCCCAGTTAAACCAGCCATAGTTATACTCCTAAAAACTCTCTTGCAATACTTTCAATTTCAGCTTTCGCTTTAGGATCACTATTTACTTCAAAAACCGAAAGCCCATTTTCATCTGCATCATCATAAACATTTCGATTTGTTGTGATTGAATTCAATGCATCAATACCAAATGATTTGCATGCCTCTTTTGCATCTAAAATTCTTTGAACTTGAGAAGGAAGAGTTGGACACTGAGTAATAATTGCTCTAGCTTTCAGATTTGGATTTACTGTCTTTGCTAATTTTAAAACTTGTTCCATATGATCTAAAGTTTTTAGATCTCTTCGTTTGGGTCTAAACGGCAATAACATATGTGTAGCTATAGTCATTGCTGAACGTAATGCTTCAGAATCCTGTCCACCTGCATCAATGATAATATCTTGGTATCTTTTATCTAAATCTTTTAAAACTGAACGTATATTCCCTGATGCTTGTACTGATGGAATATTATTTAATTCATCGTTTTCATCTCTTTCTTTGACCCAATCTGTTGTTGTTCCTTGAGGGTCAGCATCTAATAAGAGGACGTCTCTTTGACTTTGTTGTAAGTAAACTGCAAGATTTTGAGCTAAACAGCTTTTACCAGCACCGCCTTTTTCACCACCAACTAAGATAATCATAATTTATGTAAGTTACGTAAGTTTGTTTGTGTATAATTTAACGGTGATTTATGAAGTAATCAACTATCATGAAAAAAAAATTAAAAAAAAGTTATCCACAAAAGAATGGTCTTTTTGAATTTATATATATTTATTTAAATTTATTATTTATATCTCTGCTCAAAGCTTGACTAGCAAAGGGATACAGGAAGTATATGTTGACAAATTCCTACCAATAAGTTGACTTTTTCCTGTTTCTGAGTTGACATATTCCTACCAATAAGTTGACTTTTTCCTGTTTCTAAGTTGACAAATTCTGTGCATAAGTTGACAAATTCTTTTATTAAAAATACTTTCATTTGTGGACGTTAAGTAGTATTGTCAATATATCTATTTATAACATTTTCCTTAATATATCTCCCTATGAGTAACATAGTATATAAAGATAATAATTTGGTTGAAGCATCGTATTCACTAAATCTATCTGAGCAAAGGCTAATATTAATTGCGATCATTGCTGCTCGAGAAATTGAGAAAGAACTTACTTCTGATACTATACTTACGATTCATGCTTCTGAATACATGAAACAGTTTAATTTAGGACGTCAAGCATCTTATGAAGCGTTACAATCTGCATGTGATAATCTTTTTGAACGGCATTTGAATTATAAAGCAGTAGATCCTATAACTGGAAAAATAGGAATATACAAAAGTAGGTGGGTTTCAAAAGTTGGTTATGTTAAGGAAGAGGGATGCGTCCAACTAATTTTTGCACCAGATATTATCCCCTTATTTGTAAAACTTGAAGAAAAGTTCACAAGATATGAACTTAAACAAATCTCACCACTTACAAGCATTTATGCTATTCGCCTGTATGAGTTACTCATACGTTGGAGATCAACTGGTAAGTTATATATTTCTATAGATGAGCTTAGATCAAAACTCGGATTGATAGAAGATGAATATAAAAAGATGGGAGACTTTAAAAAAAGGGTTCTTACCGTAGCTTTAAATCAAATTAACAAATTTACGGATATTACTGTTTCTTATATACAAAAAAAGGAGGGAAGAAATATTTCAGAATTACATTTCATGTTTGAAGAAAAAGAACAAAATAAAACGAGTACAAGTGCTCCTTTAGAGCCAACTTATAAATTGACAGCTAAGCAATGTATATTCTTTGCTAAAAAGCTATGTGATATTACTAACTATCCAAAATTTGGTAATGATTTCGCACATCGTGGAGAGACTCTAGAAGACTTTCAGGAAAGGATATCAAGTGATCTTCTTGATAGCGATAATGTTAGAAAGTATTTTTCTTATTTGTTAGAAGTTGGTTATGCTCCTAAATACAAGAAGTAACCCTTTAGTTAATTGTCACTTTAAACAAAAGACCACGCCCTTTCATACTAAGTTTTTAATTAAGATTGCTTTCATGTGATTTTAATATGAATTAGCATAAGTTACATAACTTATGCTGGTTAAGTAACCACCTATCCTGCCTTTATAATTTATTGCTGCAGTTCTCATCATCATTGGAATAAGTGGACAGATTCCTGACACGGAATACTATAACTGAGGTCACCTAAATAGGATGCATAAGTTATGCAAGTTACGCCACTTAAATAAGTTAAGGCGCTAAAGCGATAAAAGCTACATGATAGCCAGTACTGAGCACTGGCGATCTAAGTCAATGCTGCAGTTCTCATCATCATTGGAATAAGTGGACAAATTCCTGACATGGAAATTGCAGCGAGATTGGCTAAAGTTACTGCACTGATTATCAGTCGAGATGTCGTTATTGATTATGCCTTATACGGAACTCCAGAATTAGCCCTCGTTGCGAACAACAAAGCCAGAAATCCT
>NZ_AMSS01000007.1 GCF_000313935.1 Acinetobacter sp. WC-141 | reverse complement strand
TATCTGGTGACGATCCACTTGGTGCTGTTGGTGATCTGGTTGCAGATTACTGGTCGCGTGAGTTTCAAGGTTTTACCGTAAATACACTTAAAGGTGTGTTTGGTGCAACCAGTATGGCGGGTAATACTCACGATATTTCTGCTGGAACTGGAGCAGCCGCTGTAATTGATGGCGTATCTTTTGTTGATGCTTCATACAAGCTTGGGGA
>NZ_AMSS01000006.1 GCF_000313935.1 Acinetobacter sp. WC-141 | reverse complement strand
AATCTTGTACTTCATCCAAAGTATCAAATAAATGCTTGCTCAGCCAACTATAACGTATGGTCCGATTATAGCGTTCAATATACGCATTCTGCTGTGGCTTACCCGGTTGAATATATTCAATACGAATACCGTGCTCAGTAGCCCAGCGCACAAATTCGTGACTGATAAATTCGGGACCATTATCGCATCGGATCACTAACGGTTTTTCTCTCCACTCCAGCAATTGATTCAACGTACGAATAACCCTGATTGTGGGCAATGAGAACCCTGCTTCAATGGCTAGGCCTTCGCGGCGGTAATCATCAATCACATTCAATAATCGAAACTTGCGACCATCGGAAAGCTGATCATGCATAAAATCTAATGACCAAACCTGATTTTCTCGGATTGGTTCTTTCAATGGTTCAGGCGCATGCCGTTTTAGTCTTCTTCTCGGTTTAATACGCAGATTCAGTGCCAACTCACAGTAAATGCGGTAAACCCGCTTGTGATTCCAGCAGCAACTCTCAACATGCCGTAAATACGAGAAGCACAAACCAAAGCCCCAATCGGAATTTTCCTCAGTGAGTTCAATGAGCTGTTCAGCAATGAGTGCATTGTCATCGCTGAGTTTGGCTTGATAGCGGTAGCAGGTTTCACTAATGCCAAATGCTTTACAAGCCAAACGAATACTAATGGCATGCTGGGCAACTGCCTGTTGTGCCATCTTACGCCGGCAAGATGGCTTTACCACTTTTTTGCCATCGCTTCCTGGATGATTTCGGCCTTTAATCGCTCTTCCGCATACATCTTTTTAAGTCTGGTATTTTCGGCTTCTAGCTCTTTCAGTCGAGCCATTAATGATGTATCCATACCACCATATTTGGCACGCCATTTATAAAAGGTAGCATTACTCATGCCGTGTTCACGGCAAAGGGTCGCTACAGGTGTGCCAGATTCTGCCTGTTTCAAGATGGACATGATCTGACTGTCAGTAAATTTAGATGTTTTCATGCAGAATCTCCTGCTCGTATCTTAAGAGAAAATTCTACTTTTAGATCCTTTTATTTTTAGGGGGGATTACCACGCCAATTTAGCCTTTCAAAATTTAATGGATAAACTAGACTGTATTAATACTTTCATTAGTGTCGTAGAAAATGGAAATTTTAGTAATGCCTCTAGAAAATTAGGTGTTACTAGAGATCAAGTTTCTAAAAGAATCTTTTATTTAGAAAGTCTATTTAGTACATCATTGTTTACGCGTAATACCAGAAAGATGGACCTTACCCGTTCGGGAGAAAAGTTCTATCAACGCTGCAAAGTCATTGTTAAAGAATTAGATTTAGCAGCCAATGACTTCATCTACGATCAAAAGTATCCTGAAGGTATATTAAAAATTAGTGTTCCTCATGCTTTTGTAAAAACATGCTTTTCAGAGATTATTTCCAATTTTTTAATTCAATATCCTCACATCGAAATTGATCTTTTATTTTCAGAAAATTCAATAGATATCAATGAAAATAAATTTGATATTATTTTAAAAATTGATGAAGAAATTAAAGAGCAAGATATCTTTTTACTAGAGACTTATAAAAGAAATTTTTATGCAACGACTGCATTTTTAAATAAATATGGAAAACCTAAAAATATAGAAGAATTAAGAAAACATAATATATCATTATATTCAAGATCGGATTTAAAAAATAATTTTATTGATTCAATCCCTCAACTCATTTGCAATAATATAGAAATTCTTTTAGATTTTTGCCAAAAGAACCAAAGTCTTTTATTTATTCCCGATTTTTTAGCAAAAGGATATGAGGATGCTGGCGTTATTATTAATTGTTCACAAGACATCTTTTCATCAACAGTTCATTTTTATGCAACCACACCCTATGGATCAAAAATTCCAAAAAAGGTCCAACTTTTCTTAGACTCGTTAAAGCAGCATTTTCAGTCTATTACTGAACCTTTATAGCTTAGGACTTTTCGATCTCATAGAGTTATTTATTTTCATTCGCCACAAACCAACCCCACCAAAAAACAATCCAGCACCCTTTCCCGCTCATCCGCCATATTCGAATCTAAAAGCTGAATAATTGTACCTTCAATCATATATAAAAATAGCTTGGCATCATGAAACGAAGCGTCGGTTTTTAGCTTTATGAGCTGACTATAAATTTCATTGATGAGCCAAGTTCGATATCTAACCGCAGTTTGATAGGCTTTTGGATAGCCTAGTTTCGTTTCAAAAATGGCTTTAAATAATAAGTAGTAAAGACCCTCTAAATTTGTATGTAAGAAATAAAATGCTTTGAGTTTATCAATCGCGCTTGGGTAGTGGATGTGCTCAGCAATGGAAATTACTTTTTGTTTTAGGCGCTCTTTTTGCACGGTTAAGCAGATGTCAATCAACCGTTCTTTAGAGTGAAAATAATTATAAAAAGTCGCTTTTGGCATTTCACACTCTTGAATAATTCTATTGACCCCAACCGTATGAAACCCGTGATGATGGAACAGATCAATTGACTTATTTATAGCTTGGATAGCACGTGAAGAGAGAACTAAATTTGGCATAGTTTTACCGTTATAAATTCTTGTTGTTTCTAAAAGAGAAAAAAGCCAGTGCCCTTTCTGGGAGAAAAAAAGGCACAGCAAAGCCGCAAAGACTGTGCTTGGCACATCTCAAGTTTTATTGTTGATGCAAATTTTTTTGAGCCGTAATGACTTAAAGCCTGAGAACCTTTTGGCTATCAAGTTGCTTTAATTTTTAAGTAGTGTCGTTATAGCTTTTGGCAAAGGCTGCCAAGAAATTCAGAATGTGCAAAGCCAACTCCTTTTTATTGGGAGTTCTGCCAGACATTTATAGAATTATGGTGGCAGAACGGAAGAAGGTTGACAGACTAGTATTATCTCAAACTAGCACACCCGAAGGTGTCCCTCTCCCGTCCTACCGCTACGGGAAAGAGACGAGTGGCACACCACACAAGGCTGTTCCTCAGAAGGAAAAGCTCTGATGCGGGAGATAATATTCAGCCTGTCAAAGCCGGCTGGCAATGTGGCCAGCAGGCAAAGGATAAGCTTCACATTTATTGGAGTCAAGCACACAAAATGACATTTGCTTTAAAATAGATCATTAAAAAGCAAGGTTAAATAATCAATAAGTTATTGTTAAATTGGGGTTTATAAAGGTGGGGAATTTTTAGAGGTATAGGGGTTTTAGAAAGTAAAAATGCGCTAGTGTGGCTTTCACCACCTGCACTTTATTATTAAAGCTATTGTTTAACTGAGTATTTGCAATGTGCCCTAACGCGATGACGGTTTTCTATTTTTCAGAAGAACTCTATCCTGCCGCATTAAAGCTCCTACGTTGATAAATTAATTTAACTTATCAATTTTAAAAATTTTACCAGTTGAAGTACTTTGAAAACACATTTCAAAACTCGGACGTATGTCTTCGCCTTCAACTGTAATGTATTTTAAATTTGAAAAACATTGAGTATTCGCAAAATAGTGATCTACAGTTGCCTGAATGACATATTTAGTTCCAAACTGATCTTTAACACTAATATCTTGTTTAAGCATTCTAATATCCTAATAAAATTATGGCAGAAATAATGGATCTACCTAAATATCCAATAACAAATTGAGTTTTTAACTAACTCTATAATCTAATTTAAATAGTTGATTTATAGAGGCATAAAATGTACGCCCATCTAAATTTAAATCAACTTCAACTCCAGAAGAAAGAAGAACTCTCTTACCAACTTCAACAGTTTTAAAACCATCACGTGTATTTTGTATTCTATTTAGAGGAATTAAAGATACTAGAATTTCTGTACCATTTTTAGATTTTGCAATTAAATCATTTATTTTTAACAATTTATATCCTAAATTAAATTTATTTATAATCTTAAAACAACTTTAAAATTAATTTGAAAATAAAAGCACTCATCAGTGCTTTTATTTATTCATGCTTATAATTATTTATAGAGCAACAATATTTACAGCATTTGGGCCTTTTTGGCCTTGTGCAACACTGAATTCAACACGTTGACCTTCAGCAAGCGTTCTGAAACCTGAGTTAGCGATTTCGCTAAAATGAGCAAAAACGTCTGGTCCTGATTCTGGTTGGATAAAACCGAAACCTTTAGCTTCGTTAAACCACTTAACAGTACCTTTCATGATATTTGAATTAGACATAATAAATCCTATTTTTTTTTAAAATTTAAACCATTTTATTGGTTAGCTATAACATCGAAATAATAAAGAATGGAGCTGAAAATCTAAAAAAAACGAAGAATTATGACTAATACTGCGGTACTTAGAGAAGTTTTTACCAAACATGACTTTTTCTAGTTATGTTCAGTATATACGAAAAATAAAATTAATCAAGTTTTCTAATATATATATTTATTTTATTTATAAAAAAGGTGTTGTTCTGGTTCTTAAGTGTTTATAAGGGGGTGTGCTCATTGTAGGCATTCTTTTGGCATACCTCTTCACTTACCTTATAGAGAATGAGACGAACAGGCATAAAAAAAGACCTATAAGCTATTAAATTGCTTATAAGTCTTTATAAATCTTGGTAGGTATATCCACTACCAAATAAAATTATAAGATATTGTTTTTAATAAACTTAATTAACTTTAATTTCTATATGATACACATGGTGATACAAATTACAAACTATTAGAATAACTTTTATTCCGAAGGTCGGGATCAAATCAATAAAGTAAAACACTGTTTTTTATGAATATTATTAAAATAAATTTAAAAAAGGTACTCATTCCTATTATACTAATTAAATAACAATACCTTATAAAAACATAATAGCCCCTTACGAAAGAAGAAAAAAAACAATCTATGTCAATTGTGATGTTTCTGATGTTTCTGATGTTTCTGATGTTTCTGATGTTTCTGATGTTTCTGATGTTTCTGATGTTTCAGGTTGATATTGTAAATTTAATTTGTCATAAATGCGTAAAGTAGCATCAGCACTCCAAAAAAATATCCAAATCATACTAATACTGAGAACAAATAAGGATAACGAAAATATAAAACCAATAAAATAAATTGTAGGATCAACAATAATTGGTCTTACAAATGGTAGCCAATCCAACAATATAACCCCTAGATCATTTAAGTAGATAATTCCTAAAGAAAGAAAGTACAAAATAGCTAAAACCATAAGCATCTTAATTAGCTGCTGTTTCGTATATTGAGTAACAAATATAGTTTTTTCATTAATAACTTTTACTTTTAAAAATTGTCTTGCTGTAATCACATCCTCTATTACAGAAAAAAAACGTTGAGGATAATGTTCGATCACATAATCCACTTCAACATGTCCTACTTTTTCAGATCCAACAAGCAATTGAGCTGCACAATCTTTTTCAATTTGCTGTACTTCTTTTTTGTAATATTTATGAGTATAGGCTTTTATCTCCTCAATTCTCTTTGCGTAAAATTTTCTTCGATGTGAAAATCTTTTTGATTTATCTAGCCATACAAATAAGGGACCTATTGCAAGAATTATGGGCAATAACTTTAATAATATATCAATCATATGTTATCCACTTCTTAGATGATTAATTTAAAAATTTAATAAAATTAATATTATAATTACTCTGTAGAAAAAGAATAAAAGTAATAATTAATAAAATTACTGCTGAAAAAATTGAAAAATACATTTTTAATTTAACAGAAAAACAGTATTGATCTAATTCTTCCTTAACTGAAAGAATTTTAATAGTTTCATCTTCAAATTTTAATGATAAGTTAGAAAAAATATCTTGATATTCTTTAACCATAGCATTAAGAGAATTACGATGCCCCCAAATATTCATAATCATAATAATTACTAGAATTAAAACAGTAATTAAAACTATATAATTTTTAGAAAAATCAATATATTGGCTAGATATATGAGGTGGTTTAATTTGAGCTATAGCAAACCAAATTACTGCTGGTATTGCTAACATTTTTAGTGCAACAGCATCAAATGCTTCGTTCATCTTTTTTATATATTCAGTACGTTTTTCTAAATATTCTTTTCTCACCTTATCAAAACTATAGTTTTCAGTATAAGACTGATAACTTAAAAGAATGTTAGAGGTTAAAGCATTAAAATTTTTAACTAGATAATTAAATCGTTGTTTTTCATCAATATCCTTCACAAAACTAACCAATTCTTTACACATCAAATTCACAATAGCTTCTTGATGTAAATCTCTTTTTCTTAAATTTTCAAGTGCTGTTATATCTATTGAATAATCTAAAACACTTTCATCTAAGGTAAATACAAATCGAATAGGTCTTTGATAAAAAACAGTATTACTCCAACTATTAGTACTTTCAGATAAAAATTTGATTAAATTAAATACCTGATTTAAGTTCAAATAGTTTTTAAATCTAAAATTTCCAGAATTTTCATTTAAATATGTTTGTTTCTTAATAAAAAATACACTTTTTACAGGTTTTTTTATTGAATATTCAGAATTTAGTAAATCACTCCAATCGTTACAAATCGCATAATCTAAATTTTTAGATAAGTCACTTTTATGTAACGTTATTTCACATTTAATATTATTATTAAAATATTTTTCAGTAATATCATCTAAAGCAACTGAACCATAGCTCTCACCATCTACAATGCACTCGATACTACTATCAGCCAATTCATTATGAGCTAATTCCTTTAGTATACTTAGAGTATTTTGATTTAATTGTAGCCAACCTGTAATTTGGTCACGACTGTTCTCTCTATCCTGCAAAGATAGAAAAATATCACTAAATTTTTTTGCAATATCAGTCATAATAATAACCAAATTTATTTAATCAATAAGAACACAGTCGGTTACCCTTCTTGAGTAGACGAGTTAGAATTTTCCTCTTCTAGCTCCATTCGAAGTTTTTCAGGCAAATCAGTAATAGTTAATACCCCATTCTCAAATTTAAATTGATTTCCTAATAACTCTCTTTCAAAACTTAATGAAAATTTACTGCTTTTAAATGAAATCTTTTTAAAAGTTCTTAAAGCTACTTTATCAATCTGAATAAATTCAGAAATTTTTCTTTCATTACTTGCATATGTCAGAAATTCTTCATCGTGGTCAGGAAATATATGTTTTGCAATACTACTTAATAAAATTGTTTCTTCATTTTTTTGTTTTTCAGTAATAAAACCATGAACATCTCGTAAATTTTTGTCGATAGCATCTTGGTCAAGATTTAAGGTGTTTTTCGAAAATTCTTGAATTGCTTTTCTTAATTCTCGAGTTTCAGTTTGTGCTGCTTTTTTATCCAACTGACATCCAACAAATGCTTCAAAATAATCTCGGATATCAGACGCACGCCCCGCCTTAAACTTTACATATCTGTGACTAAACCCTGAATGCCAATCTGAAATATTTATACTAGCTCCTAAATGAAGCATTGAAAGATCTAGTAAATGGCTTGCAACAAACTCTAAATCACTAGTTACATCAGCTCCTTTTGTTTTATTAACAATCGCTATAGCAAGACAAATCTTCCCTTTTACTTCGTAAAGATAAAAGACTAAAAATCCACCTTTAACACTGCTAAGCTTATTTTCACCAATAATTGAAGCGTAGTTTTTTGATAGCTCAATCGTCATTTCAACAAAATCTGAGCATTCATTACTCGGGTTAAAATATTTGTTTAATGTTTGTTCAAAAGCTGGTTCCAGATCTGGATTTCCATCTAAAGCAAATTCACCATAATTTAAATTTGACTTGGTAAAAAGCTCTAATAGATTTTGGCTTAATTCTTCTTCAAGAGTAGATAAATCATTTTCCTGTTCTTTATAGTTTGTAATTAAAGGATTTCCATCTTTAATACGACGAACCTCATGAATAATGATTTTTTGAATCCCCATAACACCCTCAATAAAGACATTGATATTATTAATAAAGTTATGTATTTATAGCATTTTATTCGAATTATGGGAATAAAAAATGTAAAGCTGTGCGTCATAACTCTACGCCTAAGTCTAAAGTGAGAATTTAACTTCAAATATTTCCATATACATCTGCTATACATCCCTGATAGATAATTCATACATAGTTTATTAATTTATATAAGATTTAATATTATCAATTTTTGATAAATTATGAGCATGTACTTATCAAATAACTATACCTACAAAATAATTTCTTATCATCCTGAATTTTCTCTCATTTAAGCTCTGGTAATAACTAAAAGATAGATTTATCATAAGACTTAAAAGTATATAGGTATACGATAATGACTATTCGAATTTATGTAAGAGCTAGTACTAAAGATCAGGATGCCGAGCGTGCATTAGATGACTTAAAATTGTTCTCAAAAAATTACAATGATCATGAACATGTGGAATACATAGAGAATGAATCAGGTACAAAACTAAATCGCCCTATCCTAAACAAACTATTAGAAGAATCTGAGGACGGAGACACCTTGCTTGTTGAAAGTGTAGATCGTTTGTCACGCTTATCACAAAATGATTTTGAAATTCTGAAAAATCGTATTAAAGAAAAAGGTTTAAGATTAGTTGTGGCTGATTTACCCACAACACATATGAAATTTGATGAAGATCAAAGCATAACTAGCTCTATTTTAAATTTGATTAATAACATGTTGATTGATCTTCTTGCTACTATGGCACGACTAGACAATGACAAACGTAGAGAACGTATCAAACAAGGTTTAGAAAGAAGTGGATATATCCCAACAGGCAAAAAAGCAGACTTAACTAAACACCAAAGAATAAAAGAACTAAATATTAAAGGATTAACAAAAGAAGAAATTGCTAAAGCTGTTGGGTGTGGAATTGCAACAGTCTATAGAGTGTTAAAAAATAGATAAAAAAAAGCGATACATAAAGTATCGCTTTGAATGTCATATCTAATTAAAATTTATTTTTTGATTCCACCATGTTTCTATTGCAACAGCGTCAAAATATACTGGTGACTGCCTTTGATTTCCCTCTTTATATGGCTTAGGAAATAAAATATCAGTTTTAATCAACTTATCTAGTTTATCACTCTTTATAGACAAAATATGGCATACTTCTTTTTTTGTTAATCTTAATTTTTTCATTCTTATTATTCCCCCCAATATCTAAATTTTTCATAAAATGCATTTCCTTTATTACTGCATGTGTCGAATTATTTTTATTTTCAAATTTGTTTTTATTATTGATTTTTTTATACATTTTTATACTTCTTAATTAAATCAATATCTACACCATACTCTGTATAAAATTTCATTCTTTTATTATGTATTGTTGATCTACTATAATAATCTTCTATACACCCCTCTTTTAATAATGTATAAAATTTTCTGTCATTTTTATCTATAATATCAAGAACTTTGTCTCTTTTATCTTGATCAGGTAAGCGTAGTCTTGAAAATTTTTCCTTAAACAAATTATTTACATACGATTTGTTTCCCCATTGATATCCATATGATAACTTCCATTCTTTAAGTTGATCATTATAAACACTAGCCTCTGCTCTGATCATTCTTTCTGCTAATTCAAAGAGCTTTGGTTCTGTGTTAAACCTTTGTAATTTGGCTTTTAATTCAGTAGATTTATGATAGTAGCAAATCGACCATCTTGTTTTACTTTTTTTACCGAAATATACGCCATTTGGATACTTCTCTTTAGCCTTATTGGGAAAATAACCAATACGTTGAATGTGGTCTAAATATCTTAATGAACGATCCTTGTTTTCAAATATCAAATCCCTTTTAACATCAGCTTTATAAACTCTATAATCACCTTCAATAATTCTCTGAATTTGTGCTGATGTAGGATGAACTAAATTCATAGTTTGTAAAACTTGTACAAACTCATAAACCAATTTAATTAAGTCTGTTTCACCAAGAATATTATCATTTTTCAACCACTTATAAATATTACCACTTACATTAATACAACTACTACTTAATGATGTGATTTTAATATTTTTTCCATCTTCAGAGCTTAACCATTTTGGCTTATTTTTAAGCACAACATCATTATCTGAAATATTTTTTAATTCATTCAAATTTTTTAAATAATTTTTTGAATAAATATAAGTTCCATTTGAAAGTTTTTCTGCATCATGATCTACATATAAATTCACCTCAAGCATATCAATTTCAAAATTTTTCTCTAACATAATTTCCCCTTTTTTAAATTTTTAATAAAAAAATATCTAAGAAAACATTTATATAAAAGAAATAAAAAAGGGAAAATAAAATACATAAAAATTTTTAAAAAAAATTTTTTCAAAAAATAGAAAATAAAATGATCTTTTAGACTTATGAAAAAAATAAATTCATCAAAATAGTTAGATGAAAAAAATTTAAATATTATTTTTAATTTATAAATTATATTTTTTATACAAATGTGGTCTTAACATATAATATATCTTATTATAACACTTTATTACCAAAAAATCAAATTCATAGTAATGAGTTAAATAGCATATTTCTACATTCTTTATAATATTCTTCATCAGTACAAACTAAACATCCATTCTCTTTCCACTTGGATTTTAAGTCACTATTTGTACTTAGAAAAATAACCTTTGGTATATCTTTTAACTTTTCCTGATCACCTATAATTTCATCCTTTGGTTGGTACAATCCAAATCCATACCAATTTTTTTCTGCTAATTTAATAACTCGTAAATTTTCAGATTCTAGTTCTGCAACTAACACTTGTGGTTCAAACTCATTCATCTGATCTTCAAATTCAGCGCTATATTCAAGACTTAAGACCCTTAATCCAAATTCATTCGAGTCCTTATCTTTATAATATGATAGTAATTTCATTTTGATATATGCTCTATGTGATCTGCCCACCATTGCATGATTAACTTTCTTTCCTCTAGATGATTACTTTTGTCATATACAGCTTTAACACCTTTTTTCTTATGTGCTAAACATACCTCAATCACTTGTTCTTTATCGCTGAATTGGTTATTTAGCGCCGTACTCGCTATATGCCTAAATCCATGCATAGTTTGCTTTCCTTTGTAACCACAACGGTTTAGCACGGCATTAAACGTCCCATCTGATATAGGCTTTTGATAAGTCGTACGACTAGGAAATAGATATGGTGATTCAGTTTTATATGTCTCTAACTCTTTCAAAAGTGTAATTGCTTGTTTAGGTAAAGGGATTGTATGTGCTATACCCCCTTTCATAACCTCAGCTGGTCTATTCCATAATTTCTTTTTAAAATCGAACTGCTCCCAAGTGGCACAACGTAATTCAGAAGGTCTTGGAGAGAGTAAAATAGCTAATTCAATTCCGATAACCATTCTCCTACTTGGATAATTTCTTACTTTATTTATTAACTCAGGCAATTCATGTAATTCAACATGGCTCATATTCCCCTGTGTAAACCGAGTAATATGCCTAGACATTCTTACTAGTGGATTCTCCTCAATTAGTCCTTTGATATTTTGATATACGCTGAATTATCAGGAGACTTTCCCTTGGGAGATTCTAGGCAGCCAACTTATAAAAGTCTTCGGCCATTTGATTTGGTGTCTTAAAACCCAAACCCTTTTGAATTCTTCGATGATTATAAAATAACTCAATGTATTTTATAATATCTGCTTTGGCTTCTTCTCTGGTTTGATAGTTGTAATGATGCACTAACTCATTTTTCAGTATTCCCCAAAAGCTTTCAATCGGTGCATTATCGTAACAGTCTCCGCGCTTGCTCATTGAACCTTGAAAACCATATTGCTCAAGTATATTTCGATATTCCTGGCTGCAATATTGACTTCCTCTGTCTGAATGCACAATCAGTTCTTTGGTTGGTTTTTGATTGTGAATAGCCATATTTAGCGCATTACAAACAAGCTGTGTTGTCATGCGCTCATTTAAGCTATAGCCAACCACTTGCTTCGTGTAAAGGTCTTTTACCGCTGCTAAATACAGCCATCCTTCAACAGTCCATATGTACGTAATATCACTTGACCATGCTTGATTTGGTCTAGTCATTGAGAATTGTTGCTCCAGCAGGTTTTCATAGATCGCTCGATTATGGTCACTATTCGTAGTCCTTTTAAAACGCTTGTGTCGCTTACAATACAGGTGGTTCAGCGCTTTTATCTGACGTACAGCGTACATACTCATTTTTATACCCTGAGCTTGTAAGTATTTGGTTAATCGAATATAACCATAGCTCTGCTTTGTCTCCTCATGGGC
>NZ_AMSS01000005.1 GCF_000313935.1 Acinetobacter sp. WC-141 | reverse complement strand
AATCTTGTACTTCATCCAAAGTATCAAATAAATGCTTGCTCAGCCAACTATAACGTATGGTCCGATTATAGCGTTCAATATACGCATTCTGCTGTGGCTTACCCGGTTGAATATATTCAATACGAATACCGTGCTCAGTAGCCCAGCGCACAAATTCGTGACTGATAAATTCGGGACCATTATCGCATCGGATCACTAACGGTTTTTCTCTCCACTCCAGCAATTGATTCAACGTACGAATAACCCTGATTGTGGGCAATGAGAACCCTGCTTCAATGGCTAGGCCTTCGCGGCGGTAATCATCAATCACATTCAATAATCGAAACTTGCGACCATCGGAAAGCTGATCATGCATAAAATCTAATGACCAAACCTGATTTTCTCGGATTGGTTCTTTCAATGGTTCAGGCGCATGCCGTTTTAGTCTTCTTCTCGGTTTAATACGCAGATTCAGTGCCAACTCACAGTAAATGCGGTAAACCCGCTTGTGATTCCAGCAGCAACTCTCAACATGCCGTAAATACGAGAAGCACAAACCAAAGCCCCAATCGGAATTTTCCTCAGTGAGTTCAATGAGCTGTTCAGCAATGAGTGCATTGTCATCGCTGAGTTTGGCTTGATAGCGGTAGCAGGTTTCACTAATGCCAAATGCTTTACAAGCCAAACGAATACTAATGGCATGCTGGGCAACTGCCTGTTGTGCCATCTTACGCCGGCAAGATGGCTTTACCACTTTTTTGCCATCGCTTCCTGGATGATTTCGGCCTTTAATCGCTCTTCCGCATACATCTTTTTAAGTCTGGTATTTTCGGCTTCTAGCTCTTTCAGTCGAGCCATTAATGATGTATCCATACCACCATATTTGGCACGCCATTTATAAAAGGTAGCATTACTCATGCCGTGTTCACGGCAAAGGGTCGCTACAGGTGTGCCAGATTCTGCCTGTTTCAAGATGGACATGATCTGACTGTCAGTAAATTTAGATGTTTTCATGCAGAATCTCCTGCTCGTATCTTAAGAGAAAATTCTACTTTTAGATCCTTTTATTTTTAGGGGGGATTACCAACGCAACTGTTATTTTTATTAATGACATTACACTGGCTGCTACGCCCAACGTCTAAAGCTTTGGCTAAGTAAATTTCACTGAGCGCAGCATAGCGCTCTTCACGGCTGCTATTTTCAGACAGACTTTGAATTTTATTTAAACAATCATCAAAATTTTGCAGGCAAGACTTTTCATCTTTTTTGACCAAATACAGTAAATTTTGGGTTTGATGACTTAAGGTGCCGTCGGTCAAAATACTTTCATTCTTACTTTTTAAAGCATTGCTTAAATTACTTTCTTTTAAATTAATGACCTGACAACCACTGAGCAAAGCCATTATTGTTATCATTGAATAATGGTAAGACTTTGTCATTCTGCCTTCCTTAATCGAATGTATTCCCCATCTGGTCATTATGCCTGTAAAGCAGTGAACGAACAATTTCGACTCCGCTTCCGTCTTCCTTTATTACGAAAAAAAGCCTGAACTCATGTTAATTCAGGCTCATTGGTTATTTTTTCTCATCAAGCTTGGTTAAACTTTTGCTGTGAAGCTAAATAAGAAAAATACAAAATTGGTAAAATAAACGGCGCTACACTCCAGAAGTCAAAATAGACATAGAGTATCGCTCCTAAAAAAGCACCAATCACAAAGCCAATTACAATACTCGCGCTTTTGAGCAAACTTGCCCAATTCGCTGCATTATTATTTTTCAGCAAGTTGGCAATATCAATACCGAGCTGTGTGGTGTTGCCTGTCATCATGGTACTTGGGCTAATATTTTTAATGAGTGTTTTGCTTGAAGTATTACGAATAGCTAAGGCAATTAAACCCAGCCCACCTGTAAGTGCCACGGTCATTGAATCCGGATTTTTAAACGGTTCGAAGTAAAGTCCTGCAACCATGAAGGCACATAGAAAAATGGCTTCAAATAAAAATAAATAAGACAGTGTTTTATGCTTGACCTGACTATGGTCAATTAACAGCTTGGTGATTACCACCGTCAAAATAAATAGCGGAATAGCAGCAAGCTTGATCCAAATACCAGCGCCGCCTTTAACCCATGCAGCCCCTGCCAACACTAAGTTTCCCGTCACATGAGCGGTAAAAAAGCCAAACAAAGCAATAAAACCAATGGTATCAATTGCCCCGCCCACCATGGTCAGCAAAACAGGATCTCGACATATGGCCCATGTACTTTGTTTCTCTTGTTGCATTGAGGTATCAGGCATAAGCTGCATCCTATTATTTTAAAGTCATTAATTCAGTACAAAGATGTTTTAAATATTTAAAAACAAATCAAAACTAAAGCGTTTATAAAAACAAAAAAGCATGTAAAAACATAGACTGCGTTATGTCGCAACACTGTCTTTAAAATGGCAACAATCAAAATTGTCTATTTTTAAAACATTAATCAGTTCTCATCTACAAATCAATTTGACCTCGAAAACTGTTCTAACTATGATGAAGCCGCGAGTTGTTATCAACTGATTTTGAACATGAAAAAGTTATGCCAAGATATGGATAATGAAAAACAACAATCACGAGTAGGGATATGTCACTTTATAATTATTCAGTTTTTCTAGGCGGATTATTATTTGCGTCTATAGCCTTTGCGGGTCAAAAAAATAATGCTCACCGTGATTTTTACTTAAAATGTATGGCTGCGGGACATAGCCGTGCAAGCTGTACATGCATTTATCACCGTTTAGAACGTCAATATTCCCCAAAACTGATGCATAAACTTGGAAATTTAAGTTTACAAAGCCCCGAAGTGCCACGTGATTTTGTGAAAACCATGATGCGCACCATGCGAGAGTGCCAGTCATAAAGTTACTCATTAGAGCAAATGAGCAAGATTTCTAATTTCTTCCATCACTGCCTTACACGCAGGCGTTAAATAGCCATGTTTAGAAATAGACAAAGAAATATAACGCTTGAGCGCAGGGTTAATAATTTTTGCAGCTTGAATTGAGGTGTATTGACTGGCCTTATTTAACGCTTGCGGCCCCAGCATGGTGTACATGCGAGACTCGGACACCAAATAGGTTTGCAAACTAATCGAGTCGGCTTCAAACACAATATTCAGCTCTACCCCATTTTCATAGGCCATGTGGTCTAAAAAATTGCGCCAGTTACTTGGCCTGCAAAAGGTCACAAGGGGTAATTGGTCTATTTCTTTAAATTCGACTTCATTTGCCTGAGTGAGCGTATCTCCTTCAGCTCCCACCAAATAGGTATCGGCTTCGGTAAGGTAAACATCGCCCTGTTTCGGCGTTGGGTTAAACCGATAGAGTATGGCTAAATCGACACTGCCATCTTCGAGCCATTTTTCTAAATGCACCCCTTGCCCCTCACGCACCGACAGTTTAATTAAGGGATATTTCTCTTGAAGGACTTTATACAGAGTCGATAACAACGGGTGTGCCGTAGACGGCAAACTGGCAATACGAACCGTCCCAATCGGGGTATCGGTCGAGTGCAAAATTTCATTATTGAGTTGATCGGTCACGTTCAGCCATGAACGAATTTTAGGAAGTAAATGCTGGCCTAAGTCGGTGAGTTCGACGCCGCGTCCAGTTCGGTTAAACAAACGGCCACCACATTGCGCTTCAAGTTCGTTCATTTGCCGACTAATTTGCGGTTGATTGGTGTTATGCAGCATCGCGACTTTGCTTAAGCTACCCAGCTCCACCGCATCTAAAAATATTTTCCATAATTCATAATTCATCGATTCTTCCTAAATCGTAAACTTGCATTTTTGAGCCATACATTTTCAGTATAACTGAAATTCAAGAATTGGTAATTCCTACATAGCTCACCAATTTCTATACTCCAATCATGTTCTCTACAACACGATTTAAATCAGATTAAGAACCAGAGAATATTTAATTACACTGTATAGGAAGTACGATTATGAGTTTAGATTTACGTGGATTAACCCCAGCACCTGTGACTCCTTTTACCCGTGACGGGCAAGTAGACCATAATGCAATTCAACGTTTAGGTTCATGGTTAGGCAGTATTGATGGTGTGAAAGGCTTGGTTGTTCTTGGGCATGCAGGTGAAGGAACATTCTTGTCGCAAAAAGAACAAATGCAGGTCATCGAAAGCTTTGTTAAATCGGTAGATGACAAAATTCCGGTTATTGCAGGGATTACACTCGAAGGTACTTCGGTTGCAGCAGAAGAAGCAAAACGTGCAGTGAGTGCGGGTGCTTCGGCAGGTTTGATTTACCCTTCACATGGCTGGTTGCGTTTTGGCTATCAAAAAGGCGCACCACAAGACCGCTATAAAGCGATTTATGAAGAAAGTGGTTTGCCATCTATTTTATTCCAATATCCAGATGCAACGAAGGCCACTTACGACCTAGACACCCTACTCGATATTTCTGCACAGCCAGGTGTATTTGCCATGAAAAATGGTGTGCGTAACATGCGCCGCTGGGATGTCGAAATTCCAATTATTCGCCGTGAACGTCCAGACTTACAGGTATTGACGTGCCACGATGAATATTTGCTTCACACCATGTTTGATGTAGACGGTGCATTGGTTGGCTATGGCAACATTGCCCCTGAACTGTTAATTGAAATGATTAAAGCAGGCAAAGCCAAAGATTATGCTAAAGCACGTGCGATTCACGATCAACTATTACCAGTGACTCGCAACGTTTATCACCGCGGTTCACACATGGAAGGCACAGTTGCGCTTAAACATGCATTGGTTGCTCGCGGAATTTTGGACCATGCCACTGTGCGTTCGCCACTGCTTCCACTGGCAGATGGTGCTGAGCAAGAAATTCATGATGCGATGCGTCAAGCCGGAATTGGCAAGGTCGATTTAACCCAAGCCGTTGCTTAAATTCTATTCGGGCTAGCATGTACGCTAGCCTTTTTTTCCTGTACGCTGCCTGAGGCCAAACATCGGGCATGTCTCTTAAAAACAATA
This sequence comes from Acinetobacter sp. WC-141, assembly GCF_000313935.1. Classification (GTDB taxonomy): domain Bacteria; phylum Pseudomonadota; class Gammaproteobacteria; order Pseudomonadales; family Moraxellaceae; genus Acinetobacter. The sequence continues at coordinate 7,804 of NZ_AMSS01000005.1, read as the reverse complement.
ATAAAAAGCATGCAAACTGTGGTGAACAGGTAGTGCGAAATAGAACAACAAAACTACGAGGAATGTAGTGATAAGGAGATATAAGATGACAAATCTAGCGGATGTAGAACAAATTAGTCATCATCAAAAAAATGCGGAAATTATTGCAAGACTCGAACGGCTACCCGTCACTGGTCGGTTGCAATTTATGCGAATTACCATCGGTATCGCGACCTTTTTTGACGCTTATACTGTTCTTGCGATTGCCTTTGCTTTACCCCAACTCATTACCGAATGGCACCTGACGCCTGCCTATGTTGGTGCGATCATTGCCGCGGGCTATGTCGGGCAACTGGTCGGTGCAATCTTCTTTGGTTCTCTTGCCGAAAAAGTTGGTCGTTTAAAAGTACTGTCTTTTACCATTTTACTGTTTGTGGCAATGGACATTTCCTGTCTGTTTGCATGGAGCGGAATGTCGCTATTAATTTTCCGTTTCTTACAAGGCGTTGGTACAGGTGGCGAAGTGCCTGTTGCAAGTGCCTATATTAATGAGTTTATTGGTGCAGAAAAGCGCGGTAAGTTTTTCTTGCTCTACGAAGTTTTATTCCCCCTCGGTCTTATGTTTGCAGGCATGGCAGCATTTTTTCTGATGCCAATTTACGGCTGGAAAGTCATGTTTATTGTGGGCTTAGTTCCCTCATTACTGGTCATTCCTTTACGGTTTTTCTTGCCTGAGTCACCACGCTGGTTGGCTTCAAAAGGTCGTTTTAAAGAAGCGGATAAAGTCATCAAAAGCTTTGAAGATGGTGCTATCAAAAGCGGTAAAACTTTGCCTGAACCTGTGGTTAAAGAAATTAACCCGCAAGGTATGGCAAAAACCGACTGGCGTGAGCTGTTCCGTGGTATTTACCGCAAACGGACCTTTACCCTGTGGGGCATGTGGTTTTGCGTGTATATGGTAAACAATGCCATGGTGACTTGGCTGCCATCTCTCTACAAACAACACTTTGGTCTGTCGCTTCAAACCAGTTTAGGTTATGGCTGGATTACCTCGGGCGTGGGTGTGATTGCTTCTATTATCTGTGCGTTAATGATTGATAAAGTTGGCCGCCGCCCTTGGTACAGTGCAGCTTTTTTCTTGGCAATCATTCCACTCATGAGCCTCTCGGTTTTAGGTGCAAAATCGGCCATGCAAGTTGTAATTTTCGCAACGATTAGCTATGCCATTTTGCAGACTATTTCATTCTCTTTATACCTTTACGCTGCCGAACTTTACCCTACTCGCCTACGTGCGATGGGCATTGGTTTTAGTACCGCTTGGTTACGTGCCGGCTCTGCAATTGGACCGGTTATGGTGGGCCTCGTGGTTGGTGGTTACGGCATTCAATATGTGTTTAGTGTGCTTGCCGTTGTGGCGCTCATTGGTGGGCTTGTAACCTTCTTGTTTGCCATTGAAACCAAAGGCCAAGTGCTCGAAAAACTCTCTCCTTAATTCATCCATTTCATAAAAAGCTTGCCTAACCTCAGCGTTAGGCAAAGGGCTTATTCATGCTTAAAAAAGGAATTTAAAATGAATAAATATTTGCTATGGGGCTGTATTGGTTTAGGCAGTGTGAGCAATGCTTATGCAGAGCTTCCTCAAGAATTTGGCAAGTTAGAATTAAAACTTAACACCCGTTACTGGAACGATGAAGGCACTGCCCACTCCACGCTTGCCAACCCTTCGCCTTCGTCGAGTGAATATGAACAAAGTGCTTTAGGGCTTGAGTTAAATTATCAGTCACCTTACTTGTGGGACTGGCTTGGGGTAGATGGCTCACTCTATGCAGTCACCAAGTTATTTGACTCTGGCAAACCGAGCGCTCAGCTTTTAGACGTCGAAAATAACGGCAAGCTCGATCAAAACTTTGCAACTTTAGGGCAGCTCTACATCAAAGCAAAACTCGGCGACAAAGGCGAAATTAAGTTAGGCCGCCAGTTACAAGATTCGCTCTTGCTTAAAAGTACCAATAACCGCGCAGTGCCCGATACTTTTTCGGGTGCGAGTGGTCAGTTTCAACTGAATGATCAGCTACAGACTTATGTTGCTTACTATGACCGCTGGAAACCGCGCAGCATGGACTCATTTGAAAAACTAGTGACTGAAAATGACGAGCGCATTGACTATGTCGGTTTGCTCGGTGCCAAGTATCAGTACAAAAACTGGAGCGTGAATACCGAATATTTAAATAGCAAAGATTATTTAAAAAAGTACGGAGCGATTGCTCAATATAGATTGCCCCTGCATGGCCTTGTGTGGACATTCAACACAGGTGCTTTTTTCTCGCGTGATGATGGCAAACTGTTTAAATGCGGAGCCGAAACCGAGCTGGACTGTGTCAAAGGCCAAGACATTAACAACCGTGGCAATGGTTATTTTGTCGATGTAAATATAGCTAAGAATAATATTGAAGGTGGTATTGCCGTTTCAAAGTTTGATGGTTTTTGGATTGAAGATAACTTTGCCGTGCACTCTGACCGCAACTCGGTTTTGACGCAAGATCACGGCACCAACCCGTTTCCGACCTCTGCGACCATTGGCCCTGACTTTACCAATAACGATGAAACTGCGGTTGCCCTTCGCTTGAAATATAACTGGAAAGACTACGTCAAAGGTTTAAAAAGCGAAGCGAAGTATATTTATGGCTTTGGCGCTCACCAAAGTAACATCAGCAGTGATATTGAAGGTAAAGAGCGTTACTTTGACTTTACGGTGAGTTATGCCTTGCCGTGGGTGAAAAACTTAGATGTGCGTTATTCATTTTTGCATTATGAGTCAAAGTTTGAAAATGCAGACCTAGGTGAAAAAATAAATGGCATGTCTCGAAAAGATTGGGACCAGCACCGTGTATTTATTAATTACCGTTATACATTTTAAGTACAGGCTAAACGTTTAGTTTAGCTTTATTATTTTTATTAATTTACAACCTTAAATACAGAAACTTTTGAGTTTAATTAAAATATAAATTTATATTTAAAATTTTTATAATATTTTATTTAAATTGAATTGACCTGTTAAAAACTTATGATTATTATGGTCTCGCTGGCCTACATTGCCAGTCGGTTTTGACAGACCGAGTATACAGCGTATCAGGTTTATACTTCCTGAGTATCAGACTTGTGCGCACTGCACCTCCCCCTTACCGTTGCGGTAGGACGGGAGGGGGACGCGCTTGCGCGTGCTGGTGTATACCCAGTCTGTCAACCCCTTCTCGTTCTACCACCCAAATCAATTGACGGTGATTTTTGGTGGTAGAGCTCCATACAATTTAAGGAGTTGACCATGCCACTTTTTAAACTAATCCCCTCTCCCTTATAAACTTTTTATTTATTTAAAATTTAGGTTTTCTCTCACCTAAAACATTTTAAATTCATCAATAATTTTATTTTAAAATTTTAATCATTTTATTTTCCTATTTTACAGGCGGGTTAATTATTGTCTTTAAAAATGATTTTAATACTTTAAATATAAGCGGCTTATTTTTTATTAATAACTTAGTGAAAATTATCACGAGAATAATATGAAAGTTTATAAACCTATTTTGGCTTTAAGCCTTGTTTTAGGCGATTACAGCGTTTCGGGTTGTGACCTCCACACTCAGCAGGATTTTGAAAAAATTTGCCTGTCTGGTGGGCACACCCAAGCCAGTTGCGACTGTATTTACCAACGGCTTGAACAAGTTTACTCGCATAAGCTCATGCAACGTCTAGAACATGTCAGTTTGCAAAGTCCTGCTCTCCCACAGGACTTTGCCCCTACTTTTTTTAGCGTGATGCGGCGGTGCGATAAAGAAGACATGGGCTAAGCGTTTGGCTTAGCTCCCTTATCTCTGTGTCGCAATGGTGGATGACTTTAAATCAGCGCAAAAAATTAAAGTTCTGTTGTGGCATGGGGGCCTTGGGGGGAATACTATAGGTATAATTCCCAAATTAGCGGATCCAAGTAGAAAAAGTTATATAAATAGACTTCCACATCAAAAAAATAGACTTCCACGTATGGTATAGTCGTTGTAATAAAATTAAAGGTAAATTTATGGATGGTAATTGGTTTGAGTTCATCGCAATACAGGGCATACAAGCGCGTTCAGCCTTTTTTGTTATTATGGTTCCTTTAAAATTTGTCCCCCAATTTTTTAAATTCGATGATGAATCATTACCAACTACCTTAAGAGCTCAAAGAACTCTTAATAAAGCACGTATTCCTCAAATAAGTAGATATATGGTAGAAAATGTAGATGAATATATAATGTCTTCTTTATGTGCTTGTATTGATGGGGAAATTAAATTCGAGCCCTGTGGAATTTCAAACAATATGGGCAAACTAAGAATTTCTATGGATGCCACAGTATTAATTAATGATGGACAACATCGAAGAGCTGCAATTGAAGAAGCTATTAAGTTAAAACCATATTTAGGTGATGAGACAATTTCTGTTGTAATTTATGCAGATAAAGGTTTAAAGCGTTCGCAACAAATGTTTGCAGACCTGAATATGCACGCCGTGAGACCAGCTCAGTCTATTAAATTACTTTTTAATCATAGAGATGAAAAAACTCATATTACAAAACTGATGATTGAAAAAATTCCTCTTTTTAATCAATTTACAGACTTTGAAAAAACAAGTATTTCTCATCGCTCAATTAAAATGTTTACCTTTAGTTCGTTGCATCAAGCAACTAAAGAACTATTAAATTTTAAGCATTCGGAAATTTCTATAGAGGAAGGCGTTAAAATTGCCACCGAATTTTGGCAAGAAGTAATACAATATATCCCCGGCTGGTTAAACTTACTTGAAGGCAAAACGAATGCTTACCAATTGAGGCAGAATTACATTCATGCTCATGGAATAGCACTACAGGCAATTGCTAGGGTTGGACATATTCTTTTGCAAGAATATCCAAATGAATGGCAGACGATCTTAACTAAACTAATCACAATTGATTGGTCCAGAAGCAATTTAGCTTTATGGAACGGACGCGTATTGGTCGCAGGTAAGATCAATAAATCACGCAATAATCTGGTTTTGGTTACCAATCATATTCAGAAAACCTTAGGAATACCGTTGAGTACTGAAGCACAAAGGGTTGAAAGTTTATTTATCAACTCATCACACGCGAGCAAATTAACTGAGGAGATGGTCTAAATGAGTTTTTTTGAAACCAATACTCTTGCAGATCTACACGCTTCTATCCAAGAGGTCTATTTATCTGACCAAAGACCATGGGTTGTAGGTTACTCAGGTGGTAAAGACTCAACTTGTGCATTACAACTTGTTTGGAATGCTTTAGCTAAACTACCTAAAGAGCAAAGACGTAAACCAGTATATGTAATTAGTTCTGATACGTTAGTTGAAACTCCAATTATTGTACGTTATATCGATAAAAATTTAGAAAATATTCAATCAAAATCTAATGAACAAGATATGCCTTTTATTGTCCAAAAGGTTAGCCCTCGTGTAGAGCGTTCATTCTGGGTAAATTTAATTGGCCGTGGATATCCAGCGCCAAGCAATAAATTCCGTTGGTGTACTGAACGTCTTAAAATTGAGCCTGCAAATGATTTTATTACGCAACGTGTAGCAGAGTTTGGTGAGGTAGTTGTTGTTCTAGGTGTCCGTTCTGCTGAAAGTGCTACACGAGCTCAAGTAATTGCCATGCACAAAATCAAGGGTACAAAACTTGCTCGACACTCTTCATTACTTAATGCATTTGTATTCGCGCCTATTGAGTCTTTCTCCACTGATGATGTATGGAACTATCTACTACAAAACAAATCACCTTGGAATAATGATAACCGTGAACTGGTTACAATGTATAGAAATGCTCAAGCGGGTGAATGTCCACTTGTAGTTGATAAAACTACTCCAAGTTGTGGCAATTCTCGCTTTGGTTGTTGGGTATGTACTGTTGTACAACAAGATAAGTCAATGGAAGCAATGGTTGAATCAGGTGAAGAATGGCTTGAACCATTATTAGAATACCGCGACCTACTTTCATCAACTCAAGATCCAGAAAAAAAATTCATTTATCGTGAGTTTAAACGTCGTAATGGTCAGGTCGCTTTCAACCATACAAATGGAAAGCTAGTCCCTGGTCCGTATAAGCTGGAGTTTCGTAAAGAATTACTCAGTAAGCTTTTAGAAATTCAGAAACAAGTTCAAGCTGAAGCTCCAATCGGCGAAGCACCTGTCCTCATTCACCCAGCGGAATTACATGAAATTCGTCGTCTATGGCGTTCTGAAAGTGGTGACTGGGCAGACTCTGTTCCTCAAATTGTAAAAAATATTTTAGGGGTAGATTTGGATTGGGAAATTGAAGATAGCGTTCTTTATAACACCCAAGACTTTGCTTTACTGGATCGTATTTGTAAACAACATAACCTTCCTACTGAGCTCATGGTAAAACTCATCGGTGTGGAAAAAGCCTCTCATGGCTTAAAACGTCGTCATAATATTCACAGCCAATTAAGTAAAGTGTTACATGAAGAATGGCGGGACTTGAAAACAATTCTTGCTGACCGGAACTCTGAACAAACTATAGATGACATCATTGAAACTGAAGATGAAGAAGCATCTTTTGCAGAGGAAATCTCTTCAGGTCAGCTCGATTTACTAAATAATGCTGGAGCTAATCCATGATTATCAAATCATTAATTTTGGATAATGTTGGTTTATATAGTCAGCGTACCGAATTTTCTTTAGAACCTAGAAAGTCCTCAGTCACCAATCGGCCAATTATACTAATCGGTGGCCGTAATGGCGCTGGTAAAACAACTTTCTTAGATTCTGTCCGTTTAGCCCTTTATGGCAAGCGAGCTTTAGGCCTTGGAATTAATAATAAAGACTATCAACAATACTTACTAAGTAAGATGAATCAAAACCATCTTGAACGTGCTTCAAGTGTGGAACTTACTTTCCTATATACGGAAGGCAGTATTCCTGCAGAATTCAAAGTATGTCGCTCTTGGTCTTTAGCTGCAGATGGACAAATTCATGAGAAGTTAGATCTTCAAAAGAATGGTTCAACTGTAACTTTGATATACGCTGAATTATCAGGAGACTTTCCCTTGGGAGATTCTAGGCAGCCAACTTATAAAAGTCTTCGGCCATTTGATTTGGTGTCTTAAAACCCAAACCCTTTTGAATTCTTCGATGATTATAAAATAACTCAATGTATTTTATAATATCTGCTTTGGCTTCTTCTCTGGTTTGATAGTTGTAATGATGCACTAACTCATTTTTCAGTATTCCCCAAAAGCTTTCAATCGGTGCATTATCGTAACAGTCTCCGCGCTTGCTCATTGAACCTTGAAAACCATATTGCTCAAGTATATTTCGATATTCCTGGCTGCAATATTGACTTCCTCTGTCTGAATGCACAATCAGTTCTTTGGTTGGTTTTTGATTGTGAATAGCCATATTTAGCGCATTACAAACAAGCTGTGTTGTCATGCGCTCATTTAAGCTATAGCCAACCACTTGCTTCGTGTAAAGGTCTTTTACCGCTGCTAAATACAGCCATCCTTCAACAGTCCATATGTACGTAATATCACTTGACCATGCTTGATTTGGTCTAGTCATTGAGAATTGTTGCTCCAGCAGGTTTTCATAGATCGCTCGATTATGGTCACTATTCGTAGTCCTTTTAAAACGCTTGTGTCGCTTACAATACAGGTGGTTCAGCGCTTTTATCTGACGTACAGCGTACATACTCATTTTTATACCCTGAGCTTGTAAGTATTTGGTTAATCGAATATAACCATAGCTCTGCTTTGTCTCCTCATGGGC
>NZ_AMSS01000004.1 GCF_000313935.1 Acinetobacter sp. WC-141 | reverse complement strand
GCCCATGAGGAGACAAAGCAGAGCTATGGTTATATTCGATTAACCAAATACTTACAAGCTCAGGGTATAAAAATGAGTATGTACGCTGTACGTCAGATAAAAGCGCTGAACCACCTGTATTGTAAGCGACACAAGCGTTTTAAAAGGACTACGAATAGTGACCATAATCGAGCGATCTATGAAAACCTGCTGGAGCAACAATTCTCAATGACTAGACCAAATCAAGCATGGTCAAGTGATATTACGTACATATGGACTGTTGAAGGATGGCTGTATTTAGCAGCGGTAAAAGACCTTTACACGAAGCAAGTGGTTGGCTATAGCTTAAATGAGCGCATGACAACACAGCTTGTTTGTAATGCGCTAAATATGGCTATTCACAATCAAAAACCAACCAAAGAACTGATTGTGCATTCAGACAGAGGAAGTCAATATTGCAGCCAGGAATATCGAAATATACTTGAGCAATATGGTTTTCAAGGTTCAATGAGCAAGCGCGGAGACTGTTACGATAATGCACCGATTGAAAGCTTTTGGGGAATACTGAAAAATGAGTTAGTGCATCATTACAACTATCAAACCAGAGAAGAAGCCAAAGCAGATATTATAAAATACATTGAGTTATTTTATAATCATCGAAGAATTCAAAAGGGTTTGGGTTTTAAGACACCAAATCAAATGGCCGAAGACTTTTATAAGTTGGCTGCCTAGAATCTCCCAAGGGAAAGTCTCCTGATAATTCAGCGTATATCATTAAGTCTTGAGTTGAATTGGCAAAACCACACAAAATGGTAAATATTGAAAATAAAAGGCTTGTAAAAACAATAACGCCTTTACGCCCAAACTTATCAGATAAAGGCCCCGAAATAATTGCACCAATCGACATGCCGACTAAGGCAGCACTTAAAACTGGAGCAAGTTGAGGTTTGGTAATTCCCCAGTCATCCAGTAATGCAGGGGCAACAAAACCAATAATTCCTGTGTCTAGACCATCACAGAAGAAGACAAAAAAGCCTAGGATAAAAACCATCCACTGTAATGGAGACAGTTTTTCGCGGTTGATAATCGTGTTTGCATCTATCGTTTTCATATGTATTCCTTCTTAAAATTATTTTATTCCCTGAGTAATTCAATGTATTCGTTACAAAACCGGTATCTTTGATTGAACTATTTTTAGCCAATCCTTACTATCCAATAAGTCCTAATCTTCATCCATTTTTTCCAAATTAGATAAAAAGCATTAATTTCATTTTTTTAATTTAAGTTTTTGAAATATAGATGTTTCTTTGTTTTTAATTTTTTATCCAGTGTGATGAATTTTAATAATTGCGCAGAGATTGGATAATGCTCGCAGCTTTTGGACAGTCTAAAAAAAAATTCGGATAGAAGATAAAGCCATAACAATGTCAGGAGTTGACACTATGGCTGGTCAAACCATTCAAATTAAAACTGCATCTGGAAAGCAGTTCAGTGCATATCTAGCGATGCCAGAAACAGGAAAAGGACCTGGAGTGGTACTTTGTCAGGAAATCTTTGGGGTGAATGCAGCCATGCGAGAAAAAGCAGAATTTCTTGCAGAAGAAGGCTATACCGTTTTAGTTCCTGATTTATTTTGGCGTGTAGCACCTAATATCGAACTGGGTTACACACCAGAAGATTTTCAAAAAGCTTTCGAGCTTTATCAGCAATATGATGAAAATCTTGGGGTTGAAGATATTCAGGACAGCTTATCTTTTTTAAAGAATCGACCAGAATGTGACACCTCTAAAGGCCTCGGCGTGGTGGGGTACTGTTTAGGTGGAAAGCTGGCGTATCTGGCAGGTTGTCGACTTTCGGAAGTGGCATGTGCTGTAGGTTATTATGGTGTAGGCATTGAAAAAGCATTAGATGAGTTAGCCAACGTAAAAGGGCGCTTGGTTTTACATATTGCAGAACTGGACCAATTTACACCGCCAGATGCGAGACAAGCGATTGTTGATGCAGCCAACCAATATTCAAATGTACAAGCTTATGTTTATGAAGGTGTTGATCATGCTTTTGCACGCCCAAAAAGCAATCATTATCACAAACCTTCAGCACGCTTTGCCCACGAGCGTACAGTAACAGCTCTACATGACACGATTGGGCCGAAATATGACCTAGTCGCACTATGGGAAGAGCATATTCGTCATGAGTTCGATACGCGTGACGTGCTAGCAACCATGGCAACGATGGTCGCAGAACCTTATGTCAACCATATTCCAACCTTGACTGGCGGTGTAGGCCAAAGCCAGCTTGCTCGTTTTTATCAATATCACTTTGTTCATCAAAACCCGAAAGATATGAAGATCACTTCGATCTCTCGTACGGTTGGCTCAACGCAAGTGGTCGACGAGTTCATTATGAGCTTTACCCACGATGCAGAAATTGACTGGTTATTACCGGGTGTAAAACCAACCGGTAAATATGTCGAAATTCCAATGTTAGGTGTAATTCAATTCAGAGGTTCAAAGCTGTGCCATGAGCATATTTACTGGGACCAAGCATCAGTACTCGTTCAAATTGGTTTATTAGACCCAACAGGCTTACCAGTTGCAGGTGTCGAGACCGCACGAAAACTTCTTGATGAAGATCTTCCTTCAAATACTTTGATGCCATCTTGGTCAAGTAGTGAAGGCAAGCCAGTCAATTAAGGAGGATCTGCAATGAATATAGATTTAAAAGGAAAAGTTGCTGTGGTGAGTGGCGGCGCAACACTGATTGGTAAAGCTGTTGTACAAGCTTTGGTGAGTGCGGGTGCTCATGTCGCTATTTTAGATATTGATGCCAAAGGCAAGGCAATTGCAGAAAGCTTTAACCATGATGTGATGTTTATTCAAACCGATTTAACCAGCGATGCGGCTATTCAACAAGCTGTGGCAGATATTCACCAACATTTAGGTGAAGTGAGTTACTTGGTGAATTTGGCATGTACATATTTAGATGACGGTTTTAAATCTTCACGTCAGGACTGGTTACAAGCACTCGATATTAATTTGGTCTCTACCGTTGAGCTGAGCCGTGCTTTATACAATGACCTAAAAAAGCAGCAAGGTTCAATCGTTAATTTTACTTCAATCTCGGCCAAAGTGGCACAAACAGGGCGCTGGTTATATCCAGTGTCTAAAGCCGCGATACGTCAACTCACACAAAGCATGGCAATGGATTTTGCTGCCGATGGTATTCGCGTCAACTCCGTTTCACCGGGTTGGACATGGTCTCGTGTCATTTCAGAAGTCAGTGCTAATAACCGTGAAAAGGCCGATAGCGTGGCAGCCGATTATCACTTGCTAGGTCGATTGGGTCATCCCGAAGAAGTTGCTAATGTTGTTTTGTTTTTATTGTCACCCGCTGCGAGTTTTGTCACTGGAGCAGATTATGCGGTCGATGGCGGATATTCAGTGATGGGCCCTGAAGGATCACAGCCCGCTATTCCACGTTTAGCCGAATAGCACAGCGTTTTAAAAGCACATTTAGAAAATCATGGAGAATATTATGCGCCGTATTGCAATTGTTGGAGCAGGACAGTCTGGTTTACAGCTTGGTTTAGGCTTATTAGATACAGGCTATGACGTGACAATGATCACCAACCGAACTGCCGATGAAATCCGTCAAGGTAAAGTCATGTCAAGCCAGTGTATGTTTCATACCGCTTTACAAACTGAACGTGACTTGGGACTGAATTTTTGGGAAGAAGAATGTCCAGCGGTAGAAGGCATTGGGCTAGCTTTAGTCAATCCTGAAAATGGTGGTAAAGCATTTGAATGGAGTGCTCGTCTTGAGCGCTACGCTCAATCGGTCGATCAACGCGTCAAAATGCCATATTGGATGGAAGAATTTGAATGCCGTGGCGGTCGATTAGTCATTCAGGATGTGGGAATAGAAGAGTTAGAACAACTCGCAAACGACTACGAGCTTGTATTACTTGCGGCTGGTAAAGGTGAAGTCGTTAAACAGTTTGAGCGTGATGATACACGCAGTGTTTTTGATAAACCGCAGCGCGCTTTGGCATTGACCTATGTCAAAAACATGAAGCCAATTTCACCTTATTCACGTGTGACATTTAATATTATTCCCGAAGTCGGTGAGTACTTTTCATTTCCAGCACTTACCGTAAATGGTCCTTGCGATATCATGGTCTTTGAAGGTATTCCAAATGGGCCAATGGACTGTTGGCAAGATGTCAAAACACCTGAGCAGCATCTGCAATGTAGTTTGGACTTACTCAAGAAATTTGTGCCTTGGGAATATGAACGCTGCACAAATGTTGAGCTGACCGATGCTGGCGGATATTTGGCAGGGCGTTTCCCACCGACCGTACGTAAACCAATTTTGACATTACCCTCTGGCAAGCAAATTTTTGGGATGGCAGATGCCTTAGTAGTCAATGATCCAATTACTGGTCAAGGCTCAAACAATGCTGCTAAGTGTAGCAAAATCTATTTCGATGCCATTTTAGCCAATGATAATCAAAGATTTAGCGAACAATGGATGGTTCAAACCTTTGAACGTTATTGGGCTTATGCAGAAAAAGTCGTGGCTTGGACCAATAGTCTATTAGTTCCACCACAGCCCCATGTTGTTGAACTATTAGCAGCCGCAAGCCAAAACCAAAGCATTGCTTCCATTATGGCCAATAACTTTGATGACCCGCGCTCTTTTGCCCCGTGGTGGTTTGATGCAGATCAGGCTCAAGCATTCATGGCCTCAAAAACCGCAGCAAAAGTGGCCTAAGGGCAAAACAGCAAAGGGAGAATTAAAAATGGACACAATTGAAACTTTAGCTTTACAAGCAATTAATGCTGAAAACCCAAGAAAAATCCGTAATTTACTTGGTCAATTTGCAACTGGCGTTACCGTGATTACAACACGTGGTAAAGATGGCCGGAAAATAGGAATGACAGCCAACTCATTTTCGTCACTGTCTTTAGATCCACCATTAATTTTGTGGAGCCTTTCAAAAACAGCACCGAGTTTGTCGGATTTTATAGAAGCTGAATATTTTGCCATTCACATGTTGGCACAGGAGCATCATCAGCTTTCTGGACATTTCGCTCGAGGTGCTGAAGATAAATTTGCAGGCATTGCCCATCAACAATGCAATGCTGGCGTTCCAATTTTGACTGATGCACTCGCCACCTTGGTTTGCCGCAATGTAAATCAGTATGAAGGCGGAGATCACCTGATTTTTATTGGTCAAATTGAACAATATCAACAGCGCCAAGGTGAGCCATTGGTATTCCACGCAGGAAAGTATCGGATTGCCGCAGAGCATCCAGAATTAGCACATTAATTCACCACAATCACGATCAATCTGGTCGTGATTTTTTTATAGGAAATAAGAAGATGAAAAGCACTTTAATTAAACATGGCTTTTTAGCAGGGACATTGTTGGGTTTGCCATTGGTTACACATGCCTATGATTTACCGACCGTAAACTTAGGTATGACCAGCTTTCTCGATGGCGGTTTACCCGCAGGGCCCGGCTGGTATGCTCAAACCTACTTTCAAAATTACGATAGCAATAAACTGGTCGATGCCAATGGACAAAAATTAGGTTTACCTAAAACAGATTTAAATTATCAAGTACTGGTTGAGCAGATTAGTTATTTATCGAATGTCCGAGTAAAAGATAAAGCCAGTCTAGGCATAAATTTTCTGGTTCCTTTTGTCAGTAAAATGGACATGGATGATGGCTTGAATAATGCTGCCATTAAAGCCCAAAGTGGCTTTGGGGACATTATGATTGGACCTTTTATTCAGTTCGATCCAGTTATGGGCGCACAAGGGCCGAAGTTTGTACATCGTTTTGGGTTTCAGGTCAATTTACCTACTGGCGAATATGACCAGCAAAAAGATATTAACCCAAGTAATAACGCTGTTTCATTTGACCCGTATTGGGCTGCTACATATTGGTTTAATCCAAAGTGGACCGCTTCAACGCGTATCCATTATCTCTATAACTTTAAAAATGATGACCCAAGCTATGCGTTTGCTGGAGCAAATGATATGCAGGCAGGGCAAGCAATTCATGCAAACTTCGCAACAGACTATGCCATTACCGAACAGTTCCGCTTGGGACTAAATGGCTATTGGCTCAAACAAGTGACTGACACTGAAGTCGATGGTGAAAAAGTTAAAGGTCGACGTGAACAAGTCTGGGCAATTGGTCCGGGTGCGATGTATAGTTTTTCTAAAAATGATCATTTGGTCGCAAATGCTTATTTTGAGCAAGATGCTGAAAACCGCCCAGAAGGTACGCGACTACAAGTTCGTTATGTTCATCATTTCTAAGTCATAAAAAAAGCCTTTTATATTTATTGATATAAAAGGCTTTTCTCTATTCGTTTTAAGAAAAAATTGAAGTAATTAAGCCTGAGCCTTCACTTTGACCAGAACGGCGGGTAGAAGAAGGTAATTCACCATAACGGCGTTTGTACTCTTGAGAAAAACGGCCTAAATGGCTAAATCCCCATTTAAATGCAACGTCTGTGACCGATAGATTTTCATTATGCATCAGCTCTAGATGGGCTTGTTCAAAACGTAACTCTTTTAAATAAGACATTGGGGTTGTCCCCAAATAATTTTTAAAACCGGTAAATAGCGTTCTCACACTCACGCCAGCATGTTCAGCTAAAATTTCGACATTAAGCGGCTCATGTAAATGTTCTTTAATATAGGCTTGTGTGCGCTTTACGAAATAAGGAGAAACTGTTTTTTCTTTATAATGATCAAGTTTATGTAATGCATTATTGGGTTGACCATAAATGAGTGCATTAAAAAGATTTGACTCAAATTGTTTAAAGGCTAAAGGATGATGAAGCGGGTGTTGCTCGCATGCCAAAGCATCCATCAAGGTTCTAACGAGCTGTAAAAAATAGGCTCCACTTTGTGTAGCAAAGTCTAATTTTGGGTCGAAAACGAGTAAGTTATTTTCTGAATCGGCAATGTGCTGACGGCAGTGGTAAGTAAAATCATCCTTTGAAACTTTTAGAATAAGCTGTGGTGAGTTTGCGTGCCAGCGCATACGTAAAGATTGCTGAGGAGAAATAAGAGATGCAACTTGAGAATAAGAAATAAACTTTTGTGAACCAAACTCGATTTCTGCATAGCCTTGAGTTGGAATTTGAATTAAGTAAAAGTTATCCAGATGATTTGGTTCAATAATGACATCTGCACCATATTCCAAGCGACTAATAGACAGGGCGCCTGTTTTAACATGGTGCATGGTTGCACTGAAATCTCGCTTCTGCTGAGAGATTTTAAGATCATGTGGTTTAAAAATTTGGCCTACATTTCGGCAGGTTTCGCTTAAATCGTGGTGATCAAACACCAGATTATGATTGGTAAAGATAGACTCATTTTGAAAATGACGCCCACTGAGTTCCGGGGAGTTGGCTTGGTTCATATTTATCCCTTTTGGCTCACTCCTGTATTTACTGTGCAAAATATGTGTAACCTTAACTTTGCAACACGTAAATACGGCACTTAAAAAAATTAAGTTACTCGCAAATTACAATGAGATATAAGCAAAATACAGACCAATTTATCCGCTAATTAATATGATTTTCTCAAATTTTTACGTCGGATTTTGTCCATCAATTGAATACATTCGAGAAATAGAATAGGGGGATATAAAAGGTGCTATAAGTTAATCTCATCATGATCTTATTCCTTAAGATCTATCAAAATTTATAGCAAATCCGAGTGATCTGGTCAAATTATTTTGTCGGAATTAATTATTTTATATTATTGATACATAATAGATTTTAATTTAAATGCAAAAATTCAATATACCCCTTACAGAGTATATTGAATCATTTCAGGTTTAGTAGTTTTTAACTTATTTCTCTGTACACGACAAATTTCACAGAACCCTTATCCTATCAGGATTCTGCTTTCTTAAAATTGCCAAAATTTCCTTAAACTCTTCTTTTTTCCCAAAACCAATTAAACGCTGAATCGCCATTTGAACATAGTCTAAACCATAGCGAAATAAACTCATTGAGAGTCGTCCATGCTTCTTTATTTTTATCGCTTTTTTTTGATTATGTTGCCATTCACCCGTTAAGTAACACCAACAGAAGCTTATAGCTAACACCGCAATCAATTTTTTCACTCGTCTAGGGTCTGTCAAGCGCGTATTTTCAAGATTAAACCCGCGTCCTTTGAGACAACTGAATAAGGTTTCAATTTCCCAGCGTAATGCATAATCCTGAATAGCATTGGCATTAAACTGAGGAGAAACGACGAGTAAAAGCTCTCCATTTTCTAACTGTAGTGCACTTATATATAGTTTCACCCGACCAACCAAAATCCGTCGTTTACGACATTCAATTTGACCAACTTTAAGATGGCGAAATAAATCACTAATTTTATGATTCTTTCCTAAATGATTGGTGACAATGAAGTTTTTTTAACACGAATGCAGAAGTTGATGTCTTGTTCAATTAACCATGTAAACCACTGCTCACCGATAAACTCTCTGTCTGCGAACACATTCACAATACGGTCTTTACCAAAAATGGCTATAAAGCGTTGAATCAAAGCAATACGCTCTTTCGTATCTGAATTTCCACGTTTATTAAGCAATGTCCAAAGGATAGGTATCGCTATTCCACGATAAACGATTGCGAGCATCAGGATATTAATATTTCGTTTTCCCCATTTCCAATTGGTTCTATCTAAAGTCAGTTGCACTTTGTCGAATGAAAACATATTGAAAATCAACTGAGAAATTTGACGATAATCAAAATACTGACCTGCAAAGAAGCGCTGCATACGTCGATAAAATGATTGTGGTAAGCACTTGATGGGCAAGGCTTTAGATGCAGAAGAAAGATTACATGTTTGCTTTAAAATGATCACAAGCATGATGAGCGCAAAGCACTTTAAATGTGACTTGTTCCATTTTAGAGATTTGTTTAAGATAAGATATAACTCATTGAGATGTGTCATAGTATTCGTCGTTAGAAAACAATTATTGTGACATTATTTCAATGAGTTATCTATTTTTGTCGTGTACAGAGATAATT
>NZ_AMSS01000003.1 GCF_000313935.1 Acinetobacter sp. WC-141 | reverse complement strand
GGCCCATTGGTAAGCCAGCAAAGAACACACGAGGCTGTTCACCTGCTTTAGCCACACCAAAGCTTGGACGACGTGTATTGTTGCCATCAAAACGGGCAGTGACTTGGTCAGAAAGCTCAGCTATTTCAGTGACGAGTTCTTTAATTTGAGCCGCTTTATCTGATTCATCTAAAGCAGCCACTAATTCGATTGGACTTTCTAAACGTTCTAAGTAAGCTTTTAATTGAGTTTTAATGTTTTGATCTAACATCTGTTTTTACTCCAATGCATCCAAATTCTTTCAATAGATGCATAGTACGTTAAAACACAAAATAGGTAAAACAGTATGTTTTTATATATTCAATCGGTTTTTTGAATTATTAAAAACATTCATAAATAAGATCAACAATTTAACTCTAAAATATTCTTTTTTATCTTTTGTAGTGTTTTAAAGTGAAAGTATTTAGAAATTTATATATGTTATATGGCTGTAAAGATTTTATGTCATAACATTAAAAGGTACTTTCATGTCATTGCAACGCGGCATTTATCAGCATTATAAAGGTAATCTCTATCAAGTTTTTTCTGTGGCAAAACACAGCGAGACTGAAGAAGAGTTAGTCGTTTATCAGTGTCTTTATGGTGACTATTCAACTTGGGTACGTCCTCTTGATATGTTTACTGAAACGGTTCAAATGGCTGATGGAAGTATCGTGCCGCGCTTTAAGTTAATTCAAAGCACTTAACTCAAACGGCTGTCATATAAAATAACGATTTTAAAGGATGAATATATGCCAAATACTTTTTTCTTACAAAGAGTTGCCGATTTATATGACACCTTTAAACGACATGATGCCCAGCAAGCAGATCGTTTGCTGCGGTATCGCAATATTGAGGCTGAGTCTGCAAAACTACTATCGCAATTTATTCGAATGCAGCAAGCCAAAGCAATTTTAGAAATCGGTACTTCAACAGGTTACTCTACTTTATGGCTTGCTGAGGCAGCCCAAGCCACTCACGGTAAAGTAACTACGCTTGAAATCGATGCCAATCGTAGTCATGAGGCAAAACGCCATGCGACTGAACTCGCATTAGATGAATTAGTTGATTTTTGGATAGGAGATGCAGCCGACTATTTAAAAGAAGCTCAGGAAACTTTCGATTTTATTTTGTTAGATGCTGAGCGTCCTGCTTATGAGAATTATTGGCCAGATTTAAAACGTTTAATGAAGCCAAAAGGTGGCGTACTCATTATTGATAATGTCATTTCACATGCGGCTGAAGTCAGTTCATTCTTAGCTTTAATTAAAAAAGATGAAAATTTTATGAGCAGTATTTTACCCGTAGGTGCTGGTTTATGTATTGTAGTGGCAAGGTAAACCATTTGAAAATATCATTTATTCATTCATAAAGGCCTGTTCAAAGCAGGCCTTATTTTATTAGGTTATGAAGCATTCACTAAAGATAGGCGAGTAAAGTGTAAGTCGAATTCTAAATATTTATGTACAAAAGCAGCTTTGTCTGTTGATCGTAATAAGTTGTCATAAATAAATTCTGGTACAGGATGATAAAGTTCGCCTGAACCATCGCTATAAAATATTTTTAGATGACGTGAAGTTGCATTGTATTTCCATGAAGTGACTGCCACAGTATTCGCCATAAATTTTTCCCCTTTTATTTCATATGACTTAAGCTCAAAAAAACATCGGTTATTTATTCGACATTACTCAAACTTCATGTAATGGGGAAGGGCAGAATTGTAAAACTATCAGTAGAAAATGTGATGTGCTTATTCAAAACAAAAGAACCATCCGATGAGGGATGGTTCTTTGAGTTTTTAAAATCTAATAAGAGATTAGATTTTACCAACTAGGTCGATAGATGGAGCAAGAGTAGCTTCGCCTTCTTTCCATTTAGCTGGGCAAACTTCACCTGGGTGAGCGTGTACGTATTGAGCAGCTTTTACTTTACGAAGAAGTTCAGATGCGTCACGACCGATACCACCAGCGTTGAGTTCAACGATTTGGATTTTACCTTCTGGATCGATAACGAAAGTACCACGATCAGCTAAACCTTCAGATTCGATAAGAACGTCGAAGTTTTTAGAAAGAGTCCAAGTTGGGTCACCAACTAATGGATATTGGATTTTTTTGATTTCTTCAGAAGTGTCGTGCCAAGCTTTGTGTGTGAAGTGTGTATCAGTAGATACAGCATAAATTTCAACACCAAGTTTTTGGAATTCAGCGTAGTTATCAGCTAAGTCACCAAGTTCAGTTGGACAAACGAAAGTGAAGTCAGCTGGATAGAAGAATACAATAGACCACTTACCTTTAAGGTTAGTTTCGTTAACTTCAACAAATTGGCCGTTGTGGTAAGCAGTTGCTTGGAATGGTTTAACTTCAGTATTAATCAAGCTCATCATTGTCTCCATGATTGAGGTTTATATTTAAACTTGTTTACGAGATCTAGAATAAATAAAAATTCTTTATTGGGGAAATAGTATTTTTACATGACTAAAATCGGAAAATTGAATAAGTGATAAATTTACGATTTTTAAGTCCCCAAACACTGTATTCGATTTGACTGCAAAAACATGTAAATCAAATGACAGTTATCGTAAAAGAAACTTGCCTAACAACATGAAGTCTACTTAACCAAAATTCAAGGGTAAAATTTTAAAAAATTAAAAATATATAAAAACCCAAGTGTTTTACCTGAAGGGCATTAGAGCGTAAAATAGAGGATTGTTGTATTTTTAGGAAAATTTGTCTGTGCAGAATGATTTAAATATTGATCAGTGGGTAATGGCAAGAGATCGTTACCGTTTAAATCGTTTACGTAAAGATAAAAAAGCCAATACAGCAGAGATCGAAAAACTATTTGAACAATCTAATGCCAAAGTAAGACAGCGATTTGAACGTCTTCCTAAAATTAAACTCAATCAGGATTTACCTGTTTCTCAATATGCTGACCGTTTAATTGAAGCGATTCAAAAGCATCAGGTCATTATTGTGGCGGGTGAAACCGGTTCAGGTAAAACCACTCAGCTTCCTCAAATTGCAATGTTAGCAGGCCGTGGCTTAACAGGTATGATTGGCCATACCCAGCCACGTCGTTTAGCTGCACGTAGTGTGTCTCAGCGTATTGCAGAAGAAGTCGGCGAAAAGCTCGGCGAGTCTATTGGTTTTAAAATCCGTTTTAATGAACAAGGTTCGCAAGATTCAATTGTACGGTTAATGACCGACGGTATTTTGCTTGCTGAATTAGGCAATGACCGCTATTTGTCTAAATATGACACGATCATTATTGATGAGGCACATGAACGCTCACTCAATATCGATTTTATTATGGGTTATTTAAAGCAATTACTGCCAAAACGCCCAGATCTCAAAGTTATCGTGACTTCGGCAACTTTAGATGTAAATCGTTTTAGTAATTACTTTAATGATGCGCCTATTTTTGAAGTGGAAGGGCGTAGTTATCCGGTCGAAGTACTTTATCGTCCAATTTCAGAGATGAATATTGGCGGAAGTGATGACGATGAGTTTGATGATTTTGAAGAAAACTTACCTCGAGCAGTCGTACAAGCGGTTGAAGAATGTTTTGCTGATGCAGAAGCAAAAGGTCACCCCGAACATGCCGACATTTTAATTTTCTCAAGTACAGAACAAGAAATTCGTGAGTTGCAGGAAACCTTACAAAAGTATGGGCCTAAACACACCGAAATTTTACCTTTGTATGCGCGCTTAGCTGTTTCTGAACAACAAAAGATTTTTAGTCCGGGTGGAAAGGGACGTCGTATTATTATTGCGACGAACGTTGCCGAAACTGCACTTACAGTTCCAAATATTCGTTATGTGATTGATAGCGGTTTTGCCCGTATTTCTCGTTATAACTACCGCTCACGTGTGCAACGTTTACCGATTGAAGCAATTTCTCAAGCTGCTGCCAATCAGCGTAAAGGACGTTGTGGTCGTATTGCTGCGGGTGTGTGTATTCGTTTATATAGCGAAGAAGACTTCTTAAGCCGCCCTGAATTTACCGAACCTGAAATTAAGCGAACTAACTTAGCTTCTGTCATTTTGCAAATGCACAGTTTAGGTTTAGGTGAGTTAGAAAACTTTGATTTTATTGAGCCACCGGATTTCCGTCTTGTAAATGATGGTCGTAAGTTACTGATTGAGTTAGGTGCACTCAACGAGAAAAAAAATGAGCTGACTAAAGTCGGGCAAATGATGGCACGTATGCCGATTGACCCACGACTCGCTCGTATGATTGTGGGCGGTGCTCATTTTGGCGTACTCAAAGAAATTTTAATTGTGGTGAGTGCTTTAGCTGTCCAAGACCCACGTGAGCGTCCAGCAGATAAACAAATGCAGGCTGACCAAAAGCATGCTTTGTTTAAAGAAGCAGATTCAGATTTTCTGTTTTATTTAAAACTTTGGGATACTTTAAATCCTAAAGGTGAAGCAGGGATGTCTGAAAATAAACGACGTCAATTTGCTAAGCAGAATTTTTTAAGTTGGTTACGTTTACGTGAGTGGAAGCAGACACACCAGCAATTAGTTGAGTTGGCAGAAGGTTTAAAACTCAGTTTTAATGAAAAAGCTGCGAACTATGAAAACTTGCACCGTGCATTGCTGACAGGTTTATTATCGTTCATTGCCAATAAAACTGATGAACGTAATACCTTTATGGCGGTGCGTCAGCAAAAGGCTAAAGTTTTTCCAGCAAGTACATTGCACAAAACCAATACCTCTTGGGTGATGGCTTTTGAGATGGTCGAGACCTCTCAAGTGTATTTACGTACTTTAGCCAAAATTGATCCTGAATGGATTTTGCTTGCTGCACGTGATTTATTGAAATATCACTATTTCGAGCCGCATTGGTCTAAGAAAGCTGGGATCGTAAATGCGTATGCACAAATTTCTCTGTTTGGTTTAATTATTGAACCAAAACGTTTAATTAATTTTGAGAAAGTTGATCAACCTGCTGCTCATGAGATTTTCTTACGCGATGCATTAACCACTGGTAATTTGGGTACGATCCCACCATTTTTAAAACACAACTTGCTTAAACTTGAAGAAGTAGAGCGAGTTGAAGATAAATTGCGTCGCCGTGATTTAGTGGTCGATGAAGAAACGATTTATCAGTTTTATGCATCTAAAATTCCAGAAGAAATCGCAAGCCGTCGTAGTTTTGAAGACTGGCGGGCGACGGTAGAAGCAAATCATCCCCGTTATTTATTTGTTGAAGACGATGCGCTCTGGCTCAATGACCGACCAACAACGCAGCAATTCCCAGATCATTTACACAATGGGCAGCTGCGTTTAGCAACCACATATCATTTTGATCCGAGTCATGATGAAGATGGTGCCACTGTTCAAATTCCTGTACAGGCATTGCCTCAAGTCGATGAAAATATTTGGTCATGGGGAATTCCGGGTTGGCGCCAAGATTTAATTGAGGCACTACTTAAAGCTTTACCTAAAGATAAACGACGTAATGTGGTGCCTATTCCTGATACTGCTCGTAAACTTATGCAAGGCATCGATGCTGTACATTTACGTGAACATATTTTTAGTTATTTAGCGTTTGCCTTACGGGGTGAGCAAATTACTGACAAAGATTTCTCGTTTGAACGTATTGATCCATATTTGGTGCCTTTCATTAAGGTTATTGATGAAAAAGGTAAGTTGATTGCAAAAGGCCGTGATTTACCTGAATTAAAAGCGCGTTGCCGTGTTGAAACGCATCGTCCAGTGAAACAGCAAAAAGGTGAGTTTAAAAACTTCCCTGAGAATTTTACTTTTGAGGCTTCTCATAAAGTCACGGGTGTTGTTGTGAAACAATATCAGGCTTTGGTACCTACAAAAGCTTTTGCTGAAATTGAAGCTAAAGATGACTCAGGCGTTGTTATTCAGACTTTTAATGATCAGGCTGAAGCCATTAAGCAGCATCGTGAAGGGATTATTCGTCTAGTCCATATGCAGCTTGGCGATTTGGTTCGCCAGTTGAAAAAACAAATTTCAAAACCACTTGCTTTGGCATATTCACCTTTGGGCGATAAAGCTAAGCTTGAGCAGATGTTAGTCTATGCAACGTTGCAAATGGCAATTACGAGTTTGCCAATTAATGCAGATGAATTTAATAAACTGCTTGAGCAAGTCAAAAAGCAATTTTTGAGTTATGGTCAGCAAGCACTTGAGCAATTAAGTGATATTTATATTCAGTGGCAGCAAATTCGCCGTCAGTTATTAGTACTCGACCGAGATATATTTGGCCGTAGCATTGATGATATTGAAGATCAGCTAGATTTAATGTCACTTGGCAATTTTGTTTATTGCCAACCAGTCGATCTTTGGCAGGAATATCCGCGATATTTAAAAGCGCTGCTATTGCGTTTAGACCGATTGCCCAATAATCTACAGCGAGATCATGCAGCAATTGACGATGTCGATCCATGGATGGACAAGGTATTTAAGTTCAAAAACAATCCCAAAATCAAAGAATTGTATTTGATGTTGGAAGAATTCCGCATTTCTTTATTTTCTCAACCGATGAAAACCAAGATGCCTATTTCGCCAACTCGACTGCAAAAGTTATGGGATCGTTTGGGAATCAGTTAAGATAGATCGGGGTCTGTTTATGTTGTTGTTTAGCCTACAACGCAATTTATAAATGAAAGATTAACAGACCCTATTCATTTTTTTAGGAGTTTTACATGGGCATTCGTATCACAGGTACTGGGTTATTTCACCCAACAGAAATCATTTCTAATGAAGAACTGGCCGACAGTTTAAATGCTTATGTGGAACAATATAACCAAGAGAATGCAGAGAAAATTGCAGCAGGTGAACTCGAAGAATTACGTGGTTCTAGTGCTGAATTTATTGAAAAAGCGTCTGGTATTAAGCGACGTTACGTGATTGAGAAATCAGGTATTCTTGACCCAAATCGTTTACGTCCTCGTTTGTCTGAACGTTCAAATGACGAGTTGTCACTTCAAGCAGAGTGGGGCGTGATTGCTGCGAAACAGGCAATGGAAAATGCAGGCGTAACTGCTGAAGATATTGATGTTGTGATTTTGGCATGTTCAAACATGCAGCGTGCTTATCCAGCTGTCGCGATTGAAATCCAGTCAGCACTTGGCATTCAAGGTTATGCCTACGATATGAACGTTGCATGTTCAGCTGCCACTTTTGGTTTGAAACAAGCGGCAGATGCAATTCGTTCAGGTGCTCGCCGTGTTTTATTGGTAAATGTCGAGATTACATCTGGTCACCTAGACTACCGTAACCGTGATTGTCACTTCATTTTTGGTGATGTTGCAACGGCTTCTATTATTGAAGAAACAACGACTAAGACTGGTTTTGAAATCTTAGATATTCATTTATTTACTCAATTTTCAAACAACATTCGCAATAACTTTGGTTTCTTAAACCGTAGCGAAGATGCAGTGGTTGACGACAAATTATTCCGTCAAGATGGCCGCAAAGTATTTAAAGATGTTTGTCCGTTAGTGGCAAAAATCATTAATGCGCAGTTGGAAAAAATGCAGTTAACTGCAAACGATATTAAGCGTTTCTGGTTACATCAAGCCAATGCCAATATGAATGAGCTCATCTTGAAATATGTGGCTGGTAAAGAGGCAGATCTAAGCCGTGCCCCAATTATTTTAGATGAGTTTGCAAATACCTCTTCAGCAGGCGTTATTATTGCTTTACACCGTACAGGCCATGAAGTAGATCATGGTGAGTACGGCGTGATTTCATCTTTCGGCGCTGGTTATTCAGTCGGTTCGATTGTTGTACAAAAGCATGTTGCTTAAGTTGCAAAGTTAATTAAAAACGCTCGTAAGAGCGTTTTTTTATGAGCGAAATCATATAAAAAAAAGCGGGCCAAAATTGGCCCGCTTAGATTGAATCAAAAGTCTTTAAAACTTTTTGGTATAGTTTACAAATAAACGGTCTTCACCAAAGTCATTGCCATGTTTAACGTTGTAATCAATACGAATGTATTGCAGAGCAACGCCTTTTAAGAAGGGCTGCTGAAATGCGTAGTTTAAAATCACATTTGACTCGGTTTCATGGTTCTTTTCACCATTGGCGGCTTTAAAGTTATGACCATACACATATTTCACCATCGCGTTTAGGCCTGGCACATAATCTTTAAAATCGTAGCCATACATCACATGGTAAGACTTTTCATCTTCTTTAAAGAAACCAGT
>NZ_AMSS01000002.1 GCF_000313935.1 Acinetobacter sp. WC-141 | reverse complement strand
AATCTTGTACTTCATCCAAAGTATCAAATAAATGCTTGCTCAGCCAACTATAACGTATGGTCCGATTATAGCGTTCAATATACGCATTCTGCTGTGGCTTACCCGGTTGAATATATTCAATACGAATACCGTGCTCAGTAGCCCAGCGCACAAATTCGTGACTGATAAATTCGGGACCATTATCGCATCGGATCACTAACGGTTTTTCTCTCCACTCCAGCAATTGATTCAACGTACGAATAACCCTGATTGTGGGCAATGAGAACCCTGCTTCAATGGCTAGGCCTTCGCGGCGGTAATCATCAATCACATTCAATAATCGAAACTTGCGACCATCGGAAAGCTGATCATGCATAAAATCTAATGACCAAACCTGATTTTCTCGGATTGGTTCTTTCAATGGTTCAGGCGCATGCCGTTTTAGTCTTCTTCTCGGTTTAATACGCAGATTCAGTGCCAACTCACAGTAAATGCGGTAAACCCGCTTGTGATTCCAGCAGCAACTCTCAACATGCCGTAAATACGAGAAGCACAAACCAAAGCCCCAATCGGAATTTTCCTCAGTGAGTTCAATGAGCTGTTCAGCAATGAGTGCATTGTCATCGCTGAGTTTGGCTTGATAGCGGTAGCAGGTTTCACTAATGCCAAATGCTTTACAAGCCAAACGAATACTAATGGCATGCTGGGCAACTGCCTGTTGTGCCATCTTACGCCGGCAAGATGGCTTTACCACTTTTTTGCCATCGCTTCCTGGATGATTTCGGCCTTTAATCGCTCTTCCGCATACATCTTTTTAAGTCTGGTATTTTCGGCTTCTAGCTCTTTCAGTCGAGCCATTAATGATGTATCCATACCACCATATTTGGCACGCCATTTATAAAAGGTAGCATTACTCATGCCGTGTTCACGGCAAAGGGTCGCTACAGGTGTGCCAGATTCTGCCTGTTTCAAGATGGACATGATCTGACTGTCAGTAAATTTAGATGTTTTCATGCAGAATCTCCTGCTCGTATCTTAAGAGAAAATTCTACTTTTAGATCCTTTTATTTTTAGGGGGGATTACCAGAGTAATAAATACAATTTTTTATATTATATAAAGTTATTCTACAAGAAATACAAGTTTTTTTAGCGTAAAAAAAATAAGAACCCAATCTAAATCAGGCTCTTACTTTATATTAAATACAATATTTAGTTATTGTATAGTCTAAAACGGTAGATCGTCATCTAAGTCTGCAGCAGCTGGTGCTGGTGTCGGTGCAGGCTGTTGTTTCGGCGCAAAACCACCCGGGTTATTGTTGCCGTAGCTATTGCCTTGAGCCGGTTGATTATTGCCATAACCACCTTGGTTGCCGTAGCCGCCTTGGTTTTGGTTATTATTATAACCACCTTGATTGTTGTTAAAACGTGGTTGATTAAATTCACCACCACCTTGACCTTGCTCACCTTGTTGACGGTTGCTGTCAAGCATCTGCATTTGTTCACCACGAATTTCAGTAGTGTAACGCTCTTGACCATTTTGGTCTGTCCACTGACGGGTACGTAATGACCCCTCAATATATACTTTAGAACCTTTACGTAAAAATTGCTGAGCAATTTCACCTAAACGGTTATGCAAAACAATACGATGCCATTCCGTTTGCTCTTTACGCTCACCAGTATTTTTATCTACCCAAGAATCACTAGTAGCTATTGAAAACTGTGTAAGTGAACCGCCATTTGGGAAACTTTTGGTCTCTGGGTCTTTTCCTAAACTACCAATCAAGATGACCTTATTAACCGAACCTCTAGCCATGATAACCTCTTAATTTAAATACATTTAATACTAACTTTACACACCATATTTATCGTGAAGCATAAGGCTATCAGTCTTCCTTAAAACTTCCTTTCATGGAAATGACTTTAGAACATTCTATCTCATTTTTCATTTTTTGAATTTGTTCTTTTGCAACCTTCGCTACCTGTTTTCCATGATACTTTGCTTCAAATGTCTTTATTATTATATCCAGTTCTTTATACCTTCTCCCTACAATTTGTGAATTTAATAAGAAAGCTAAAATATACAATTGTGACTCTAAATTTTGTATTTGATTTTCATCATTCCGATGAGCTGTATTTTCAAAACTACTTTCCATTTCAACTAGTTGGGTTAAGAGTTGGTTATTTTTATCTTCTAACTCTTTAATCCTCAATTTGAGCTCTTTATTTGTTTCAATTGATGTCTTTTTTTTATTAAAGTTATTTTTCTGTAGATTAGCAATCTTTTCATTTAGCTCATCTATTAAAGTTGCATGAATAGGGTCTTTAGTTACAGCATTTTTTGCATATAAAGTAGTTTTTCCTACTGAAGATCCATCTTCAAATTTCGCATTTTCAATAATTTTAGTTTTGGTAATTTTTTTTTCACCATTAGCAAGTAACTGATCAAATGATTCTCTTATTGCTTTTTGGAATCTATCCTTACTATTTGCCAAAAGTTATCTCTCTATTTACCTATTTGATTATTCAAGACATCTGGTTAGCATACCACCAAATTTCTCACTAACTGAAATTATATGCTCTATCATAGCATTATGATTATTGGAGTATTCAATTATTACATTAAGCGCTCTATATTCCATTTATTCACTAAGCTATATCCTTTAATATTTTTTCTGCCTTTTTAATAAATTGTTTTGAACCTTCAATAAGCTGCTCATTTTTGCTTGATTCAACAACTTCTTGATGTAATTTAATTCTTTTCTCCCAATACGATTTACGAGAATTATCTGTGGCGAAGTTAGGGCACTTCATACATATTGTGTCTTTCCTCTTAACAGGATCTAAACCTATCCCTTCAGTTCGACATAAAGCATTTTCCAGACTTGTATGATTTATAAAACAAAATCCATCAGCATGAGCTACCACACGTAAACCAGTATTTATTATGATGTCATCTATGTGATCCGCTATAGTCACAGCATCAAGTAATGTAGATTTAGCTTGTATGATGCGACTGTATCGTTCCAAAGTCTCACTCATTTTTCCTGCGACAACAATCTTTCTTTGAAAAGCCCTATTCAACAAATCAAAAGCTAAATCCTGTTCATTTTTCCCCATAAACTCCCAGACGTTTTCATCATCAGTATATTTATGAGTAAAATTTAAACTATTATGTTTTAACATTAATCTTAATTCTTCAAGATCACCAATTTCATATCTCCAAGTCCATAGCATTGCGTATGCCCGCCTAAACATATGTGGTCTTAGATCAACTCTATTAAATTTTGCAGAATTCGCGAAATATCTTAAAACCATATACAATCCATTTGTAGTGAGATAGAAACTTTTCTCTCCTGTTCCATTTACAGAATGGCTAAAAGGTAATTTTAATAGAATAGTTTCTAGCCTAGACTTTTCTTTTGTATATTTAGTTAATTCTAATATAACGTTTAAAGCATCTTTAACTTCTTGAATAACTGCTCTTTCTGTTTTTTTACCTGTAATTGTTCCTGCTGTTTTCATTTCTAAACCAACAAGAATATCAAGATCTTTATTCAGTAAATCTATAACATCTTCCTCTTTTGTAAGAGATAATTCATGTTTCCTTTCAGCAAGTAAAATTAATATTATTGTTAT
The DNA here is from genome assembly GCF_000313935.1 of Acinetobacter sp. WC-141. Taxonomy (GTDB): domain Bacteria; phylum Pseudomonadota; class Gammaproteobacteria; order Pseudomonadales; family Moraxellaceae; genus Acinetobacter. The sequence goes on along the minus strand of NZ_AMSS01000002.1, from coordinate 1,775 downwards.
AGCTGCCCCATACAAAGCTCGTACCTGCCTTTGTAGGTCACTAGATTTCACCCCAGTTAATTTAAAAAATCGTAAATACATTGATCTATGAGCCATGGAAGTATCCGAATGGATTTTCATGTATTTATCAAATAGTTGTAATGTAAGTTTAGATTCTTTTACTAATTTTAAGGCATGGTTTAGCAACCCAAATATTTCTTGAGGATACAATGTTGGTGTATGACCATTTTCTATTGAATAAGCTTTAGCTAAAGCTGTTATTTTTTTTGATTTAAATGGATTAAATTTAAAAGATTCACTCAAATATTTTCGATGAGAATAAACATACGAAATTACTATCAATTTATTCAAGACCGTACTTTCAGTCAATTTTTTTGCAGCGACATGCTCAATAAAAGACGTTATATCTTCTTGTTTTACTTCAGATAAAGATAAACACTTTCTTTCAAAGCATAGCCATTCATATATTTCTCGAATAGAACGACAAAAATTAGCTAAGGAACTAGTAGTCTTACATTTATTGGTAGGTGCATTCATTATCCAATAAGCTAATTCCTTCGCAGCACTTTTCCAATAATCCCATCTATTAAAAACCCCAATGTATTCATTAATATCAAAGATGTTCCAATTGACTGTATATCTTGAATTATCATCAGAATGAATATGAGGTTTTAACTTCCAAACATCATCTTCATAATTATTTAATAACCATGGAATATTTCTTTGGACTAACTTCTCATCAACTTCAACAATATTATTGTTTTTTATATAAAAAATATTATCTCGAGGCTGTTTCATTATAAATATTCTTTTAAGAGAGTGGTGGAAGTTTAATATGCTTAGCTAATTCTAAAGCATTTCTTTTATCTACCTCTAGCACCATGGATATTAAGCTTTGAAACTTTACTAATCTTGGTAGCCAATAATTTTCCCATCTTACAATATTGTCAAATTTCAACTCCTCTTCAGATTCTCGAATTGCTTTTTCCCATGCAATCCATTCTGCAATTACCTCATGATCTTTAAACCATATTCTTTTCGCTTCACAATTCAGCCACTGATCAACAGGCTCATTAAATTCTTTATTTTTTAATGCTTTGTTCCTATTTTCAATATCTCCATTTAAAGCATTATCGACCAAGTAATGCTGAAATTCTTTTGATTTGTTTAGTAAAATTGAATGAGTATGGACACGCTCAGTATAAATAGTTGTAGTTGTAGAATGAGAATGATTTAATAATTTTTGAATCATAAGTAGACTAGTTCCACTTAATCGTTCAATTAAGGCTATAGTTGGTCTAAAGTTTTGCCCTGTACAAGACCCTTGAACTAAAGGCAAAATTGAAGGTTGCTCAGTTGCTAAATCTGCCAAGAATCTCTTAACAATATTAGTCAAAGTTGATCGATCTAATATTCGAATATATATATTATTATTGGGAGTAAATTGTAAGAATAAGGGAATTTTTTTTTGAGTTAAGATAGCTTTAACCTCACCTCTATTCAAATTCTTTAAAACATTTAACATTTGATATACGCTGAATTATCAGGAGACTTTCCCTTGGGAGATTCTAGGCAGCCAACTTATAAAAGTCTTCGGCCATTTGATTTGGTGTCTTAAAACCCAAACCCTTTTGAATTCTTCGATGATTATAAAATAACTCAATGTATTTTATAATATCTGCTTTGGCTTCTTCTCTGGTTTGATAGTTGTAATGATGCACTAACTCATTTTTCAGTATTCCCCAAAAGCTTTCAATCGGTGCATTATCGTAACA
>NZ_AMSS01000001.1 GCF_000313935.1 Acinetobacter sp. WC-141 | reverse complement strand
TCAAGGTCGTGTTGCCAGTCGTTACGCTGTCAAACTTCGAATCTTTTAACAATTCAATCTGAATACCGTCTTTGGTCGTGCGGGTAATAACATTCTCACCACTGGTTTTAGCCTCTGGCGTTGAAGCTGCTGCTCCACCCACAATATTTAGCTTCTCACCTAGTTTACGGTGTACATCAGCACCACTATTACCAGCAAAGTTCAAGCCCTTGTTTTCAAGCTCGCTCTTGGTACTGTCAATCTTGGTGTTTAGTTCGGTTTTGGTATTCGTAATCGTATTGTTCAGCTCAGACTTGGTGTCTGTAATCTGGGTCGTGAGCTGATCTTTCGTATTATTTAACTTGGTGTTGGTGTCCGTGATCTGGTTGCCCAAATCTTTCTTGGCATCATCTAAGTTTTTATTTGTGTCTGTGATTTTGTTACCCAAATCAGTTTTTGTATCATTAAGCTTTTGATTTAAATTCGTAATATTTTGGGTATTTTGATTAACACGACCATCAACATTTTTAAGCTGACGAACTGTAACCGCATCTGAATCTGCTGACCCATCTTCAACATTGGTAACACGGCGCTCTTTTCCTGCGGAACCAACAGAAATCACACCATTAGACATAGATGCGTCACGATTGGTAAGAAATGAATTTCCTTTAGCTTGGGTTGCAACAGCATCTTGACCAAGCGCAACACTATTTTCAGCTTCTACCCGGCTACGTGCACCTAACGCAACACCACCACTCACCATAGACTGAGCATTTTGGCCTACAGCAACAGCATTTTCTTGATCAGCAATTGCACCACCACCAATTGCGGCTGAGTTTTTACCTGCAGCTTTAGCATCTTTACCAATAGCTGCTGCATTGTCACCAGTTGCTTGAGCACCGCTACCAATTGCAGCTGAGCTATTTCCAGTTGCTTTCGCCCCTTCACCAGGGTTGTTACCTGAACCAATTGCGGTTGAATTTGTACCAGAAGCGAATGAGTTAATCCCCATTGCCGAAGCACCATCACCAGTAGCTTGTGCAACAGCACCAAATGCAGCAGCGCCTTTACCAGAAGCATTTGACATGACACCAAATGCAGAGGAAACATCGCCAGTCGCTTTAGAGGTCATACCAAAAGCAGAAGAAAATGCTCCTGTACCTACAGCCTGAACACCAACAGCAGTTGATCCATGATTGGCTTCTGTTGTTGGATATTCACCAGCTTTAAGTACTCCACCCGTAATTTCAGTATAAGTTTTACTTAATTCAGCATCACGCGCGATTTTATCAACATCATCGCCACCAATTGCCACAGATGAGTTACCACGGGCAATCACGTCTGCACCAATCGAAATAGACTGATCTCCAATTGCTTTGGTCTGATCACCAATCGCAATCGATTGATTACTATTGACTCCTTCAGCACCTTTAGTCGATGCGTTACGGCCAATAGCCACATCACCACGACCTACGGATTGGCTACTACTTCCCATTGAAATAGCACCAGAACCTGAAGCTTGTGCATTCCCACCTACTGCTACTGCATCGCGCCCCTTTGCAGAAGCATTAACACCCACAGCAATAGAATTAAGTCCAGTAGCGCCATCATTGTCAAAGTTCCCGCCTTGCTGGCCATAATCATTAATACTGACATAGTGGGTACGAGCAGCTTTGAGCTGACGAATTGTAGCGGCATCTGAATCAGCCGCCCCATCCGCAACATTCTGAATACGGCGTTCATTACCAACGTCACCAACAGACAATACACCAGTTGATGCAGCTTTTTTAGTTAAAAAACTTGTACCAGTTGCTTGAGTTGCCTTTGAATCTTTACCCAGAGCAATACTATTTTCTGCTTCTGAACGAGCCCCTTTACCAATGGCAACCCCACCTTCATAAGCTGCTTCAGCTTGGTCACCAATTACAATGGCATTATCTTTTTGAGCTTTTGCCCCAGTACCAATTGCTACTGACTTTTTACCTTTTGACTCTGAAAAAGCACCAATCGCTAAAGCATTTTCTTCTGTAGCAAAGCACCACCACCAAATGCAATTGAATCTTTACCTGTGGCTTTCGTTGCCATTTTAGGTTGATAAGCTGCACCAGCTTGCCCAGCCACAGCATCTGCATTTTCAATATCAGGTGAACCAATAGCAATTGAGCGATAACCTTCTGCTGTTGCAGAGTGACCAATCGCTAAAGACCCTTTACCTGTCGCCGCTGCTACATTACCAATTGCTTGTGAAAAATCAGCAGTTGCAGCTGACTGACGCCCAACTGCAAGAGCTGTGTTTCCAGAAGATAATGCTCCCGTACCAATGGCAACCCCTGAAATACCTTGAGTCGTTGCATAAGAACCAATTGCGGTTCCCAAACCTTTCTCAACTACGGCTCCCGTACCAACACTTACAGATCCGCCTTGTTTAAGTGCTCCCGCATAAGGGCCTGTTGTATTGTTATATGGATTATTACGGTTTGCAATATTAGAGCTTGTTCTATCTTGAGTTTGAGCTCCACAACCAATTGCAATATCTTTTGTATTTGCAGTATTAGCACTACCCTCACGACAAGAAGTAGTACCGGAAATAGAGGTTCCTGCCCCAAGTCCTCCCTCTGTATTTGTCGCGGCAAAAGCAGTAGCAGAAAAACTAATTGCTCCCACCAAAATAACAGCTGATACATTTAAAGTTTTTGATTTAGTCTTTGTTTTACCTTTCGCAAGTTCAGATGTTGCAACCCATGCTCCGATCGAAGCATTCCAAACTACTTTATATACTTTATTCATAAAACTTCTCAGACAAATATCAAAAACAAGGACTCCTAAAAATGTTGTTAAAAACATTTTTAGTTTTTTTGTGAGCGGAAAAAAGAGGCGGCATCCTAATGGAATAAATTTTCAAGGTAAATGTAGAGTTGAGGAAACAGAGTAAAAACGAGATGTATATCACAAAATTATGGAATTAATATAAACAATAAGCACTTGATTATTATTAAAAAAAGATAAATAAAGACTAAAATGTATCTATATGTTAATATTTAGTAACACTTAGTAACACTTAGTAACAATAGAATATATACTCTAAAAAATTAAAAGTTAATAACTTAAGTTGGTTAATATAAATAATTTATTCTCAAATTATTATACAAATGTTCTTTTAATTAAAATATTTAATTTTATATATTATTAAAAAATAAAAAACCTAAAAATATATGCACTACAGATGATTTATTATCCCCAGCATTAGAATATATACTCTAAAAATTATTAATTAAGATTAAGCAAAATAATAAATTTTAAATACGCTATTTTAATGATTGTTATAAATTACCCTAAAGACATCTATAAACTATTTATTACAGCACTAGCTACATTCTTCTATACTGATTTTTCATTCAACAAAAACTATTAAAGAAGCCCTCTAAGCACATGAATTTAATAAAAATATAGATCAGATCATTGAATTCATATGCTTTATTAATATCAAAATAGTTTTATTGTTTACCTCTTTTAAACCAATGATTTTATTATTTTTTCAAAAAAAGTTGACTAAATTAGTCATTTTTTCCACATTTTCTATAGAGAGGCCCTTGTAATTTTTGAAATACACATCACTATAAAAAACATGGCAACCTCGTTGTCACTCATTAGGAGTGCCCATGTCTGAACTTATTATGAATGAAAAAACTGACTTAGAGCCTCAGGTTCCAAGTGTATTACCACTTTTAGCGTTACGTGATGTAGTGGTCTATCCACACATGCAAATTGCGTTATTCGTGGGTCGTGAAAAATCGATCAATGCAGTTGATGTGGCTCGTAACAGTGACAATTTAGTATTTGTAGTTGCGCAAAAAGATTCGCTTACAGAAGATATTGATCACGATAACCTTTATCAGTATGGAACTGTCGCCAAGATTGTCCAAGTCGTAAATCATGAGAATGATGAAAACTGTATCAAAGTACTGATTGAAGGGTTACAGCGCTCTAAGCTTGAGAAAATTATCGATGAAGATAGCCATTTGACAGCTGAACATAGCTTAAGTCCAATGACAATTAACGTAGATAAAGCTACTCAAGAAACTCGTTTACAAGAGTTACGTACTTTATTTGCTCAATATGCTGAAGCAAAATTACGTAATGCACGTGAACTAGTTGCAGCTGCTAATAAAATTGAAGACTTGCTACAGCTTATGTTCTTCGTCGCAACACGTGTGCCTCTAAATATTGAAATTAAACAAAAGTTTTTAGAGCACGATGAATTTGAAGCACATTTGCAAGAGCTTATGAGCTACTTGGTGAATCAATCTGCTGAACAGCAAATTGAACAGACTTTGCATGACAGCGTAAAACGCCAAATGGAAAAAAACCAACGTGAATACTTTCTAAATGAAAAAATGAAAGTCATTCAACGTGAACTTTCTGACATGAATGGTGGAGCTGAAGATGACGTTGCTGAAATAGAAAAACGTCTTGCTGAAGCTGATTTACCTGAACATGTACGCAAAAAAGCCGAAGCTGAATTCCGTAAGCTTAAAGCAATGCAACCAGCATCTAGTGAAGCGGCTGTTGTACGCAACTATCTAGAAGTAATTTTAGATACGCCATGGAATAAAGCGAGCAAAGTCAGCATTAACCTTGCGAAAGCTCAAGAGATTCTTGATACAGATCACTACGGCTTAGATGACGTTAAAGATCGTATTGTTGAATACTTAGCTGTTCAGTCACGTGTTAAAAAACTCAAAGGTCCGATTCTATGTTTAGTAGGCCCTCCTGGTGTAGGTAAAACTTCACTTGGTGAATCTGTGGCTAAAGCAACAGGTCGTGAGTTTGTCCGTATGGCACTTGGTGGCGTACGTGACGAGGCTGAGATTCGTGGTCACCGTCGTACTTATATTGGTGCGATGCCAGGTAAAATCGTGCAGTCTTTAACAAAAGTTGGCGTGAAGAACCCATTGTTCTTACTCGACGAAATTGACAAGATGGCACAAGACTACCGTGGTGATCCTGCTTCTGCATTGCTTGAAGTATTAGATCCATCACAAAACAGTAAGTTCAACGATCACTATTTAGATCTTGATCTTGACCTATCTGAAGTGATGTTCATCTGTACTGCAAACAGCATGAATATTCCTGAGGCATTGCTTGACCGTATGGAAGTTATTCGTCTACCGGGTTATACCGAAGATGAAAAAGTTAACATTGCTGAACGTTACCTTGTTCCAAAAGCAATTAAGAACAACGGTCTACGTGCAAAAGAGTTAACAATTCATGAAGAAGCGATTCGTGACATTGTTCAACGCTATACACGTGAAGCTGGTGTACGTAATTTAGAACGTGAAGTGTCTAAAATTGCGCGTAAAGTGGTAAAAGAAGCAGTAAGTAAAAAGTCTAAAAACTTACAACTTGATGTAACTTCTGCCAATCTTCCAGAATACTTAGGTCCACATAAGTTTGACTTTGGTATTGCAGAAGATGAAGCGCAAGTAGGACGCGTCAATGGTCTAGCTTGGACATCTGTAGGTGGTGAGTTACTTACCATTGAAGTTGCAGCTGTAAAAGGTAAAGGTAAATTCATTACCACCGGTTCACTTGGTGATGTAATGAAAGAGTCTATTACTACAGCAATGACTTTAGTACGTACACGTGCCGATGAGCTAGGTATTGAAGCTTCTCGTTTTGAAGAAACTGATGTACACGTTCATTTACCTGAAGGTGCAACACCAAAAGATGGCCCATCTGCTGGTTTAGCGTTAACAACTGCCCTTGTATCAGCATTTACAGGTATTGCGATTCGTCCAGATATTGCAATGACTGGTGAAACAAGTTTAGGTGGTCGTGCAATGCGTATTGGTGGCTTAAAAGAAAAACTTCTTGCAGCACACCGCGGTGGAATCAAACTTGTATTTATTCCACAAGATAACATACGTGATTTGGCAGAAATTCCAGCCAATGTTAAAGAAGGTTTAGAAATCAAAGCTGTGAAAAGTATTGATGACATCTTGCCTTTAGCATTAACTGCGATGCCAAAACCTTTACCTAAAACACCGATTGTAAAACCGGTGGAAGGTTCAAAAGCAGCACGTCACTAATTAAAATATGAAAAAAGAGAGCTTCGGCTCTCTTTTTTTTGTTACACAATTTGATTGAAAAATATCCAACCATCCTCATAATAGGTATTAAGAGTATTTAATTAAATTAAGTGCTCTTCGTTATCTATTATTTTATAGATAGCCTTGTTTTTTTATTCTCTATGATCATCTGAACTCCAGACAGATGATCATTTGATCGCAGTCCAACACCGTTTTTTGGACTGCGTTTTTTATGCCTATTTTACTACCACGAACTTATCTTTTCCTCAGGTATAATGCGCAAGCTGTTTTTGAATGAATAGATAATATGAAAATTCGTATTCTGACCATTGGTCAAAAAATGCCTGCTTGGGTGCTCACTGGTTTTGAAGATTATTTCAAACGTATCCAACCTTTTGTTCAAACCCAAGTCATTGAACTTCCTATGGCCAAACGTGGTAAGAATGATTCAGAAGCAGATATTTTAAAATATTGTCAAATTGAAGGCGAAAGTATTTTAAATACATTAAAACCGAATGAAACTTTAATTGCTCTAGAGGTCGGTGGCCGAGAACTCAGCACAGAGAAACTGGCTGACACGATGAAACAGTGGATGCTTGAAGGCAATGATGTAGCACTTGCTATTGGTGGACCAGATGGCTTGTCTGATCAAGTACGTAAAGCTGCTGCATGGCATTGGTCACTCTCAAAACTAACCATGCCCCATCCTTTGGTACGTGTTTTATTAATTGAGCAACTATATCGGGCAATGACTATTAATCATAATCATCCCTATCACCGTGCATAAAAACAACAACCGTTTCATTTTAGGAACAATCCGTTGAAATCAGGATACTTTTATCATGTCCTGATTTTGGCATAATAACTATTATTCTGCTTTTCAACTCAGGTGTAATGCAATGGAACTACAAACCCTTCCCGGACTGTTTATTTCACATGGTTCACCCATGCTTGCACTTGACCCCGAACAAGTAGGACCTGCTCTACATCGTTTAGGTGAAAATCTTCCTACTCCAAAGGCAATCATTGTGATGTCTGCACATTGGGAGAGTAAAGCACTTGAAGTGAGTATTTCAACTCGTCCCGAAACATGGCATGATTTCCGCGGCTTTCCTAAAGAGCTCTATGAAATTCGCTACAGCGCACCTGGGCAGCCCGAACTCGCTGAAGAAATCTTAAAATTATTGGCAGATGCTCACTTTGTTGCACATGCCAATAGTACACGCCCTCGTGACCATGGCGTATGGATGCCTCTATTGCATATGTATCCTGATGCAGATATTCCTGTAGTCGAAATTTCTTTGCCAACGAATTTAAGCGCACAGGAAATTTACCGTATAGGACAAACTCTCGCGCCTTTACGTGATAAACAAATTTTACTGATTGGTTCAGGCAGTATTACTCATAATCTTGCAGAGTTATCTTGGCAAGGAGACAACTCTAAAGTTCCTGAGTGGGCTTCAACTTTTAGAAATACTGTTGTTAATAAACTTAACCATCAAGATTATGATGGCGTACTAGACTGGCAGTCATTGCCTTATGTAAAACGTAATCACCCTACTCTTGATCATTTTGCGCCTTTATTCTTTGCTATGGGCACAGGCAATCGCTTTACGATTGTTCACAGCAGCTTCACAATGGGCTCATTAGGTATGGATATCTATCGTTTTGATTAATTATTAGCTAATACCCCGTTTTTCGGGGTATACCATTATTTTTATTGAAAATTAGAATAACTTACAAACTTATACATTTTAAAAACCGAAACAATCAAATGTTTACATTTTATTTTTTTAAGAATGTTTTAAGCTTACTGCTGTTGTTTTTTTACTTGAAGTTTTTTTAAATGAAAATTAAATATTTAATTATTGCGTTGTTACCTTTTTCTTTGATGGCGTGTCAAACTGTTACGAATACTCCTGCTCCAATTGTATCTGAGCAACAACAAAACCTTGCAGCCACTTTAGGTGAATATGCTTGGACTTACCAAAATGTAAAAGCTTCTAAACCACTTGTCCTTAACTTTAATGCAGATGGCAAATTAGCAATCAATACGGGTTGTAATGGCCAAGGCGGTACTTGGAAAGTTGAGGGTAACCAACTTGTTACCTCTAATCTTGTTTCGACAATGATGGCTTGCCAAGATGATCTAATGAAACAAGAACAATTGTCGAATAGCATCTTTAATGAAGCAAAATTACCAATCGAAATTAGCAACAATAATGGTCAGGTGATTTTAAGCGTGACAGATAAAACTGGTCAAAAACATATTTTCCAAGGTCAAAAAGCTGTTAATACTCAAGCTTTAACAGACTACTCTTGGTCATATCAGCCTGAAAACACAAAAAAACCTATCGTTCTTAACTTTACTAATGACCGTTTATCTATCGCAACGGGTTGTAACCGCCAAGGAACAACTTGGAAAGTTGAAAACAATACCATCGTAACGGCTGACGTCATGTCAACTATGATGGCGTGTGAACCTGCTTTAATGAAACAGGAACAATTTTCTAGCAGCCTCTTCCAAAAGCGTGCTATTCCGTTTGAACTTAATACAACAAACGCTGATCAACCAACATTGACGGTATCTGATGCTCAAGGTCAAAAATATACCTTTACTGGTAAAATGACACCTGAAGCAAAATATCAATCTGAAGGAAAAACTGTTTTCCTAGAAGTAGCACCACAAACTAAGTCATGTACTGGTGTTGCACCACAAACTTGTATGCAAGTTCGTGAGATTAAATACGATGACAAAGGTGTTAAAACCTATGTAGACAAAAACTGGTCATTATATTATGGTCAAATCGAAGGTTTTGAACACAATCCAGACCAACGCGTAATTTTACGTGTAAAACGTTTTGAAGTGAAAAACCCAGCTGCTGACCAATCTAGTCAAGCAGATGTATTAGATATGGTTGTAGAGCAAGAACTAGTTAAAAAACCTAAAAAATAAGTTTTTAGACTAAAAAAATCCGATGCTTATGCATCGGATTTTTTTATTTCTATTTTTAGAAAATGCCTTGAGCAAGCATTGCATCGGCAACTTTTACAAAACCTGCAATATTGGCACCATCAACATAGTTAACAGTACCGTCTTCTTTTGTACCGTATCTTACACAATTGGCATGAATGTCTTTCATAATTGCATGTAAACGCTCATCAACCTCAGCATGTGTCCAGCTTAAACGAATTGCATTTTGAGACATTTCTAAACCAGACGTTGCTACACCACCCGCATTAGAGGCTTTTCCTGGCGCATACAAAATTTTAGCTTCGATAAAGTGTTCAACTGCTTCAAGTGTAGATGGCATATTAGCGCCTTCAGCCACACAAATTACACCATTCGCAATAAGCGTTTTAGCATCTTCACCTGTTAATTCATTTTGCGTAGCACATGGTAAAGCGATATCAACAGGAATATGCCAAGGTGTTTTTCCTTCAAAATATTCAAAACCATGTTTAGAAGCAAACTCGGAAATACGACCACGTTTAACGTTTTTCAGTTCCATTACTTCAGCAAGTAATTCATCTGTAAAACCATTTTTCACATAAACTGTTCCATTAGAGTCAGACAAAGTAACAACTTTTGCCCCTAAGAACATCGCCTTCTCTGCCGCATATTGCGCAACATTACCTGAACCTGACACAGAGACTGTTTTACCTGAGAAAGACTGTCCACGCGCTTTTAGCATTTCTTCTGCAAAGTAAACCGTACCATAACCAGTAGCTTCAGGACGCATTAAGCTACCACCAAATGAAATTCCTTTACCGGTAAAGACACAAGCGGTGTCATTACTCAGCTTTTTCATCATGCCTGCCATATAACCAACTTCACGTGCACCCACGCCAATATCACCCGCAGGAATATCCGTATTTGGTCCCAAATGACGGTACAGCTCAATCATGAGTGCCTGACAGAATCGCATAATTTCAGCATCAGATTTACCTTTAGGATCGAAATCTGAACCACCTTTCCCGCCCCCCATAGGCAATGTGGTAAGTGAGTTTTTAAAAGTCTGCTCAAAACCTAAAAATTTTAAAATTGATAGATTGACCGATGGATGGAAACGCATTCCACCTTTGAAGGGACCAATTGCTGAATTGTATTGAACACGGAAAGCTCGATTAACTTGAGTCTGACCTTGATCATCCATCCATGAAACACGAAATTGAATCACACGCTCAGGTTCAACTAAGCGTTCTAACAAACCCTGCTCTGCATATTCCGGATTTTTTTCAATAAATGGCCACAAACTCGTCATGACTTCTTCGACAGCTTGCAAAAATTCAGGTTGATGCGGATCACGCGCTTGCACGTAATTCAGGAATTCATTCAGATTGTTATATTTCAATGCACGGTCCTCAGCATAGTAATGAATTAAATTGGTGCAATACATTATTAAATGCATCATTTAGCAGCAAAATATTAAATCTCTTTCCATCAATTTTAACAATAGTTATTTTAAATTATTTTATTCACCTTAATTATCAAAAACTTATTTTTAGAAAAACTACTTAAAAATAAGAAATAGTAATTTAACTTTTCATTTTTATTGATCTATTATTGTGCAATATTGGCTACATTTTAGGTCAATTAAAAACCCGATAAATTCGTTAAAATCCATTGACCTTACTTAGCTTTTTCTTCATTATCGCATCGTTTTAACCAAGCTATTTGCCCCCTATGAATTCATCTATTTCTCTCATACGCGAGATTGATGCGTTATTACCACAAACTCAATGTGGTCTATGTGGACATCGTGATGGATGTCTACCCTACGCAAAGTCGATTGCTGAAGGTGAAGAAGCAAATAAATGTATTCCAGGTGGACAACCTGTTGCTGATGCACTCGCAAAACTACTCAATCGCTCTCCATTAACTGCTGAAAGTAGCGTATGGCCTATTCAAACAGATGGTCGCCCACAGCGAATGAAAGCGATTATTCGTGAAGATGAATGTATTGGTTGCACCAAATGTATTAGTGCTTGTCCTGTAGATGCTATTATTGGCAGTGGTAAGCTCATGCATACCATCTTGACCGACTTATGTACGGGTTGTGAGTTATGCATTCCACCTTGCCCAGTAGATTGCATTGATTTGGTTGAAGACACACAAGCTTTACCAAATGAACAACAACGCATCGCCGAACAAAATGATTTAAGACAACGCTATTACGCTCACATTCAGCGTGAAGAAAAGCGTCGCAGTCACCGAAAAGGTCCGGTGGTACGTGCTGAAATTGATACTCAACTGTTTGCGCAGTTTTCTCAGGCACTTGATGAATTACCTTCTATCCAGCTCATTGAGAAACCTAAAGAGACTGTGCCAACTGATGCTAAAACTACAATTGAGTTAGCTAAAATTCGTACACAAATTAAGAAACTGGAAAAACAGTTAAGTGTACGTGAAGATGCTAAAAAACGTCTTCAACTCGAAGAACTACAACAGCAACTCATGCAATTACAGGAGGTCTGAATGGCTGTCAAAAATATGACGAAAAAGCAGATTCAAATTTTCTTTGAACGCCTTCGCGAACAACGGCCTTCGCCTCAAACCGAGTTAAAATACTCATCTTCTTTTGAGTTACTTATTGCAGTTATGTTATCCGCTCAAGCCACGGACGTAAGTGTAAATAAGGCAACTGATAAACTCTACCCTGTGGCCAACACTGCTGAGAAAATCTATAACTTAGGCGTAGATGGGTTAAAGGAATATATTAAAACTATTGGGCTTTACAACGCTAAAGCTGAAAATGTCATTAAGACCTGTAAGATTTTAATGGAACAATTTAACGGCGAAGTTCCAAGCAACAGAAAAGACTTAGAAGCTTTACCGGGTGTCGGGCGTAAAACGGCCAATGTTGTTTTAAATACAGCTTTTGGACAGCCTACGATGGCTGTCGATACCCATATTTTCCGAGTGGGAAATCGAACTGGCTTAGCTGTGGGGAAAAATGTACTTGAAGTTGAGCACCGTTTAGTAAAGGTTATTCCTAAAGAATTTATTATAGATGCACACCACTGGCTCATCTTACACGGCCGTTATTGTTGTATCGCTCGTAAACCGAAATGTGCTGAATGTGTAGTTGCAGATGTTTGCAACTGGCCTGATCGCTTTGAATTTGGTGCACAAAAACAAATTGCTATTAAAAATATTGAAGCTTAAAAATAGGGTTGGGTATAGATAACATACCCAATCGAACTTACTTTAGACGTTTTTTCTCGTTACGCTCTTCTTTTGCTTGTTTTTGTACCTGTCTCAGCATTTTATAGCTCTGATAACCCAAAAATAAGACGAGTGCCAGACTTAGCAATACCACCAAAATCAATATGATTTTCATATTGTTCTCCTGCACTGAATGAAAGAAAAGAGCCCTCACAAAGAGGGCTCATTATCACAAACAATATTAAATTATTTGTCTAAGATGTTGAACAAATCTTTTTGTACATCTTCAATTGTACGCAAGCCATCAAGCTTGTCATAAGTTGGTGCATTCTCACCAGATGCAGCACGGCTTTGATAGAATCCAACCAATTGCTCAGTTTCTGTATGATAAGACGCTAAACGTTTACGGATTGTTTCTTCTTGGTCATCTGGACGTTGAACAAGATCTTCACCAGTTTCATCATCTTTACCTTCCACTTTAGGTGGATTGTAAACTGTATGATAAACACGGCCAGAAGCTGGATGCTGACGACGACCAGAAAGACGTTGTACGATTTCTTCGTCAGGAACATCAATTTCAATCACGTGATCAATGTTAATCCCTTCTTTTTCCAAAGCTTCAGCTTGTGGAATAGTACGTGGGAAACCATCGAAAATGCAGCCATTTACACAGTCAGGCTGAGCAATACGTTCTTTTACTAAACCGATAATAAGTTCATCTGAAACCAAACCACCAGATTCCATTACGCTTTTAGCTTTTAGACCTAATTCAGTACCTTCACGAATTGCAGCACGGAGCATATCACCGGTTGAAATTTGTGGGACATTGTAGCGCTTACAGATCAACTGAGCCTGAGTCCCTTTGCCTGCTCCAGGTGGTCCGAGTAAAATAATGCGCATAAAAAACATCCTCATTTAAAACAATGAATATGAAGTCCGGCAGAAAAAGTCTCGTTAATCTTCAATAGATCCTGCCCGACGTCGAATTATAAGAAAGCCACAAACAAATGTATTGTACCAGCAATAAATCCGGTTACCCCACCTAGTACAATAAGAATCCACTCATCCTCCTGAAATGCAGGACGCAATAGATTCTGAAACTCTTTTGGTGTCAGTTCGCGAATACGCTCTTTAAACATTTGAAAAATCTTCTGTGCCCGGCTTGCGTTCAGCGCTGGGTCACATACGGGTCCCATCGTAATTTCAATTGAACGATCAATCAAGTCCGTCTTTAATCTTGCATACTCTCTTGGCCCTAAAGAAAGCTGTAAAGATGTACGAACTAACGGTGTTTCCATAATTTCGTTAATATGACGCTTCACAATGCGGCGAGTTTTATCTTTACGCGGCCCGTACATCATTTCGGTCATAATCGATTTTAACGTAATTAGATCTTCTGTTACTACGCTTGAAAACACGTCAGAGACTTCTTCTTGACGCTTCATGAAAGCACCTTGGAAATTATAGGTCCCAATTCGAAGAACTGGCACAATCCAAGGAAACTTACGATCTTTTGTTAGTCTAAAAATCTGTGGGTAACGAATATAATGTGGTTCAATTGGATTAAATACCATCCAGATTGCAATCCAGTTGGTTAAAAAGCCCCAAATTGAAGCCCAAAACGGGACTGTCCAGTGCCAAGGTACAACAAACCAAACAATCATTTGGAAAATACCAAAGAACATTCCAATTAAAGCACTAATATGCCAAATAAAGTTGATTTCTTTTTGTCCAACTTTTAAGAACATGCGTACCATTAAACGGCGGTCACCTTCCATCTGGCTCACCACCATTTCACGCATATTAACCAGTGACTCGACGTTCATGGTCAGCTCAGTCACTAATTCTCTTAATACACCTGGTAATTGTTTATGCGCCTGTGCATAAATACGGCGTTTAATTGAATAAGGTAAGTTTTCCCAAAGTACAGCATTACGATCGATCATGACTTCATCAATCAGATGTTCAAGTTCAAACCCAACCTGCTCACCAATAATGCGTGCCATATCTTCAGGATCCATTGCTTCTAAAAATTCACGCAATGAACCTAACTTAGATAAAGTATTGTCGGTAATAATGCCCGAGATACGTCCAGCTTTACGTGGCACAATACCTTGCCAACCGACTGGTAGTGGACCTAAGTGGAATCCCCAAAATTTGATTGGGTAAAACACCATTTTTAAAGCCATCCACACGTGTGCCCATGTAACAAAGGCAGTAACTGGAATGATACTTAAAACGGCCCAAAAATCAGGTCTGTGTAAAAAGGTCTGCCACAATCCGCTGACGTACTCTAACATGTAAGACTCTCGTATTTATTTGTGCTCTGCTTATGGCGAGTTAACGATAAACTGCTTTGTTTTATAAACCAAAACTTAGAGAATAAGAAAATTGAATTTGTGGTTTAGTATCCGCCGCAACATTTCCATTTTGGTCAGTTAACTTTTCGGCAGCACCAATACCCACACTAAAAGTACTAATTCTTTCTGAATTCAACAATACATAGGCCAAATCGACACCTGCGCCTAAACGGGATTTATAATCACCATCTACTTCTTTACTATCGAGATGCCCAGCATAGAAACCAATATAGTAACCATTTTTATCTGTGCCAGTAAGATAATAAGGATATCGGAATCCGACTTGCCCACCTGCTGTTTTATCACCATTCAAAAATGCACCGGCTTTTGCATAGGCAATACCATAAGGGTTTACCCATTCGCCGTTTAGATGTAATAGTTTTTGTGTAAAACCAGCACCCACGTTCCACGTAGATGCCGTATGTCCTGCTAATTTTGCTTCTGGAAGAAACGAATAGTCTTGAGCATGAGCCCAACTACTTACCGTCAAAACTGCAAGTAAGGGATAAATTTTTCTCATTATTTTCTCCATTTTCCCTAATCGTATGGTGAGAACAACCCTATTCTATTGAATGAGAGACTTTAACAGAATTATTTTGCTTCTTATATACAAGTATCTACAATTTTGTTGTCTGCAAAGTCAAAAAGTATCTTATTGAAATCCACTGAAACTTTGAAAATTATGCAATATTTTAAGCGCTCTTGCGTTAGAATAAGCAGCTATTTTTCTACCCAATGTCATTAAGTCGATCCCTATGAAGCAGCACTTTCCTTTAAAAGATATCCAGCAAGAAAAGCGCATTTATCGGGGACGAATCTTTTTTGCCGTAGGTCTTGTGATCGTTTGCTTATTAGTGCTGATTAGCCGATACGCTTATCTGCAAATTTTTCACTACGACGAATTTTCTACTGCATCTGACAAAAACCGGATTCGCTTGCAGCCACTTCCTCCTGCTCGTGGTTATATCTATGACCGAAATGGTGTATTGCTTGCAGATAATTATCCTGTTTTTACAGCAACTTTAAGTAAAACAGATGTAGAAGATGCCGACCATGTGGTTGAGCAGCTGCAACCTATTTTAGATCTAACACAAGAAGATATTGACCGTTTCAAAAGTCGTATAAAAACTGCTCGAAAAACTGAACGTGTCGCGATTAAACTTAATCTAACTGAAGCCAATATTGCCAAGTTTAGTGAAGCCAAATATAAATTTCCTGGCGTAAGAATCGAAACACAAATGACCCGTTACTACCCACATGGTGAGTTATTTGCTCATGTGATTGGTTATGTTGGGCGTATTAACGATAAAGAATTAAAAAGCATTGATAAAGATTTATATGCTGGCACCAACCTGATCGGTAAAATTGGCGTAGAAAAAAGTTATGAAGATCTACTTCATGGAACACCAGGTTATGAGTCTGTTGAAGCAGATGCCCACAGTAATATATTGCGCCATTTAGGCCGCAAAGACCCTACTCGCGGCAATGACCTCTATTTATCTTTAGATTATGGCTTGCAAGTTGTTGCCTCTCAACAGCTCGCAGGACGTCGTGGTGCCATTGTCGCTATCGACCCTCGTACTGGCGAAATTCTGGCGTTAGTATCTAGTCCAAGTTTCAACCCAAATTTGTTTGTGACTGGTATTAACCATAAAGATTATAGTTCTTTACGTGATAGTTTAGATCAACCGCTTTATAACCGTGCGGTACAAGGTGCATATCCACCAGGTTCTACCATTAAACCAATGGAAGCGATGGGTGGTTTACACTACGGTATTGTAAACTGGTCAACAGCAATTTCTGACCCAGGCTATTTCCACTTACCCGGCGATTCTCATAAGTTCCGCGACTGGAAAAAAACCGGTCATGGCATCGTAAACATGCATAAAGCTATCATTATGTCATGTGACACCTATTTTTATATTCTTGCCCATCAAATGGGTATTGATCAGATGAACCAATGGATGCGTCAATTTGGGTTCGGTCAAAAAACAGGTGTCGACTTACCAAGTGAAAGCGAAGGTCTTTATCCAAATCCTGAATGGAAAATGCGTACTCGCAAAGCCAAATGGATGAAGGGCGAAACTATTTCTGTGAGTATTGGTCAAGGTGCGTTTACAGCTACACCTTTACAACTTGCTATGGCAACTGCAATTACAGCCAATCATGGTTCTCATGTCACCCCTCATGTTTTACGTTCAACTCACGGTGCAAAGCCATTTACCGTACGTAATGCACCTGATGGCAAAATTAACTTCAATGGAACAGATGAAGACTGGGTTCAAATGCGCGATGCCATGATTGACGTAATTCAATCAGGTACTGGCCGAGGCATTCGTACACCGCTATATCAAATTGCAGGAAAAACAGGAACTGCACAGGTTAAGAGTATTGCACAGGGTAAACGTTATAATGAATCAGCGCTGAGCGAACGCCAACTTGACCATGGTTTATTTGTTGGTTTTGCGCCAGCAGACAAACCAGAAATTGCGATTGCCGTGATTTGGGAAAATGGTCGTCATGGTGGTTCTGCTGCTCAACTTGCAAGACCTATTTTTGATTATTGGTTATTAACTCGTAAGAAGAACCCAGTCCGACCAGCAAACCATCAAGTTAATGGTGGGCTGATGACCGCCGGAATTAAGCCGGGTGAACTATCAAGCGGCGGCGAAGCTGCTACCTCTACTCCAGCATCAGCTACTTCAACTGCAGCCTCAACACCACAGACTCTACCCGCTCGTCCTGCAACCAATGAGGTCGATGAATAATGAAAAATCAATTACGTATTATTGGCGGCGAATGGAAAAGACGAGTACTTCCCTTCGCTAGCATTGATGGTTTACGCCCAACGCCAGACAGAGTACGTGAAACTTTGTTTAACTGGCTCATGTGGGATATTCAAAATGCTTATGTCCTTGATGTCTGCACAGGCTCTGGCGCATTAGGTTTTGAAGCATTGTCACGTGGCGCTGCATCAGTTTATATGATTGAACCAGACAAAACTCAGGCACGTTTTTTAAAAGATAATGTTGAGCTATTAAAAGCCCCAAATTGTCATTTAATCAATGCGACTGCTCAACAAGCTTTACCCCGTTTAAAAGAACAGTTCGATGTTGTATTTTTAGACCCACCTTATAGTCTAGATTTATGGCAAGAACTCTCGACCTTGGCAGAACCACATATTAAAAAGAATGGATATATTTATGTTGAAGCTGACCGAGATTTATCTCAGCTTCACCTTCCATCAACATGGCAACAAGTTAAAACAACGAAAGCTGGTACAGTTCATGCGGGGCTTTATCAGAAAGTCACTGATTAAAAAAGGTAGCCTAAAGCTACCTTTTACTTTCGGAGTGATGACTAACTTAAACCAATCACTGCAACAATAGCCGCGCAAGCACCTACAATTTTTTTGCCATATGGCACATATCGTGTAAGTGCAGCGCCTAATGCTAATCCACCGACATAAATTAAAGCCATAGCTGTAACCATACCTGCTACTAATGCTACGACATGACCTGCGTGTGCTAATTCAACACCATGCGCTATACCATGAAAGCTTGCAAGTAATGCCGCAGCGATAGGTAAAATCCGATTTGATTTTGTCCATAGTGCAATTGCTGTAACCACTAAAGAAGCAACAATCCCATATTCAGCGACATTTGCAGGTACTAAACCTTGAGCACCGATTAAAAAGCCTACAATTAAAGTAATGCTTAAAGTCACTACACCCGCAATCTTCCATTGCTTCGCTGCCGACCAAAGTAAAACACCGAAAGCCAAAGCCATCACTAAATGATCTAATCCGGTAAACGGATGAATAAAGCCCGCCATAAAACCCGAATGTTCATGGTCGTGTCCTGGGTGTGCCATTACGAGTGTAGGTAATAATGCAAGGAGCCCTATGCCCCACTTTTTCATGAAGTCCATAATCTCACTCCTTAAGCTTTAAACAGCCCTTGTTTCTCGATAAATTGAATAATTTCTTCAAGACCATCTTGGGTTTTCATATTTGAAAACAAAAATGGCTTTTCTCCGCGCATGCGTTTCGCATCTTGGTCCATCACATCAAGATTTGCACCGACCATAGGCGCAAGGTCAGTTTTATTAATAATCAGTAAATCTGATTTGGTAATGCCCGGGCCACCTTTACGAGGGATTTTTTCTCCGCCGGCAACATCAATTACATATAATGTTAAATCTGAGAGTTCCGGACTAAATGTTGCAGCTAAATTATCACCACCGCTTTCAATAATAATGAGTTCCAACCCATCAAACTTTTCACATAAATCATCAATTGCAGCCAAGTTAATTGAAGCATCTTCACGAATTGCTGTATGCGGACAACCACCTGTTTCTACACCCACAATACGATCTGGCGACATCGCTTCATTACGGGTTAAAAAGTTTGAATCTTCTTTGGTGTAAATATCATTTGTCACCACAGCCATGTTGTATTTATTACGCAAGGCTAAACATAAATTAAGTGTAAGCGCAGTTTTACCCGAACCTACCGGTCCGCCAATTCCAACTCGTAATGGACTACGTTCTGTCATGTTTTTTATCCTTCTTTCCTAAACTTAAGATCTGAATAACCGTGAATATTGGGTTTCGTGTTTCATACTCAGCATGGCATAACGAGGTAAAGCACTACTCAATTGCTCATCAACCAGTTGCAAGGCTTTTTCCACAGCTTGAGGTACTAGACCATGTAAGTGCCATAAAATCCTTTGTCCCGCCATTTGCCCTAAAGGTACCGTTTTTACCGCAGCCAAAACCTGATTTTCTAAAACGGTAAAGGTATAAGCTGTGAGCACATCAACATCTTTAAGCCCAAGTCGACCACAGAGCTGTGCATAGACAGGCACAAAACCAAACTGCTTTTTCACCTCAACTGGTTCTTTTAAAACATCTCTAATCCACGCATTTAAAGAAAATGCCAGCTGCTGCGATTCTGCTAAAAGCTCTTTACTTTCTCGGCTAGCCTTATATAAATTTGCCCAAATCAAAAACTGATCTTGGTCATCATGATGTTGCATGAGACGTTTCAATACGGGTAGCTCAAACCGTACTAACAACATTTCCAGTACTTCTTCGAAATAAGCAATTGCTGAGGTTTCATCGTGTATTAAGCCAATATCGATGGCTGTTTCTACACCTTGTGAATAACAATATGCTCCAACTGGCAATGCCGTAGAAGACAGTGTCAGTAATTGAAGTAATTGCGCTGCGTTATGAATGGACATGATGCAAAGCTTTGATTGGGCTTAAGCGGTGGTCATGACTATGCTGTGCATAGGCGCCGCTTTCAGGTTCAAACGGATGATCAGTTTCTGAGACTGTAAGCCCCAGTCCCTCTACCATTTCTGCAAGCACATGATCAGGTTCAAAATATAAAGCTGTAGGTGTCAACATTAATGGCACATGTCTGTTACCTAAGTGATAAGCCGCTTTAAGCAAATCAAAATCACTTGCTGCACTGACTTGCATCAGACGTTCAGGCTTAGCGTCTACACGTAGTACATCACCTTGTTGAGTTGCAATATACGAACCACTACGCAAAATGCCAGTACGTGGTAAATCGGCACCAATATCCACACCACTTGCTAAAGTCGCTCGAAATCTTGATTTTTGGCGGGTATCAAAAGTCAATTCGACCGTTTCAAATGCCTGATCAGGAGAAATATGTTCAAGACGTTGGGTATAGATTTTCATTTAATTTTTCTCTCCTTTATTCAGTTCATATGTATAAATTCATGAAGCAAAATCATCTCAATAAAACTTATCAAAACAAGAAATAACGCTGAGCCATGGGTAACACAACAGCAGGTTCACATGTTAATAGCTCACCATCAGCCCGCACCTCGTAAGTCTCAGGATGAACCTGCATGACAGGACAATATGTGTTGTGCTTCATATCCGCTTTACTAATTGAGCGTGTGTTTTTACAGGGGCTAATTAACTTTTTAAGATTTAATTTTTCAGCAACTTTTTCATCAATTGCTGCTTGAGATAAAAAGGTAATGCAGGTGTTATGAACACCACGTGGATAGGCACCAAACATGGGACGGTAATGCACGGGTTGAGGTGTCGGAATTGAAGCATTAATATCACCCATTGGAGCTGCTGCAATCATGCCACCTTTAATAATCATAGAAGGTTTCACACCAAAAAAGGCTGGCTTCCATAACACTAAATCAGCAAGTTTTCCGACCTCCACTGAACCAATTTCATGACTTAAACCATGGGTAATGGCTGGGTTAATTGTATATTTGGCAATGTAGCGTTTAACGCGATTGTTATCATGAAATTCATTGTCGCCCTCTAAAGGACCACGTTGAATTTTCATTTTATGGGCAGTTTGCCAAGTACGTAAAATCACTTCGCCCACACGGCCCATCGCCTGAGAGTCCGATGACATCATGGCAATCGCGCCTAAGTCTTGCAAAATATCTTCGGCAGCAATGGTTTCACGGCGAATACGACTTTCTGCAAAAGCAATATCTTCAGCAATTGCTGGGTCTAAATGATGGCAAACCATGAGCATATCTAAATGCTCATCAATGGTATTAATCGTATAAGGTCGCGTTGGATTGGTAGAAGACGGCAACACATTACTTTGCCCGATCGCTTTTAAAATGTCAGGTGCATGCCCACCACCCGCACCTTCAGTATGGTACGTATGAATTGTACGATCTTTAAATGCTGCCAGTGTTTCTTCTAAAAAGCCCCCTTCATTTAAAGTATCTGTATGAATCGCGACCTGTACATCAAACTCATCTGCCACGCTCAAGCAATTATCAATAGCTGCTGGTGTTGAGCCCCAGTCTTCATGCAGTTTTAAGCCAATTACCCCAGCTTTAATTTGCTCTCGAATGGGGTCTGGTAAACTTAAATTGCCTTTACCTAATAAACCAATATTCATAGGCAAATCGTCAATCGCCTGTAACATGGTCGCAATGTGCCAAGGACCTGGAGTCACTGTCGTTGCTGAGGTCCCAGCTGCTGGTCCTGTGCCACCACCAACCATGGTTGTTGTCCCCGACATTAACGCCGTTTCAACTTGTTGAGGACAAATCCAGTGAATGTGGGTATCAATACCGCCTGCTGTTAAAATTTGTCCTTCACCTGCAATCACTTCGGTTGCAGCGCCTAAAGGAATCGTAATGTCCGGTTGAATATCAGGGTTGCCAGCTTTTCCGATTTTCCAAATTCGACCATTCTTTAAACCCACATCAGCTTTTACAATTCCCCACCAATCAATAATTAAAGCATTAGTAATGACCGTGTCAGCA
The DNA here is from genome assembly GCF_000313935.1 of Acinetobacter sp. WC-141. Taxonomy (GTDB): domain Bacteria; phylum Pseudomonadota; class Gammaproteobacteria; order Pseudomonadales; family Moraxellaceae; genus Acinetobacter. The sequence goes on along the minus strand of NZ_AMSS01000001.1, from coordinate 102,266 downwards.
ACTTCATCGGCTAAAAGTTGTGACTGCCCCATTCCATCACGAATAACTTTTCCACCGCCAAATTTAACTTCTTCACCATAAGTCGTTAAGTCTTGCTCAACTTCAATAAAGAGCTCTGTATCAGCCAAACGAATACGATCACCAACTGTTGGACCAAACATCTCAGCATATGCACGACGTGACATTTTCATAACTTATTACTCATCTCTTTCATTATCGTTGTTATGTTTAATCCAACTTGCCCATGACGCGGCCTGCGAAACCATAAACTTCTCGCTTACCCGCTAAAGCAACAAGCTCAACCTCCCGAGTCTGACCCGGTTCAAAACGAATTGCTGTACCAGCTGCAATATTCAATCGAAAGCCTTTCGCCATTTCACGATCAAACTGTAATGCATCATTTGCTTCATAAAAATGAAAATGAGAACCCACCTGAATAGGCCGATCTCCGATATTGGCAACTATAACTTTTAAAGTTTGCCGTCCAACATTCAGCTCAATGTCTGTATCTGGAGTAATGATTTCACCGGGGATCATAAGTCCTCCTTTTATACGATTGGCTGATGAACAGTGACTAATTTCGAGCCATCTGGAAAAGTTGCCTCGACTTGAACCTCAGCAATCATTTCTGGCACACCATCCATCACATCTTCGCGCTTTAATAAAGTTGTCCCGTAATGCATTAAGTCACTGACTGTCATACCATCTCGTGCACCTTCAAGTAAGGCAGCTGAAATAAAAGCAATAGCTTCTGGATAATTCAGTTTCAAGCCACGCGCTTTACGACGCTCAGCCACTAAACCTGCAGTAAAAATGAGTAACTTATCTTTTTCTGTTGGATTGAGTTCCATTTCTCTTTCCTAAATTGCATTTATATTCTTTAAGCAAAATACGTGCTCAAAAGCAGCATACTTGTTTTAACTGTTTTTTAAATACGCAATTTAACGTAACTTAGGTTTTCCAAATTCTTGGAAATTCCTCATCTAAATCAAACCAATAATTCCTTAATCTTGCTCTTATAGCCGCAAAAGCATCATGGCAATGTCGAACATCATTTCCTAAGAAACGGGCAGAAACCACATCATCTAATAGCGTTAAAGTGACGGGCGCCTGCATACGCATCATTAATTCCCGAATGAGTTCTAGCTGTTGTTCTAAGTAAAATGATGAACGATATTTCTCAGGAGCGACTGCCCAAAAACTTCCCATTACTGCTTGATTATTCATGCCTAAACATGAACTAAGCCAACGATCTTCACCTTCAAAATACAATGTATCGGCGACTAACAATTTATGTTCTCGCCACAATTTAAATTGGTTGTGATAACTTCCCTGAACAAAGCGCTCAGCACGTGCCTGCCGCCCTAGTACTAACATATCCCACCCAATAAAACTTGCAGCTTGGTCAAGATGAATATGAGTTTCTGAATGCGCTAAAGCTCCATCAAACAGCATCGTTTCTTGTGGAACCCACTCTAAAATAGACTGATCTTTCACATGCAAATGAATATGCTGAAAAGCTTGCTTGCCATTGGTTTTGTACCATTTCCCTGCACCAGGCGTAGTTACAACCGCATGAGCTTGATCTTTGGTTTCAATTTCAAAAGTAAGATGATCTCCTCCTGCAATTCCTGCAGGTGGATGAACAATAATGGTATGGCATACACCTGTTTTTTCAGGCCAGAGCATTTTTTGCACCCTAACAGGGCCATGATGCTTTCTGTGACTCATTATGGTGCGTGAATTTTCAAAACAAAATCCGAGCTCTAGTTGTGCATACCAAAATGGTGCTAAAGATTTTTTTGAAAACGTTTGTACCTGATTCATTCTGGTTCATATGTTCAAAATAAGTGCTTAAACTTATAAGCAAAATACGCACCAAATATGAAAATAAGGCCAATGACAAAATTAGATACAATTTTTCGATTTTAATGAGCTAAAAAATCATCAATGTCTAACATAAAACCACAGTAACTTATGGAATTGTTTATACAATAGCGCCCACCGTTGCTTCCATACTCGCTCTCCATGAAACTTTTTTTCGTGTTAACCCCACTTGTCTTTTTAACCGGGTGTATTTTTGGCCAATCTAGCGAGGTCAAACGTGCAGAAAAGATTCTGCATAATTTCGAATGTAAAAATGTCGAAACAAGCCAGCTTGCAACCAGCTCAATTAATTCTTATTACCAGCAATCTCTAGCGGTAAGCAAAGAAAAAGCAACTTCATACGTAGAGAGCTATAAAAATGGTGAAGAATTATTCGATATGCCATTGGATGAAGTTTTAAAGCAACAGTACCAACTCTATAAATCAGCATGCGACTCCTTAGGTGGGGTTTCTGCTCAACCGTAATTTATAAGGTATTCATTAAATATTTTTAGTGAATACCTCTTTTTCATTTTCTTTTTAATAATTATTCAAAACTTACTCACTTTACCTTTTGTTAAAATTAAATTACATACTTAAACTTTTATTAAGCTCTCATATTTCATAGCCTGTTTATTGCTTTTTTATTTATTTTCCGAGGTTTAGATCATCATGAAAAAAACATTATTATCAGTTGCACTTGTAAGTGCCCTTCTTGTTGCTTGTAGCAAAAATGAAAATAAAGCCGACACGACAACACAAGCCTCTGCTCCAGCACAAACTACTGAAGCAAATAACAACACGGTAGATACTGCTCATACGGCTGAAAACTCATTAGATTGGGACGGGACATATAAAGGCACTCTTCCATGTGCAGACTGTGAAGGTATCAAAACTGAATTAGAGTTAAAAGATGATAAAACTTATGAATTGACTGAAACTTACCTTGGCAAAGGTGATAAAAAACCATTTGAAACTCATGGTACGTTTACTTTTGACAAAGATAATACTTCAGTCATTACCTTAGATGATAAATCTCAAAACCGTAAATTCTTTATTGGTGAAAATACGGCAACTGCTTTAGATACAGAAGGTAAGAAAATTGAAGGCTCTTTAGCTGAGCATTATGTATTGAAAAAATAATTATTTTTTCATAATAAAAAAACCCGCTCATGTGAGCGGGTTTTCTTTTGAAATCAATTCTTAGTGAGCTGCGAATTGGTTCATTGTATTTTTAGCATCATCATGTGCTTTAAGAGCGTTATCACCAGAGAAGATCTCTTTGTGATCATCACCGATGTCAGAACCCGCCATTGCTTGGTGTTTCACACAAGCGATACCACCACGGATTTCTTTACGTTGTACGCCAGCAACATAAGCCAACATACCTTCAGAACCGAAGTAACCTTGTGCAAGCTCATGAGTAGAAAGAGCTGCAGTGTGGTAAGTCGGAAGTGTGATCAAGTGATGGAACACACCCGCTTCACGAGAAGCATCTGCTTGGAATGTACGGATCTTGTCATCAGCATCAGCAGCTAATTCAGTATTATCATATTCAGCGCTCATTAATTTAGCGCGGTCATAATTCGATACGTCTTTACCTTCAGCAACCCAACGGTCGTAAGCTTGTTGACGGAAGTTTAAAGTCCAGTTGAATGATGGGCTGTTGTTATAAACAAGCTTCGCATTTGGAACAACTTCTTTAACACGATTAACCATGTGTGCGATTTCTTCTACGTTTGGAGTCGCAGTTTCGATCCAAAGAAGGTCAGCACCATTTTGAAGGCTAGATACACAGTCAAGTACAACACGGTCAATTTGAGTGTCAGGACGGAACTGATATAAGCCAGAAGGTAAACGCTTAGGACGGTGTAATTTACCATCACGCTTGATTAAGATTTCATCTTCTTGAGCATCAGCAATGTCAATTTCTTGAGTATCTAAGTAGCTGATGTATTGAGAAGCGATGTCGCCAGGCTCTTTAACCACTGGGATTTTTTGAGTCAAGTCAGCGCCTTCAGAGTCAGTACGCGCAACGATAACACCTTCATCAACACCCATTTCTAAGAATGCATAACGTAATGCATGGATCTTAGCGATGAAGTCTTCGTGTGGAACTGTTACTTTACCTGCTTGGTGACCACATTGTTTCGCATCAGATACTTGGTTTTCGATTTGAAGCGCACATGCACCAGCTTCGATCATTTTCTTAGCAAGTAAGTAAGTTGCTTCTTCGTTACCGAAACCAGCATCGATGTCAGCAATAATTGGCACAACGTGAGTTTCAAAGTTATCGATTTGAGCAGTAATTTCAGCTGCTTTAGCTGTATCACCAGCTTCTTGTGCTTTTTTAAGTGCACGGAATAAATCGTTTAATTCTTTTGCGTCAGCTTGACGTAAGAAAGTATAAATTTCTTCGATCAATGCAGGAACAGAAGTTTTTTCATGCATTGATTGGTCAGGAAGTGGACCAAATTCTGAACGAAGAGCCGCAACCATCCAACCAGAAAGGTAGATATAACGTTTGCTTGTAGTACCGAAATATTTTTTGTTCGCAATCATTTTTTGTTGTGCGATGAAACCATGCCAGCAACCTAATGATTGAGTATATTTGCTTGAGTCAGCATCGTATTCAGCCATATCACGACGCATAATCGCAGCTGTATACTTAGCAATATCCAAACCAGTTTTGAAACGGTTTTGAAGTTGCATACGAGCAGCATCTTCTGGGCTAATGTCTGCCCAAGTGTTGCCGAATTTTGCTTTTAATTGACGTACTGCATCAATCGCTGTTTGATATGTAGTCATGATATTGTCCTGTATTCATTTTAGGATTTCATCGATTGAAGCCTAGAGTCATGTACTTAAATTTCTTATGACACCAGCTGCTTCCTCATGAACACAGCTTAGACTTAGCCAATCAATTAATCCAATATCCTTTATTAATCTTCAGTATTTATTTAAAAAATATACCAATAAATCGATATTATAGATAAAACTAAAAACCTTAACACTTTGTTTATAAAAATAAAATTATCCTAAAGGAGTATAGAGTTTTATTCTAAAAACTTAGTAAGTCTTATTTTTATACAATTTTTGAAGTTTTTCCAGCCATTTCTAACTTTAAAAGTCAATTGTAAATTAGGCTATTTTTGCCAATGCAAAGAGTCAATTTTCATGCTAGAAAATGATTAGTTATATATAACTATATACGATTTCTCATCTCCATACTTAAAAACGAAGCAAAGACAATAATATCGCGCCTTTCAAGTACTTTTTACCCCTACTTAATTCAAACAAAAAATGTTGTTTTTCTCATCATTTTTTCACACAATGATCATTAAATATGGCATAATTTGAAACAATTTTAGGGTTTTATTTTCGGTATTTTTTTTATGAATCTGGAGCGAGTAGATCTTAATCTATTAATATATCTTGATGTACTTCTTCGTGAAAAAAATGTTACACGCGCAGCCGAACAACTTGGGGTAACTCAGCCTGCTATGAGTAATATTTTACGTCGCTTACGTAATTTATTTAATGACCCGCTTCTTATCCGTTCTTCTGAAGGGATGACCCCAACAGAACGTGCACTTGAATTACAACCTCGTATTCGCGATGCACTTGCTGATCTTTCCATGATTTTGGAACCCCGTACCGAATTCCGCCCTTATACAAGTAATCGCGTTTTCCGCATTATGACATCTGACTATGCCGAGGCAACTTTAGTCCCTCGCCTTGTCAAAGCCCTACGCTCCGAAGCTCCAAACGTTGTTCTTGATTTTCTTACACCAAGTGATGTCTCTTATAGAGATATGGAACAAGGTAAAGTTGATCTCGCAATTAATAGATTTAATGAAATACCGCAAAGCTTCCATCAGGTTTTAGTGTGGCGTGATAGCTTTAGCTGTATTCTTAACGACAAACACCCTGCTGTAACTCATTTAAATTTAAAAAGCTATTTAGATGCACAACATATTTGGGTTTCTAAAACAGGTATGGGTGTAGGTTTTGGCGTAAACCCCGACAAACAAGGTGGTTTAGGCTGGATTGATCAAGCATTAGAACGTATTGGTCAGCGTCGTAAAATTTCTGTATTTACTCGCCACTACCAGATGCCAGCATTACTTGCTCAAAACGTAGACCTTATTGCCACCCTACCAACACGGATGGCACGCCTACAAACACAAAATCCTAAACTGGTTATAAAGGATCCTCCTTTTTATATTCCAGAGTTCGAACTTAAAATGGCTTGGTGTCCTTTGTTACATCACCACCCTGCTCATCGCTGGCTGCGCCAACTTATCTTATTTGTTGCTCGTCAAATGATTGAAGAGGAAAACCGTGAATTTCTAACCAACAATTCACAATTTTCTCACTATTAAATAAATTTTAATTTAATTGTCGATTTCAGGCGCTGGGCAATCAATCTGATTACCTCAGCGCTTTTTTATGTTAAAACATAGTCATAATAATGATGAACCTCAGGTGATTTGTGAGTCTCTTTCAAAATATCATTATCATCGTACTGCTTATCATCGGAGCAGGCTTTTTATCTTTAACGGAAATCGCACTAGCGGGTGCCAGAAAAGTTAAGCTAAAAATTCTAGCCGAAGCGGGTGAAGAACGCGCCCAACAAGTACTAGATTTACAGGAACAATCTGCTGACTTTTTTGCAGCCTCTCAAATTGGCCTGAATGCAGTTGCAATTTTAGGCGGTATCTTGGGTGAAGCTGCTTTTCGTCCTTATTTTGTCACTTTAGTGGACCGTTTCTATGCAGGTCCTTGGACACAAACGATCGGTTTCGCCCTATCCTTTACCTTAGTGACCTCACTCTTTATTTTATTTGCCGATCTTATGCCAAAACGTTTGGCAATGATTGCGCCTGAAAAAATTGCAATTAGTGTTATTAATCCAATTCAGGTATTTATTAAGGTTTGCAAACCTTTAGCTTGGGGTATTAACGCAATTGCCAACCTGCTATTCCGTTTATTTAAAGTAAATACAACGCGAGAAGACAACATTACGTTTGATGATATTTCAGCAGTAATGGATGCAGGTGCTCAAGCAGGTGTATTGCAAAAACAAGAACATCACTTTATCGAGAATGTTTTTGAATTAGAAGAACGTAACGTACCTTCTAGTATGACAACACGTGAAAATGTTGTTTATTTCACTTTAAATGAACATGAAGATAGCATTCGTCAAAAATTGGCTGAATATCCTTATTCAAAATTTTTGGTATGTAATGAAAATATTGATCAAGTCATTGGTTACGTTGATGCCAAAGATTTTCTTGTTCGTATTCTAAACAACCAATCCCCAACTCAATTGAATGAGTCAACTATTCGTACTGTCCTGATGATTCCGGACACCTTAACCCTCTCGGAATTACTTGATCGTTTCCGCTCTACAAAAGAAAAGTTTGCGGTTGTTATAAACGAATATGCGCTTGTCGTAGGGGTTATTACCTTAAGCGATATTATGATTACGGTTATGGGCGACTGGGTAACCCCGATTGAGGAAGACCAGCAAATTATTAAACGTGATAATAATTCTTGGTTAATTGATGGCAGCACACCAATTGATGACTTAAGACACGCACTTGAAATTGATGAAATGCCTGATGAAGAAAATTATGAAACACTAGCAGGCTTCATGATGTATCGCTTACGCAAAATTCCGCGTCCAGCAGATTTTGTGGAATTTGGTGGATACAAGTTTGAAGTAGTCGATGTCGATCATTTTAAAATTGACCAACTCCTAGTAACTCGAATTTTAGAACAAAGCGAAGTACATTCATCAATTGATGAAAACTGATTTATATTAATTTAAATACCTCACAATTTTATGTGGGGTATTTTTTAATCTAAATAAATTTTTCAAATATATGTAATAATTATTTTAGATTCATAAATCCAATTTGCGCTTTTAATCTAAAAGCAATATTATTTAAATTATCACTTACATTAAATATTAAATACTGAAAAATAATAGAATAATCTATATACCTCAATTAACACAAAGCAATAGATCCCCATTTACATTCCCAGCAAACTTATGTAACTTAGGTCAAAGCAAGTCTTTAAATGGTTCTTCTTCTCATTTCACCCATCAAAACACATATAATTAAAAAAAATATCATATAATTTCTATTTTTATAAAACCTTTATACTGCATAATAATGGGCTATATTTATTATATGCTTACTATAATCTTATTATATATGTTCAGTATTTCGTCTAAATATACCTCTCTAACTGAATATATATTAACCAAATAAACTAAATATATTATTTGTCTTTTTAATAAAAATTAATAAGAATAACCAAGGTCAGAGTTTTGAATAAACTTGTTCAGTAAAACTATAGGCAAAGGATTGATTGTATGCTGACATTACTTGGTGTTGGCATGATTTTGTGCTTCATGTACTTAATCATGTCCAAACGTTTAAGCCCTATTATTGCTTTAATTCTCATCCCATTTATTTTTTCTCTTATTGCTTGGGGCCTAGGTCACTACTTTGAAAGTTTAAGTCACATTGAACTCAAAGGTCTCAGCGAGATGATGCTGGATGGCATCAAAAAATTAGCGCCAACTGGCGTAATGCTTTTATTCGCAATTTTATATTTTGCCTTAATGATCGATGCAGGTCTTTTCGATCCACCGGTTAAATGGATTTTGAAAAAGGTTAAAGGCGATCCTTTAAAAATCACAATGGGAACCGTGTTCTTAACGACAATGGTTTCTTTAGACGGTGATGGATCAACTACTTATATGATTTGTGTGGCTGCTATGTTGCCACTTTATCAACGCTTAGGAATGAATACACTCATCATGACTGCACTTATGCTGTTATGTAGTGGTGTAATGAACCTAACGCCATGGGGTGGCCCTACAGCTCGTGCTGCTAGTGCCCTGCAAATTGACCCAAGCCACATTTTCGTACCCATGATTATTCCTATGGTCATTAGTATTGGCTGGTTATTCTTCTTGGCATATTTATATGGTCGTTACGAGCAAAAACGTTTAGGCGTTATCGAGCTTGAAACTCACCATGGTGACAATATTACCGTATCGAAAGATCCTGAAGCGACTCGCCCACATTTACGCAAAGTAAATATGGTGCTCACAATCCTTCTTATGATTGCTTTGATTAAAGGCATTTTGCCTATGTCTGTGTTGTTCATGATAGCATTCTGTATCGCAATGCTCATTAACTACCCAGATGTTGATATGCAGAAAAAGCGTATTGCAATGCACGCAGATAGTGTCTTAGCTGTTGTGGGCTTAATTTTCGCAGCAGGTATTTTCACAGGTATTTTATCTGGCACTGGTATGGTTGAAGCGATGTCTAAAGAATTCGTCGCAATGATTCCTCCAAGCATGGGTCCATATCTTGCACCAATCACAGCTTTAGTGAGTATGCCGTTGACATTCTTCATGTCGAATGATGCTTTCTTCTATGGCGTTTTACCTATTCTTGCTGAAGCTGCTTCACATTATGGTATTAGTGCAGAAGCGATTGCTCGTGCATCGATTGTAGGTCAACCTGTACACTTACTATCCCCCCTAGTTCCATCAACCTATTTGTTATGTGGTCTTGCTAAAGTCGACTTTGCTGACCATCAAAAGTTCACTTTAAAGTGGGCATTTATAACTTGTATGGTATTAATGGGTACTGCTTTAGTGATTGGTGTTTTTCCACTCTTTAGCACGCTTTAATTATTCATATACAATAAAAAAGCCCCAATCGGGGCTTTTTTTATTTCTGTACATATTCAATTAAGTGATCTAACACAATCTGAAAATGCAATGTAATGTCTTCTTCTAAAATTTTATAAGCATTATCAAACTGAACCATTGGCCAACCTTCTTTCCAAAATGGAAAAATATTGTGTAGACCTTCAGTCACAATCGCGTCTTCACGACTAATCGCTTGAGCAACTTGAGCTAAAACCTGAGCGGTTTCTGCACCATCAATAGCCAAATAATCAATACCACGTGCTTTAAAAATACGGATACGGTCTTTTTTATAACGAATCTTTTTCGCCTGACCTGAATTCAAGCCTAATGCCAGCGTAGCCGCTTCTACAAACTTTTCTTCAAAGTTTGCATTTAATGCAACTAAAGCCTGTTTATGTGCTTCTTGACGCCCAGCTTTCCCCCCATTACGGATAATCTCATTTGCTTCCGTATCCAGCTTATCTTTTTTCATAGACTGTAAAATGTCTAAAATTTCGATATCGCTTAAAGATTCAGGAGATTGCTCAATCATGGGAGTCCTAATACACAAAAATAAAAAAACATTGTCTCATAAAAGCGATATCAAAGCAGAATAAAATTTTAAATAGCCTATTATCTTGACTAATTTTATAGTCCCAACTTCAGAGACTTCACTCATAAAATCAAATAATTCTTTGGTTATGATTTTAATTATTTGCCAAAATAGTTTTACCCTGATAATATTATTTTACCCAGATAAAAATATACGGCTAAAATGAATACTAAAATCACCTATACTGCTTTCACTGGAAGCACGCTTATTGCGAGCGACTCCCTAGTTGAACTTGCAAAAAAACTCAAAGATCTTTCGAAAACAACGGAAAATATTCTGATTTTTAATGATCAAACAGGTCAACAAATTGATCTTGATCTTTCTGGTTCCGAACAAGAATTTCAACAGCGTTATGCTGAACCTGAAGAAACTAAGAAAGTTGGACGACCTAAACTGGGAGTAATTTCGCGTGAAATCACTTTACAGAAGAAACATTGGAATTGGTTAGATCAACAAAGTGCGAGTGCATCAGCAGTAATTCGTAAGTTAATTGATAAAGAGTTAAATAACCCAAATTCTGAAGGCAATATTATGCTCGCCAAACAAGCCATCGACCGTTTTATGTCTGCCATGTTAGGCAATATGCCAAATTACGAGGAAGCAACACGCGCCTTATATCAAGGCGATCGAGATGTATTTTTAAAGATGATTCAGAGCTATCCTAAAGATTTAAGAGAATATTTAACTTTAAAAACTCAAAGTATTTTCTAAACCCAATAAAAAAACCCGCTTACGCGGGTTTTTTCAAAATCAATTCAGCCTATTAAAGACGGACTAATTCCACAACTTTTTCAGCTGCCTCTTCAACGGTTTCAGCAGTAACTTCTGTATCTGTACCATCCACAGCCGTAGTGATAACAACAACACCTGTCTCACGGAGTAAAGTAATTTGCTCAGCAGTTAAGTTGGCTTTTGCAATCGCAACTACACCTTGTTGGATCAATAAGCTTTCTAAAACTTGAGCTTTCTCGATTAACTGTGCAGAAATCCCAATCACCGCAGGTTTTTGTCCTAAACGCGCAGCACGGTCTTCAGCTGTTACAGGATTGCTATGTGCAGTCCATTCAACAGCAGCTTCAACCATACCTGCACCAACAGTTACGTTGCTTAAGCGATCAATGAAAATAAATGAACCTGTGTATCTTGAATCTTGATATTGATCAAATACCACTGGCGCATCAAACTCAACTATCACGTCTGCAATTGCATTTAACTCAAGTTCTTCAACTTGCGTGTGCTCCAATGTATTCACATTTACACGGAAGTTAATTGCAGTCACTTTAGCAGGAACAGTCTGTGTACCAATTTTAACGTTGTACAACTTACCTTTCACAAGCGGATGTTCATTCATCCATACCACTGAAGCACGAACACTACGGGAAATTAATGGCTGCTCACCAGCACGTACTAAAACGTTTCCACGGCTAATATCAATTTCATCATTTAGAGTTAATGTAACAGCTTGACCCGCAACAGCCTGCTCAAGGTTTCCATCAAAAGTGACAATTTCTTTAACTGTTGAGCGCTTACCTGATGGTAATGCAACAATTTCATCACCAACATTGATTTCACCTAAAGCAACAGTACCTGCAAAACCACGGAAATCCAGGTTAGGACGGTTCACATATTGAACAGGGAAACGGAATTCGTGCTTATTTGATTCACGACTAATTTCCACTGATTCAAGAATGCTCATCAAGGTTTGACCCTTGTACCAAGGTGTATGCTCAGAAGCATTTACCACGTTATCGCCATTTAAAGCAGAAATTGGTACAAATTGAATATTGGCTGGACGACGATCACCTAACTGACTTACGAAAGCATCATATTCAATCTGAATTTCGTTAAAACGTTCTTCAGAGAACTTAACCAAATCCATCTTATTAATTGCAACAACGATGTTTTTGATCCCAAGTAAACTTGCGATAAAAGTATGGCGACGCGTTTGTGTTTGCACACCATAACGCGCATCAATCAAGATAATTGCCAAGTCTGCAGTTGACGCACCTGTTGCCATATTACGTGTATATTGCTCATGCCCAGGTGTGTCAGCAATAATAAACTTACGCTTTTCAGTTGAGAAATAGCGGTAAGCCACATCAATGGTAATACCTTGCTCACGCTCAGCTTGTAAGCCATCTACAAGTAATGCCAAGTCTGGTGCATCACCCGTGGTCCCTACTTTTTTACTATCACGCGTTACAGCTTGTAATTGATCTTCATAAATCAATTTTGAATCGTAGAGTAAACGTCCAATAAGTGTACTTTTACCATCATCTACGTTACCGCAAGTCAAAAAACGCAGAAGGTCTTTTTGTTCATGTTGCTTTAAATAGGCCAAGATATCTTGACTGATTAATTCTGATTGATGAGACATTGCTCAAACTCCACAAATTTAGAAATTGTCTTAGAAATAGCCTTCTTGCTTTTTCTTTTCCATTGAGCCCGCTTCATCATGGTCAATCATACGACCTTGACGCTCAGAACTCGTGGCTAAAAGCATCTCTTGGATAATTTCAGGTAACGTATCTGCTTCAGACTCAACTGCACCAGTTAATGGATAACAGCCAAGCGTACGGAAACGTACAGACTTCATCTGTGGAACTTCACCCTCTTTTAAACGCATACGCTCATCATCAACCATGATTAACGTACCGCTACGCTCTACGACTGGACGAACAGCAGAGAAATAAAGAGGAACGATTTGAATATTTTCTAAATAGATATATTGCCAGATATCCAACTCAGTCCAGTTAGATAAAGGGAATACACGAATACTTTCACCTTTGTTCACTTTACCATTGTAAAGATTCCAAAGTTCAGGACGTTGATTTTTTGGATCCCAACGGTGTTTACTATCACGGAATGAATAAACACGTTCTTTCGCGCGTGATTTTTCTTCATCACGACGTGCACCACCAAAAGCAGCATCAAATTGATATTTATCCAAAGCCTGTTTCAAAGCTTGGGTTTTCATAATATCTGTATATTTTGAACTACCATGATCGAATGGATTAATTCCAGCTTCACGACCTTCTTTGTTCTGATGAACGATTAAATCAAAGCCATGCGTTTTTGCCATGTTATCGCGAAACGCGATCATGTCTTTAAACTTCCAGCCTGTATCTACATGCAATAAAGGAAATGGAAGTTTCGCTGGATAAAATGCTTTTAACGCAAGATGAAGCATTACCGCAGAGTCTTTACCAATTGAGTAAAGCATGACCGGATTTTCAAATTCAGCAGCCACTTCACGGATAATATGAATACTTTCAGCTTCAAGTTGCTTGAGATGTGTGAGTCTTGATTCAGTCATGAACACGTCCTTCTCTATCCATTTTGCCCATAAAATCTAGAAGTGGTATTAAACCACCACCTAGAAGACCATGTGGAGGAACGAGTGCCATAACAACTCCAATTTTTCGTGATAGATAATCTAACCACAAGCCTTTATATGGCTTATAGCATTAGTTATGCATTATAGTGATTTAAAACCGATTCCTTTTGCTTGTTTTTTCATATTGATATTCGATTTCATCATATACATGTAATATGCTGATTCACTTGCACAACTTGGCAATCGTAGCTTGTGTAGCTAACGTAAGCAAATCATGATCTACTCTTTAGATTTCTCTAAAAAACATAAAAAAAGAGAAGCCTTGATAGCTTCTCTTTTCTAACACATGATCTATTTAAGCATTAGAAACCGAACATTTTACGGTCTAATGGAATTTCAATCCCAATAGATGCGCCCGCATCATTACCTTCCAGATCAGAATCACTTACCCAACCATTAATTTTTAATGGAAGATCAGGTTTTATGTAATGCGTCCAAGTTAAATCAAGTGCTTTAATTTCATCATCTTTAGGGAAGGCTTTATTGATTGCCAAGTTAGATTGGTTAACCTTAACCACCATAGCACGACCACTTAAACGGTTCATGACATCAAAGCGGATATCACCACCCACTGAATACATTTGGCCATCGCCACCCATTGCATGACCTAATGGAAAACCATGTTGGTAATAGCCATCTTTATAAATATAATGATTATAAGAAATACCTTTTACATCATTATTGGTACGTGTGTCAGCCCATTCTGCATATAGTTGATAAGGCATATTGTTATAATTAGAAGAGTAGTCAACACCTGCTAAATACATTTTTTTAGAAGGAAGTAAACCAGCTTCATCCTCTCCTACATATTGACCATAAACACCAACTGGTGCATTTAAAAGAGTTTGTAGATTTAAACGAGCATCAAATCCTGCAATTTGGTTAGATCTATCCTCAGATGCATCATAGACATTATCATTGCCCTTAATTGCATTCCATAAAGAATCCCAACTTTCTGAACGCCCTTTACCACCCCATTGTAAAGTTCGAGAAGCGCCTAATTCTAAATATGGTAATGGTCTTGCAGTTACACGTAAACCTAACAATTTAGCATCTGGAATTGCTTTATAATCATCTAATTGACCAGCAAAAGCTTGATATTGCCAAGGTCCAATCCAAGATAACCATTTGCTTTCAAAAGCATTTTGCACAGCACGTTGTGCCGTTACCCCATAAACTGGACGGCTAGCATCGCCACGAATTAAGCTACCATCATGTCCAGGACCCCACCATGTTGGAATTTGTCCCGCAACGACCCACTGATTCCAAAGTTTACCTGCCACATATGAGCCTTCAACATTCACATCGTGTCCATTATCAATTTGTGGGTCTTTTTCTGCATTTACTCGGATTTTTGCATCCCAGTTTTCACCACCAGCATTAAATTCTAAAGAACCTTGATATTGAGCTTTTTGGTTATCCCCGAATGCTTGTGGAATATTTTTACTATCAGTTTCAGCAAAAGTACCCACTTTAACCGTATTGTTATCTGCCTTTAATGCATTAAGAACTGAATTAATAACTTTTTGTTGAGCTGGATGTGTCACTTGTGCTTGAGAAAGTGCTCTCTGGATTTCATCACCACTTAACGGCCAAGTCGAAGTGCTAATGTTGATAACACCTTGTTGATTTAACCAGTTTAGGTCGGTACGCAAGTCCTCATTATTTAGCACTAAGCCTTGTGCAAAAATAGCGGATGAAGCAGTTGCCAATATTGCAATCGAAAGTGTTTTTCTTAGAAACATGCCAGCCAATTCTCAAAGTTATTTATGAGCAACACCTTAAATTTTTTATCACAAATTTGCAATTGTTAAACTGTGCAATTACATTTTTTAACGCTATCTTAAGATTAGTATAGATAGGTAAGTTTTTGAGATATAAAAGTTATAAAAAAAGGCAGTATAAATACTGCCTTTTTTCTTTAAAGAAGATTAACCTTCTTTACGACGCATGTGCGGGAATAAAATTACATCACGAATACTTGGTGCATCGGCAAATAACATGACCAAACGGTCAATACCGATACCTTCGCCAGCTGTAGGTGGTAAACCATACTCAAGCGCTTCGACAAACTCTGCATCGTAATGCATTGCTTCATCATCACCAGCATCTTTTTCTGCAACTTGGGCTTGGAAACGTTCAGCCTGATCAATTGGATCATTTAACTCGCTGAAACCATTTGCCAACTCACGGCCACCAATGAAAAACTCAAAACGATCAGTAATATGTGCATTGTCATCATTACGGCGAGCGAGTGGAGAAGTTTCAGCAGGATATTCAGTAATAAATGTAGGCTGACGAAGTTTAGTTTCAACAGTTTCTTCAAATACAATCGTTTGAAGCTTACCCAAACCAAAACCAGGCTTAACTTGTTCTTTTAATTCTTCACGAATAAATTGAGCAAGGAACTCACGGTCGCCAACATTTTCAGGCGTAAATTGTGGGTTATTCTCTAAAATCGCATCAAACATAGAGATTTTCTTGAATGGCCCTTTGAAGCTAAACACTTCACCTTGGTAAGGCACATCTGTTGTACCCAAAATGTCCAAAGCCAACTTTTCAAGCATGTTTTCAGTTAATTGCATCAAGTCTTTATAATCAGCATAAGCTTGATAAAACTCGATCATCGTAAATTCAGGGTTGTGACGCGTTGAAACACCTTCATTACGGAAGTTACGGTTAATTTCAAACACACGTTCAAAACCACCAACAACCAAGCGTTTTAAATAAAGCTCAGGTGCGATACGCAAGAATAAAGGCATATCCAAAGCATTGTGATGTGTTTCAAACGGACGCGCAGATGCACCACCCGGAATCACATGCATCATTGGCGTTTCAACTTCCATGAAACGTTCATTGTTTAAGAATGCTCGAATTCCAGCAACTACTTTGGCACGGATTTCAAAAGTTTTACGTGTTTCTTCATTCACAATTAAGTCAAGATAACGTTTACGATACTTAACTTCTGTGTCATTTAAGCCATGGAATTTATCTGGTAACGGACGAAGAGATTTTGTAAGAAGTTCAAAACCTTCAAGGTGAACATATAAATCACCTTTTCCTGAACGTCCGATATAGCCTTCAGCAGCAATAATGTCACCAAGATCTAAACCTTTAATAGTCTCAAGAATATCTTTTGGTAAACCCTTACGGTCAACATATAACTGAATACGGCCTGTCATATCTTGAATAACCATGAAAGAACCACGGTTTAACATGACACGACCAGCAACTTTTACATAAACATGCTCAGCGCTTTCAATTTGTTCTTTCGACTGATCTTTAAATTGTTCTTGTAGGTCAGCAGCGTAGTGTTCACGCTTAAACGTATTCGGCCAAGGACTCTTTCCAGTTTCCTTCGCAACATCTTGGATTTGCTTTAATTTGGCATGACGCTGTGCAATTAAATCGTTTTCGGAAATAGTTGGTTCAGAAGTCGATTGAGCGTTTTGTTGCGTCATCTCTGCCTCGATTAAGTAAAAATTAAGTGCCATATCTTAACAGATTGCGGGAGTTTTTCGAATGATTTCAATCAAACAAAAATGAAAAAAGACAGTTTTATAGAAACGAACACTGCTTTTTAAGGGCAAAATGACTTAGACCAATCGCTAAGATCATTTTTTAAAACATTTAGTAAAATATAAAAAAATCCAAATAACCTCGATATTCAAAAGGCCCTATTTGCCTTTTATTTTATCAATGAGATTGTGTCGTAAATAATGAAAATTCTATTTTTACATGGCTTGGATTCTTCGCGTGAGTCGACAAAGTTCCATGCCATTTTACATCCTGAAAAATTTTGTATTGACGTCGATTATCGTAACTTAAGTTATGCATCTGTTGAGTACTTTTACCATCAGGCTATTCAGACGATCAAACCAGATTTATTGGTGGGCCATAGCATTGGTGGCTATTGGGCGCTAAAAACTGCTGCTCAACATAAATTAGCTGTTATTGTGGCAAATCCAAGTCTTAACCCTAATTTTCGGGCGGACTACCCTCAACTTTCTGAAGAAGAACTCATTCTCTCTAATCCTAAAATGGCCTATTTAGAATTAGGAGATGAGCAACTTGATATGTACCACGTTCAAGAAAAGCTTGCTCCTTATATGAATATCGAAACTTTTGAAGGTGGACATCATCGCTTGGCCTATCCTTCGCGGATTAATGATCTGATTATGAAAATTTATAAAAAATATTTGGCCTAGATTTCTATCGTTTGATTATAAAAACTGGTTTATACATAAATAAATGAAGCTCTATTTTGCTTCTGCCATTTTTTTAATCACCTCAAAACCTTGGACAAAGCCACTTTTCAACATGCCCATATATTCAGGCAAGGTGGCCAATTCAACTTTTAAAGTAGTTATATTATTTTTCTGAGTTAAAAAATATTTTTCTAAGGAGCCACTCCAACCTTTAACCTCTTCGCTTTCCAAATCTTCTTTCCCCTCCTTAATCATTCCCAAATGTTTAAAAATCAATACCTCCGGTTTTTGCATTTGTTCGATTGTAGAAACCATCCCATTTCCTTCGCCGTCAAGAAAATAAGTTTTACCTCCTATTTGCCAGTCAGTACGCATAGAAGAATCTGGTGCAAAGAATTTTGTCCAAGCGTTATATGTCTCCCTATTCCAAAGTAAGTCCCAGACTTTTTCTATAGGGGCATCAATTTCCACTTCATATACTAAATTTTCCATATTTTACTTCCCTGATTTATACCGTCTAAATGACAGCAAATTTTAATTTTCGGTTTTAATAATGACATTCTATAGCAATGTAGTTTGTTGTTATTTGGCTTTCGTATGAGATGAATCTTTTAAATAATCAGGTACTCTTTATTTCATGATATTTTCACAAATAAAATTAATTGTAAGAATGCATTAGTTATTATTAGTTTATGGCGAAGTTTTGCCTAAATAACCACTTATTTGTCCTAACCTGCCATTCATCTTTGCTTACGAATGATTAAACTCCGTTATTTACTTTACTTTGAATGTAGAACTGCGTAAAAATTTGATATCCGATCAAAGGCACATTGGTTATTATTGACCGGATCGTAGTTACATTATTAATAGATGGAATAGTTTTACTGAAAGGCAGCTTTGAGCAAACTTATCAGTGCGGAGAGTCTCATGAAAAAATATCAATGTATCGTTTGTGGATGGATTTATGATGAAGCAGAAGGTTGGCCACAAGACGGCATTGCAGCTGGAACAAAATGGGAAGATATTCCAGATGACTGGACTTGCCCTGATTGCGGCGTTTCAAAAGCTGACTTCGAAATGATCGAAATCTAAGAACGTAAAGTAAAAGGCCATGATTGACATGGTCTTTTTTACGAATATTACCAATCCCGTATTAAATAAATAATTCTAACTCTGGAGAAAAAAATGCATCCTATCGTCATTATCGGATCAGGCATGGCGGGTTATACCTTAGCACGTGAGTTCCGTAAGCTTAGCCCAGAGCAAGAACTTGTGATGATTTGTGCGGATGATGCAGTGAACTACGCAAAACCAACATTATCAAATGCCTTTGCAGGTAAAAAAGCACCTGAACAAATTCCTTTAGGTGATGCTGCTAAAATGGGTACTCAACTCAATATGCGTATTGAGCCTTTTACTTATGTAAAAGAGATTTTAGCTGAACGCCATGAGCTTGTTCTTGAGAAGGATGGTGTAACATCGCAGCAACCCTACTCTAAACTGATTTTAGCCGTGGGTGCCAACCCAATTCGTCTTGCAATTGCAGGTGATGGTAGCGATGACATTCATGTCGTGAACTCATTGAGTGATTACCGCACTTTTCGTGAAAATCTAGCTCAGCGCAAAGACAAACGTGTTGTTATTTTGGGTGCAGGTTTAATTGGTTGTGAGTTTGCTAACGACTTACTTCATAGTGAATATGACATTACTGTGATTGATTTAGCTCCTCAACCATTAGGTCGTTTACTTCCAGGACATATTGCTTCTGCTTTTCAGCAAAATCTTGAGGAAGCTGGGGTGAAATTTGCGTTAGGCACAACCGTTGAAAAAGTGAGTAAAATTAATAACGGTGAAGATTATGCGATAACACTCGCAAACGGACAAACATTGGTTGCTGACATTGTTCTTTCTGCAATTGGCTTACAGCCAAATATCTCACTGGCTCAAAGTGCAGATATTCAAACGAGCCGTGGAATTATTACCAATGGTTTACTGGAAACAAATCAAGCAGACATTTATGCAATTGGGGATTGCGCAGAGGTAAACGGTACTTTACTTCCATATGTTATGCCAATTATGCAACAGGCTCGTGCCCTCGCAAAAACCCTCAGTGGACAACAAACTGCTGTGCACTACCCTGCTATGCCAGTTGCAGTAAAAACGCCGGCTGCTCCACTTACAGTTTTGCCAGCGCCAGTTGATGTAGAAGTGAACTGGGAAACAGAAGAGTTCGACGATGGTATGCTTGCCAAAGCAATTGACAATGACGGAACATTACGTGGTTTTGTATTGTTAGGTGCAACCGCAGGTAAACAACGTTTAACTTTAACAAAGCTTGTTCCAGATCTTATTCCAGCCCAAGCATAAGGTTTGTATCAGGAATACTCGGTTAGAGAGTATTCCTTTAAGGAATGAATAACATGAATAGCGCCTTACAGTTTAACATTTCACCGTACACATCTTTCATGCAAGAAACCAAAGTCAACTTAGGCAATGGCATTGAATTACATGTAGAAGTAGGTGGAAGACCAGAACATCCAACCATTTTGCTGATTATGGGTCTTGGTGCTCAAATGCTTTTTTGGCCAGATTTCTTCTGTAAATCGCTGATTGATCAAGGATTTCGTGTTATTCGTTTTGATAACCGTGATATTGGCCTTTCTTCAAAAGTACGTCACGAAGGTAAACGCTTAAATACCGTCAAATTGATGGGCCGCTTTGCACTGGGTCTAACTAATCAGGGTGCACCTTATACGCTGCATGATATGGCAGATGATGTATCCATACTCATTGATCGTTTAGGCGTGACCAAAGCGCATGTGATTGGTGCGTCAATGGGTGGCATGATTGCTCAAATTCTTGCAGCAAAATATCCAGAAAAGGTTGAAAAATTAGGGCTTATGTTTACAAGCAATAACCAGCCTTTTTTACCACCTCCTTTTCCGAAACAACTTTTGAGTTTAATTGGTAAACCCGAGACACGTGACGAAGAAGGTATTGTTAATCATAGTTTAAAACTATTTCAACTGATTGGTTCACCTGGTTATATCAACCAGATTGAAGCAATGCAAACCGCGCGTAAGCTTTATCAACGTAGCTATTATCCTGCTGGTGTACTTCAACAGTTTTTAGCAATATTATGTACAGGCTCCTTACTACAACTCGACCGTGAAATTAAGCAACCCGCTTTAGTCTTACATGGCTCTCGCGATCGCTTACTTCCGCCTAGCCACGGTAAGGCTGTAGCAAAAGCAATTCCCGGTGCTAAGTTTGAATTAATTGATGGAATGGGGCATGATATCCCTGCACATTTTATTCCACAGCTTAGCGGTTTATTTGCGCATCATTTTAAATCATCAGACTAGGACACTATGGCTGCATTACCCTCATTAAGACAGCTATCATATTTAGTTACGTTGTCGGAAACTTTGCATTTTACTGAAGCAGCACGCCGCTCTTTTGTCACTCAATCGACGCTATCAGGCGGCATTATGGAGCTTGAACGGTTATTAGGTGGCGTTCTGGTAGAACGTGATCGTCAGAATGTGCGTTTAACACCTTTAGGTGAACAAGTCGTTGCTCGTGCCCGTGTACTACTAGCAGATGCTCAAGATTTAATGCGTTTGAGCCGTGAAATGAGTGAGCCGTTAACGGGTGATTTGCATTTAGGTGTTATTCCAACCATTGCACCTTTTATCCTGACACGATTACTTGATGAAGTGCATCAGCAGTTACCTAAAATTCAGCTGCATTTGCATGAAGCACAAAGTGAAAAAATTGTAGAGCGTTTAGAACATGGTAATTTAGACATGATCGTTCTTGCCCTACCATTTGACACGAGAGGCCTAAAAGTCGCTGAAATTTCGAAAGAAAACTTGTACCTTGTATGTAGTAAACAAGATGCGAATGCTCTTCAAGCAAACTCTCTAGATGATCTTGATTTATCAAGATTAATTTTGCTTGAAGAAGGTCACTGTTTACGTGACCACGTTTTGAGTGCGTGCCCTATCGGCGAGCGTAAAAACGACAACCGTTTAAAAGCAAGCTCTTTACCAACGTTAGTTGAAATGGTTTCTTCTGATTTAGGCTTTACGCTTTTACCAGAAATTGCAATTGAAAATAGTATGATCAAGTTTAATGATCAGATTACTGCAAAACCAATTGAAGATGCACCGAGCCGTACCTTAGCGCTAGTGACTCGTAAAAGTACACCGTTACAAAGTGAGTTCGATGTATTACTGCAAATTATGCAGAAAATTACGACAAGATTACATGATTAAAAAAAGGAGTCTTCGGACTCCTTTTTATTTTATTGAGGTGTTAAGGATGCCCACTTAAACACCCAAGCAGATGGCATATTCAAACTATTATCAGTAATAATTTTTTCTCTAATAATTTGTGCTATGGCATAGTCATTTGCAGGGTCTACCATGACCCGTATGCCTTTAGTTGTTGCACTGGTTACAACCTTATAACCCTTAGCTTCTAACTGCGACTGAACTATGTTTGCCTTATTTTGAGTAGCCGCTAATGCAACTTGTACCATCCATTTCTTTTCACCATTTTCCAAAATTTCTTTAGCGACAGCTGCATCAAGTTGCTTTTTACTGTCAAAATTTTTCTTTTCTTCTACTTTCTTTGTATGCACGTCTTCTTTCTTTTGGGCTAACAACTCATCTTGTTTTTGTTTTCTTTTTTGGATGAGTAATGTTTTATTTTTCTCTACACTTTTTTTGGTTTTATCATTAGAAGAGTTTATAAAATAAGGATATATCGCTTGATCATCAAATCTTTGAAATACGATGATATCCCCATAACACTTCTGATCTGCATAAGCGGTCACTGGTATTATCCCCAAAAGTATTTTAATAAGTAAACTTCTAATAAAGCATTACATCTTATTCATTTACCAAAGTTAAGTATATTTAATGCGGCGTATTAAAGTAGATTTCTCGTGATTTGTATATTTTTAAAATTCAATGTTTTATGTAAAAAATCACATATTTTCAAAACATATTGCAGTGCTTCAAATTATTATCGTTTATCCAGCAACCATTTAGAAAAAATAACTAAATTACTTTGAATTTCAGTCAATTAAAAAAGCCGACAAAATGTCGGCTTTTCTTTAGTCTTGAAAATTCATTATTTAATGATTTCCAATAATGCCCTTTGAGCATTATGCAATTTTTCACCCTCTGCTGGCTCAGCACGAATCCAAGTACCGTCGCCTTGTAGCAACCAGGCTTGCTGATTATCTTGTAAGTAATTTACCAAACCTTGTTGGTAAATACGTTTTTTCAATGCAGGGTCTTCAACAGGGAAACATGCTTCAACACGATTAAATAAATTACGGTCCATCCAGTCTGCACTTGAACAGTAAATACGTGCATCACCATTATTACTGAAGTAATAAACGCGAGTATGCTCAAGGAAACGTCCTACAATTGAACGCACTCGAATATTCTCCGACAGGTTCGGCAAACCTGGACGTAAGCAGCAAATCGAACGGATAATCAGGTCAATTTGAACACCCGCCTGAGAAGCTTCATACAATTTATTGATTAACTGGACTTCGGTTAATGCATTTACTTTCACAATGATTTGAGCTTTACGGCCTGCTTTAGCATTGGCAATTTCTTCATCAATAAAGTTAATGAGCTGAGCATGTAAGGTAAATGGTGCATGTAATAGCTTTTTCAATTTCGCCATTTTGCCCATACCAGTCAATTCTTGGAATATACGATGTACATCTTCACACAGATCTTTATCTGTAGTCATTAGACCATAATCGGTATAAATTCGAGCATTCATTGCATGGTAGTTACCTGTTCCTAAATGAACATAACGCACCAATTTATTATTTTCACGGCGTACGACCATGATCATTTTGGCGTGGGTTTTATAACCTACAATACCGTAAACAACGACTGCCCCCGCTTCTTGTAAAACGTTCGCGACTTCAATATTTGATTCTTCATCAAAACGAGCACGTAATTCAATAACGGCAATAACTTCTTTTCCATTACGCGCCGCTTCTGCCAAAATTTGTACAATTTCAGAATCAGCACCACTACGATATAACGTTTGTTTAATGGCTAAGACTTGTGGATCACGAGCAGCTTCACGAAGTAGCTGAATCACAGGAGCAAAAGATTCAAACGGATGATGAAGCAAAATATCTTGCTTCTGCATTGCAGAGAAAATACTTTCGGTCTTTTTAAATACTTTAGGCACAACTGGCGTATGCGAGTCATAACGCAAATGAGGACGTTTAAAATTTGAAACTAGACGAGCTAAGTTTACTGGACCATCAACTTTATATAATTGCTCATCGGTTAAATCGAACTCTTCAAGTAAGTACTCATAAATATGCTGTGGACAGTTATGAGTTACTTCTAAGCGAACTGCACGGCCAAAACGACGAGAACTTAATTCACCTTTTAATGCTTTAGCTAAGTCTTCAACATCTTCATTTAATGCCAGATCTGCATTACGTGTAACACGGAATTGGTAACATCCAGTTGCTGTCATTCCCGGGAATAAATCTGACACATGCTCATGAATAATTGCCGATAACATCACGTGATGTTCTTTACCACCTGTTAATTCATCTGGTAGTCGTACCACGCGAGGTAATGAACGTGGCGCAGGCACAACAGCTAAATCAATTTGACGACCAAAAGCATCTTTACCTTCAAGAGTAATAATGAAGTTCAAGCTTTTATTAACGAGTCTTGGGAATGGATGTGCTGGATCTAAGCTAATTGGCGTTAATACAGGCGCTACTTGTTCATGAAAATATTTTTTTACCCAAGCAGACTGGGCTGGAGTTAACTCACCACGACGTAAGAAGCAAATGTCTTCTTCACGTAGCTTAGGTAAGATTTCTTCATTTAAAATACGGTATTGACGCTCAATCGCAGCATGAGCAGTTTCAGAGATTTTTTGTAAAACCTGTCTTGGTGTAAGACCGTCAGGGCTACGACTTTCATTGCCTAAAGAAAATTGTTCCATCACTCCCGCAACACGAATTTCAAAGAATTCATCAAGGTTACGTGAGAAAATGAGCAAGAAATTCATTCGCTCAAGCAATGGATGTAAAGGGTCTACCGCTTGTTCCAATACACGTAAATGGAAGTCAAGAATAGACAATTCACGATTTATATAACGGTCATTATAACTATATTCTGTTGGGGTCGTTGGTGTAATCGCTGTATTCATGTCTAACTCTATTCTCTATCCAGCCAAAATCTCTATAAACCAGTATGCTGCAAAAATATGACAATTTGGTAAAAACTAAAAAATTAACACATCTTTAAAACAGCATTATTCAGGAATCTGAGTGCTATTCATATAACGTAAAATAACGCGTTTTCTATATTGTAGTTTATGATCGTTGCGGTGATCTTGATAATATTTCGGATCAGGCAATAACGCAGCTAAGAAAGCAGCTTGTTCACGCGTTAAGCTTTTTGCACTCTTACCATAATAATGATGAGCGGCTGCTTCAACACCATACAAATTTTTGCCGAATTCAACTGAGTTCATATATACCTCAAGAATTCGGCGTTTTGACCACATCCGCTCCATCATCCAAGTCGCGACCGTTTCTTGGCCTTTCCGAATAAATGAACGTTTATTGTATAAAAACAAGTTCTTTGCAAGCTGTTGAGACACGGTAGAACCACCCGCAACCACTTCACCTTCTTCATTATTCCGCTCAAGGGCAAAACGGATACCTTGCCAGTCAAAGCCATGATGATGGATAAATTTTGCATCTTCGCCTGCTAAAATCGCATGTTTGAAATTGTCACTAATATCATCGTAGTCCAGCCACTGATGGACAATTGGCTCTGATGTATCAGACCAATAATCAATTCGCATGAACATGGTCGTATCCACTTCATGTGTCCGCCACCAGACCAAACTCGAAAAAATCCAAAGTTGAATAAGGAGAATCGCCCCAATAAAAATTAACAACACGCGAACAATAAAAGCTTTCATGTTCGTCCTGATCTCCTGTATTCAACTTTTTTCATGTTAAGCTGTAAAGCATGTTCATATATAACAAAAGCATAGCATGACTCAATATCAGCCTCCGCACATTAATCGTAAACTCAATGTACAAACTTGGTGGCTGACCGCCCTACTGATCGCAATCAATGTAGGTTTGTTTGTCTGGCAAATTCTATCTGGCGTCGATATTAGTGACCCAGCCATGAAAGATGCTATTCATTGGGGAGCTGATTTTACACCACTTACTTTTTCTGGGCAGCCTGAACGTCTATTTACCAGCATGTTTTTTCATTTTGGTTTAGTCCATCTCATGCTCAACATGTGGGCCTTATATATTTTCGGTAATGTTGCCGAGTCACTATTTGGTCGCTTCTATTTTATAGGCATGTATTTACTTGCTGGTTTATTCGGAAGCCTTTTAAGTAGTTATATGACCATTCAAAATGGACATGAATTAATGCAACATTTCGACCAGAGCTTACTTCCTCATGTCAGTGCAGGTGCTTCAGGCGCCGTAATGGGATTAGGTGCTGCATTAACCGTACTTTCCTTATTTCCACCACTTCCGCATCAAGCCTACATACTCGATAAAAAAGCATTATTAATGATTATGGCAATCAACCTTATTTTTGGTTTTGTCGCAACTGGTATTAATAATGCCGCACATATTGGCGGGATGGTGATTGGAGCATTCCTTGCGCTAATGTGGTACTTAAGCTACGTCAGTAAGTTTAAAAATGTGCTCAAAATTTTAGGCTTATTAGCAGCAGTTGTAATTACGGGTGGTTTTTATATGTACTGTGTACAACTCAACTCACCTTTACTTCCACTATGGCATGAAATCATCATCCAGAACCCTGATATTATTCCTTAAGCTACAGCTGGTTTAATTCTCTTAAGCTTTGCAAAGGTGGTAAGTTGCAAAGATAACCGAGTCGATAACGACCTATCAGGGCACAAATTAGCATCATACCTAGGGGTAAAATCAGCCATATTTCCATATGCCACTGTATTGCCATATTCATTTTATAACTGGCAATCGCACTAATCACTTCGGCAAAACAGCAGGCAACTATGCCTGCTAACAGCCCAAGAAACCCAATCTCAAAACTGAGCATTTGCTTCATTTTATTTTTAGATAAACCAAATGAGCGTAGTAAAGCAACTTCACGGCGCCTTTCGTCCATTAATAGGTTTAAACATGCAATTAGTACTAATACGCCTGAAAAACCGACTAACGCTGCCAGTACAGTTACTATTTTGACCAAGACATTCATTAAGCGTTTTACTTCATCCAAGATTCGGTCGACATCAATAAATACTGTATTTGAGAACTGCTGAATAATATTGATCATTTTAGGTTGATCTTGCTTAGGCACATAGAAACTACCTAAATAACTTCCAGCATTTTCGTCTAAGGTTTTAGGTGAAAAAATAAAGAAAAAGTTAGGACTAAAACTTTCCCATTCTACATTTCGAAAGTTAACAACTTTGGCTTGCAGCGTGCCTTCAGGCAGACTAAAGGTAAGTTTGTCTCCAATTTGAATTCCTAAACTTTCAGCAGTTTTATTTTCGACTGAAACTTGCCCTACACCATTAAACTGGGCTTGCCCTTTTGTAATGGCATTGTCATTCGGCAATTGATTTGATTGCGTTAAATTCAATTCACGACGCAAAGAGTTATTTTGTTTTATGGCTTCTTCTGAAAAAGGTACATCATTCTTTGCTACCAGTCGGCCTCGGATATTTGGATATAACGGCGTGCTTTGCCAACCATGTAGCTTTAACTGTTGTTCAAAAGCTTTTAAATCGAATGGAGGTAAACCATATACAAATTGATTTGGAGTGCCTTCAGGAAGCTGTTGCTGCCAACGCTCCAATAAATCAGTTCTTAATACACTAAGTACCGTAATGAGGCTTAAGCCTAAAGCCAGTGCAGTAATTTGTAAGGCACTTTGGGATGGAGAACGAATATAAAAAGACAACCGATTTTTCATCTTTTTTAAACTACGAAGCAATAACCAGACAGCGGTGTAAAGCAGAATACAAAGAACGATAATCGCAGCTAAAACCAAAATGCTGAGCACTAAGTTTTCACTTAACACCAAACTAAAAACAATCAGACTGCTAATGCCTGCAAAAAACATAAAGAATAAAGATTTACGAGATTTGGCTTCTTCTCGAATCACCCGAATTGGAGGTGTATTTAAAAGCTCCCAAATGCTTGGCAAAATAAAACCGAGCAGTACGATCACACTCGTAAAAATAGCAATTGGTAAAGGTCCAAGTAATAGCGGTATTAACGAAAAACTTAATTCTAATTGAGGAATGAGTTGTAACATCAGTTGCAGCAGGCCATATCCCATGATTAAACCTAATAGGCTGCCCATCACAATTGAAATCGCACTGACAATACAAAGCAGTCCAATATAGGCCCATAAAATTTGGAACTTACTGGCGCCTAAGCATCTGAGAAGTGCAATGTGATCTTGATTTTGCTGAACATAACGTTGACTCGTTAAAGCTATGGCAATCC
The DNA here is from genome assembly GCF_000313935.1 of Acinetobacter sp. WC-141. Lineage (GTDB taxonomy): Bacteria > Pseudomonadota > Gammaproteobacteria > Pseudomonadales > Moraxellaceae > Acinetobacter. The sequence continues at coordinate 73,904 of NZ_AMSS01000001.1, read as the reverse complement.
CACACAACAAAATCGTTAAAATATTGGCCAGTTGCAAAAAGGTATCTAGGTTTTCAAGCGGGCGTAATAACCGACTATTTGACTCACTTGCATCACGTAAATGTAGACCCGCCGTTTCATCTGCTTCTTTAGAAGGTTGATGCTGTTGCTTAAATTGCTTTGAAAATGCCTGAACTTGTTCAGGTTGACCAGACATTAACAGTCGATAATCGATTCTACTCCCTGTCTGAATCGCATGCGTTTTAGCAATATCGGCTTGATGAATAATGACGGTAGGTGAAAAACCTGAAAAACCGAGTTCCTGATTTGAATCACGCACAATCACGCCACTAAAACGGAAGCTGCCATCAGCAATAGAAACAGTATCTCCTAGCTTTACTTTAAGTAAATCGGCTGCTCTTTGACTTAGCCAAACTTCACCAGATTGAATCGCTTTAGCGCTTGGTTCAATTTCCAACTGTCCTCTGAGTGGAAATAAAGGCTCGATTGCCTTTACATTCACCATGACAAACTGATCTTGGGTATGTGCCATAGAGCTAAATATCGTGACATTGGTTTGTTTCAGACCTAACTGCTCTGCCCTTTTTTTCCACGACTGTTCGATAGGCTCATTATTCGACAGAACTAAATCAGCACCTAGCATTTGCGAGGCTTGCAGACTGACTGCATTTTTCACTTGGTCATTACTAAATTTCAGGGCTGTAGTTGCACTAATCGCAAGCGATAAAGCAATAATGAGTAGATATAATCCACCCGTACGAAAACTTTGTAGTAAAAGTGGTTTTAGAAGATTACGCATCATTTAACCACTCTGTACTGTCTTTAATTGGCCGTCATCTAACTCAACATGGCGCTGACAAAGGGTTGCTAAATTACGATCATGGGTCACCAAGATCAGAGTCGTACCTAACTCTCGGTTTAAATCAAAAAGTAGACTCTCAATTTCCTGTGCTGTCTGACCATCTAAGTTTCCTGTCGGTTCATCCGCAAAAATAATTTGTGGTTCTGCAATAAGAGCTCTCGCAATCGCAACCCGTTGCTGTTCCCCTCCAGATAAGACTTTAGGTGTTTGCTCAACCTGACGACTAAGACCTACTCGATGCAACCAATCTAAAGCTTTTTTCTCTGCGGATTTATAATCAAAATCTTTACGTAATCGTAAGGGCAACATCACATTTTCAAGCGCGCTCAACTGAGGCAAAAGTTGAAAAGACTGAAATACAAAACCAATATGTTGCATTCTGATTTGGGCACGTTGCTCCTCTGTTAACTGATGAACAGCTTGACCACATAACCAGACTTCTCCTTCAGTTGGTTGATCTAAAGTCGCCAAAATTCCTAGTAAGGTCGATTTACCTGAGCCAGAACGCCCAGTAATTGCCACCTGCTCCCCTTCAAAAATCTCTAAATCGATATCTTTTAAAATCGTAAACTGATTTTGGTTAATCTGAATAGTTTGTGTAACTTGATGGGCAGCAATGATGGGTTGTGGCATGATGTAAAAAGTCCTATGTATTCAGAATCAGGGTCGAAGTACAAATGTATAAATCTTTTTTGATTGGTTCTAAAAGCATCATGCTCATCTCATTAAGTATGCTGCCTATGCTTGTATCGGCGAAAACTATTTTAATTTTAGGAGATAGTATTAGTGCCGGTTACGGAATTGATCCCAAACAAGGTTGGGTACAATTACTGCAAAAACGCTTAGACCAACAGTATCCCAAACAACACAAAGTGGTCAATGCAAGTGTTAGTGGGGAAACAACTAGCGGCGCTTTAGCCCGTTTACCTAAATTATTACAGACCTATAAACCTAATGTGGTCGTGATTGAATTAGGCGGAAATGATGGTTTACGTGGTCAACCACCACAGATGATTCAAAAAAATCTGGATCAGCTCATTCAATTAAGCCAAAAACAAAAAGCCCAGGTTATTCTTTTTGGCATGAAAATTCCGCCAAATTATGGGGCTGCATATAGCAAAGCTTTTGAAAATAACTATAAAGTTGTCAGCCAAAAATATCAGGTGAAATTACTTCCGTTTTTTCTTGATGGTGTTGCAGGTCAAAAACAGCTTATGCAAAATGACTTGATTCATCCAAATACTCAAGCACAATCAAAATTACTTAATTTAGCTTATCCATATATAAAAGGTGCCCTGTAGGCACCTTTTAGTTTTAATAATTATTGTTAATCTAATTAAAAATCAAAGAAAGTAACTTCACCAGTTTCTAGTGAATATTCTGCACCCACAACAATCAACTCACCTTTCGCAATCAAGCTTTCAAGCACACTTGAACCATGACGTAACTGATTGACCGACGCAAAAACGTTTGAACGTACCGCATGACACGATAATTTTTTCAAATCATTTTTTAAGTCAGTTTGCATTAAAATTTCAACTGATGGACGAACACGGTTCACAATCGACATTAAGTTAGATGACGGCGGTTGATCAGGGTTCATCAACGTATCAATTGTCGCTTGAATTGCGCCACAATGACTATGTCCCAATACAACAACAACCGGACAGTCATAGCGCTCTGCCGCGAACTCAACACTACCGACTTGTGAGGGTGCAACCACATTACCAGCAACACGGATTACGAATAAGTCACCAAGACCTTGATCAAATACCATTTCTGCTGGAACACGAGAATCTGAACAGCCTAATACAATCGCAAATGGATTTTGATCCTTTGCCATTTCAGCGCGTTCATGATGCGATAAGGTTTTTGCAAGGGAAGTATTTCCATTTACAAATCGTTGATTACCAGCTTTCAGACGATCTAAAACTTCTTGCGCAGTAGGCATTTTATATTTCCATTGTTTTTTCAAGGTTAGAAATCATTTTAATGTGTCAAAATTTGAATGTCACTGACAAAAAATAAATCCTTTGTCATGAAAAAATTTAAATATCCTTAATTCATTTTAAGGTGGATTTAACCTCAAATTCCCTACTGTTTAGTGAAAAAATAGACATACTTTAGCAAATGGATTGACTATAATTTTCTCCCTTTTAATCGTTTGGCAAATGACTCATTGGCAAAGTTTTTCAATAATTTTCCAATCGCTCACGCTTCAAGGATGAAATCTTATGACAACACTGTTTGTATCAACTCAAACTGCTTTTAAAAAAGCTGCTATAGCATTTACCGTAGCATGTAGTCTTACCACAGTAATGGGTATTTCGCAGACAAAAGCAGCAGATACAATTGATGTGAGCTTTCAAAATATCTTACAGCAAGAGCGAAACTGGGCAGGTCTACAAAGTAAAAGTTTAAAAGTTGGCGATGTAAAATGGTCTTATAGTGAAGGTGGCTCTACCAGCAAGCCTACTTTGTTACTCATCCATGGATTGGGAGGGAGTCGTGATAACTGGAACCGAGTTGCGCGTTATCTCACTGCAAATTACCACGTTATTATTCCAGATCTACCTGGCAGTGGTGAAACTGTAGTTACGCAAGACTTTGATTATTCTGTTCCTAATCTTGCTGAAAAATTACGACGCTTTGTCGAAGCCGCAAATTTAAAAGGTCCAATCCATATTGCTGGGCATTCACTGGGTGGCTCAATTGCCCTGCTCTATGCCGGACAATATCCATTTGAAACAAAAAGCCTATTCTTGGTTGATAGTGGCGGAATTTTCCGTTCTGCAAATACAATTTACTTAAAAGATCCTGTCTACTTAAAGCAGCTGTTAGTGTCTAAAAAGGGAGACTTTAACTATTTGTTAAAGCAAACCATGTTTAGCCCGCCATTTATCCCTAAAGAGTTTCTGGAAGCTCAAGAAAAGCTCATGATTAATCAAGCGCCTCAAACTCAAAAACTGGTTGATCAGCTTATTGCACTCAATAAAGTTTACACACCGGACTCATTTGCAGTTTTAACAAAGACGATTGATGCACCAACACTGATTTTATGGGGTAAACAGGATAAGATTATTAATGTAGAAGTCGCTAGTGAACTAAAACGACTTTTAAAAAATGCCCAACCTCCGGTTATTTTAGAGAATGTTGGCCATATGCCAATCTTGGAAGCTGAGCAATTAGTGGTTCAGCAATATTTGCCTTTTTTATTAAAAATCGAGGCCAATCAGACCACTAAAACCAGTACTCCCTAATTCCAATTTTCAGACTTGCGAGACCTTATGTCTACCCAGCCATTCATAGAAAAACTCATTGAAGCTCATCTAGATTTTTTAGATGAAGAGTTTGCTCAGGCCAGTACCATCCAGCAAGAGTTTGAGCAATTTTATCATTGGTTGGGTAGTCGGCAACTACAGCACCTCTGGACTTTTGAGCATATTCAGCAACTCATTCAAAAACAGATTTTAGAAACATCTGCTTCTGATTTTCTGATTGAACAAATTGCAGAACATATTCGTTTTGCACTTATACATCCAATCAATGACAGTGCAACAATTGAAGATGTTATTCCTGTTTTAACCATTGATGGAATTGCACAATACGTTGCAAGTAAAGAAGAACATCGTAAAAAAATCATTAAAACGATGGTTAATAATCCTGCATTTTCAGCACTTTTGACTCAACTGATTCAACAAACAATGCATGATTACTTAGATGAATCTATGTCAAAACGTGTGCCAGGTGTAGGCCGTTTTATGAAAATGGGAAAATCGGTTCTAGAAACTGTGACCGATTCGAATCTAGACGATACGATTAATCATTATTTGCAAAAGAATATTTTAAAACTAAGTCAAATGAGTGAGCGTGTTTTAAACCAGCATTTTGACAATGATAAGCTCTACCATTTTCAGGCAAATGTTTGGCATAAAGTTAAAGCCATGCCGCTTTCTGTTTTAAAAAATTATGTAGAGGTTCAGGATTTATCAAAAACTGTGGGTTTAGGACATGAAATCTGGGACCACATGCGCCAAACTTCTTACCTGAAACAACAAGTACATGATGGTATCTATACTTGGTATGTTCGAAATCAGGAACGTAATTTTGACTTGTTACTTCGTGACCTCAATATCGATGAAAACTTAATTCAACACGAACTGACTCAGTTGCTTGTCCCTGTATTACAGCAGTTAGTTACAACAGGACATTTAAGACGACGTGCCCGTGTTCACTTAGAAAAATTTTATTATTCTGAAAAAGCATTAAATATTTTAAATAACAAAGGCGCTTAAAGCGCCTTTGTTATTTAATCGCTTAGAATTTATAAATTATTCCTAAATTATAGCGGCGCCCATCTAAAACATAATTATAAGTTGCTACATCTATGTCTTTATCAAATAAGTTGTAAATACCTGCCGCAAATTGGATCTTGTCAGTCGGTTTATAGTTCATACCAACATCAACCAGTCCATAAGCAGGCTTTCCTTCAGCCATTGAGGTTCGACTTAAATATTCAGAAGTTTTACTACGGAAATTCAAACGGCTCCACATATTTACTAAGTCATTAACTTGCCAATCTAAAGTAGTGTTAAACATATGTTCTGGCATTTCGTTTAAAGGTTGACCTTTAAATTGACCACTTTTTTGCTCAGTATCGGTATAAGTATAATTAGCATTCATTTTTAAATCTGGTGAAATTAACCAACCAAATGTCGCTTCAACACCTCTCATATTGGCTTTATCTACATTTGTACGTTGACTGACAAAATCAAAATCCAGACCTAACCACTTACACTCGCGAGCGCCTGCCTCACCTGAACAGGTTCTAACTTCTGTAATTTTATCTTTAAATTCACTATTAAAAATCGTTAAACCCGCATTCAAGTTATCAAGATTATCCCAAGAGAATGAAAGCTCATAGTTCGTACTTTTTTCAGGTTTTAAATTAGGATTACCAACAATTACTCCTGCAGAACTGCTCCCTCCTGTCGCTTGTCCCCATTCTGCTACAGTCGCTCTTAATGCAGGTGTTTTATAGCCTGTTGATACACCGCCTTTAATAATCCAGTTATCATTTAAAGTCCATACACCATATAGTTTAGGACTGAAATGATCTCCAAATTTTTCGTCCTGATCCATTCGTAATGACATTGTTAAAGTGAAAGGATCAATAATATTCCATGCATCTTCTGCAAATAACGCCCAGCTATAACGATCTAAATTAGAAACAGGCTGTGATCCGCCCACTTTTAATTGGTTACCTAAATCATCTAATTCCTCTTTGAGATAACTGCCGCCCACGCTAAGCGCATGATTTGCGAGTGTGATCTGGTTAAGGGTGTTAAATGTAGTATTTACAGCTTCCATATTTCTAGACGGGTTCTTATTTTCTTCGCGTTGAATATAAGAATGAGTCTTCACAGGACCAATATCACCACGGTGCGTTAAACTATATTCTGTACGGTAGTAGTCTGTTAATGAATCCGCTGGTGGATTACGACCAGTTTGAACAGGTGAAACCGTTTTTCCAATGGTCGCGTTACGATTTTGAATAGAACGCTGGTATTCAAGTTCAATCGTATGCTGATCATTTGGTGTAAGGCTTAAAGTAGCCCCGCCTGTCCGAATTTTTTGTTTCTGATAACCGCCAATAATTTCATCTTCATCTCTTTGTGAAAATGTGCCATTGGCTTTTAATCCAAGTAAATTCTTAATTAATGGGCCAGAAACATAAGTATTGGCTTGGTAAAGATTTCCAGATTTATTATTTTCTTGAATAGTTGTATCTAACTTAACCGAACTGTTCCAAACATCTGCAACTTTTTTAGTAATGATATTGATAACACCACCCATCGCATCTGAACCGTATAGTCCAGACATTGGTCCACGAATAACTTCAAGACGTTCGATACTTTCAATTCCCGGTAACCAACCTTGCTCAATACCTGAGTTGTCACTGTTAGGACGCACAGAACGTGTATTTACTTTCTTACCATCAACCATAATGACGGTATATGCACTTCCCATTCCACGAATACTGATATCAGATGAGCTTCCCCCACCTGTCACAACCACTCCAGGCACATCTTTAAGTGCATCAGTTACATCACGATATGCTTTTTTATTAATCTCATCTTGAGTTAAAACCGAAATAGAAGCTGCTGCTTTTTTTATATTTTGTTCAAAACCACTTGCTGTCACGACTATTTTTTCTAATTGTGCAACTTCACCTTCTTTTTTATTTTTTATAGAAGAATCAACTAAAATATTTTCACTTTCAGCAGCATAAGCCGTAGGAAACATTACTGTAAGTACCGAAATTGATAATACAGATTGGAAAATACTTTTCGTCATATCCGACTCCAACACATTAAATTATGAATAAATATTAAGTTTTACTTAAACAAATGTAACAAATTTAAATGATAAAATAAACAATATTGATAATTATTTTCAATTGATAGCCATAAAAAAACCTCATTACGAGGCTTTTTTATTTCACTTTTCAAATAATTTAATTATTTGAAATAAGCACCTTCAGCTTGCGTATGGTCAGTTTGGTCAACCACACGTTGAAGCTCAGGAATCTGCTCTTTTAAAGTAGTTTCAACGCCCTGTTTCAAGGTAACGTCAATTGCAGAACAGCCTTGGCAACCACCACCAAATTTCAATACAGCAGTTAAACCATGTTCTGGGTCATCTTGTACTTCTACCAAGCTACAATTTCCGCCATGCCCTGCAAGACCTGGGTTAATTTCTGCTTGAAGAATGTAAGTAATACGTTCTTCAATTGATGCATCTGGACCAACACGTGGAACTTTAGAATTCGGTGCACGGAAAGTGAGCTGACCACCAAAACGGTCCTTATTGTAATCAATTACAGCATCTAAAAGATAAGGAATCGATGGCGCATCAATATATGCAGGAAAATCAGGATAGTCCTGTTTATAATCCGTTGGGACTACTTCTTCTGGTGCACTATATGCCATACAGCACTCTGCACGTGGCGTACCTGGATGTTCAACAAAAACTCGAACGCCAATTCCCGGAGTATTTTGCTTCGACAATAAATCGTGCAAATACTCTTGTGCAGATGGTGTAATCAAAAGGTTTGGAATTTCTTCTGCAACAGCAGTGTTGGTGTTCTCAGTCGACATAACAATATTCCTCAAGCTGATGCCTTTATATTAACCGAAGATGAGGTGGATTTAAAAAAAATCAACTAAATTTGTCGGATTTATACACAACAGGGTTTCAAGTTAAGTTTTTAATGGCATTATTGGGCCAGTATTGATCATTTTTTAAATATTTCTTATGTTGCATTTGCCATTTAACCATACAGTTACTCTTATTATTATTACGGTCATTATCTCTTTACTTGCTTTTAGCAACCAGAACGTGATGAACCGGTTGATTTTTTGGCCACCTGCAATGCAACGTGGACAAATTGATCGCTTCATTACTCATGGCTTTATCCATGCCGATGGAACCCATCTACTCTTTAACATGATCACCCTGTTTTTCTTTGGCAGTATTATTGAAAGTTTTTATCGCCAGTATTTTTATGACATGGGTTTTGTGTTGTTCTACTTAGGTGGCTTAATCTTCGCAATTTTACCAAGCTATCTACAACACAAGAATGATGCGAATTGGGCAAGCCTAGGCGCTTCTGGTGCTGTGTCAGCTGTTTTATTTGCTTATATTCTGTTCCAGCCATGGAAACTGATTTTTGTATTTTTCATTCCTGTACCCGCTATTATCTTTGCGATTTTATATGTGGCGTACAGTATTTGGGCTGGTAAACGCGGTAATAGTCATATCAACCACAGCGCTCATTTGTGGGGTGCAGCTTACGGGATCATCGTAACCATTTTACTTGAGCCAAAAGTCATTCCACATTTCTTAGACCAACTTACTCGCCTTCCTTTCTAAAACATATAAATCTAAGAAAAAGCCCGTTATGGGCTTTTCTTTTTTTCTCATTTGTTTATCACCATAAATTCTCAGTCTTTTTTCTGATTTTCTTTGATCAATTCGTTGTTTTGATTGCAAAAACCATCTGATTAAACTCATGCCAATTCTTTTAATAATTCAGATGATACAATGAAGTACAAAGCAATTTTATCTAGCCTTTCCATTGCTTTATTTAGCTTATCTTTGGCTGGATGTAATGACAACGATAATCAAGAAAATGTCGTAAGTACGCCTAAGCAACCGAATATCTTATTTATTATGGCTGATGACTTAGGCTATTCAGATTTAGGAGCTTTTGGTGGAGAAATTCATACACCTAATATTGATAGTTTGGCTCAAGAAGGACGCCTTTTAACCGACTATCATACCGCCCCAACCTGTTCTCCGACACGCTCTCAACTTATTTCTGGGACTGATCACCATTTAGCTGGCATTGGTGCAATGGCTGAACTCACGCCAGACCGTTTGAAAGGACAGCCAGGTTACGAAGGGTATTTAAACGACCGTTCGCTATCCATCGCACAAGTACTTAAAGATAACGGCTATCGCACGTACATCAGTGGTAAATGGCATTTAGGGCTAACACCTGAAACAAATGCACACGCCAAAGGTTTTGACCATTCATTTACCTTATTACAAGGTCTAGATCACCACTTTAAGCAAGCGCCGAGTGCCTTTAAGCGAAATTCAACCTATACAGAAGATGGTCAAGTTATTCCTGTTTCGGCTTTGCCTGATGACTTTTTCTCGACAAATTATTTTACCGATAAATTACTAAGCTATTTAGACTCAGGCAAAAATAGCGGCAAACCGTTCTTTGCTTACGCAGCCTATACAGCACCTCACTGGCCCATTCAGGCACCTGCTGAATACCGTGAAAAATACCGTGGAGTTTATGATGTCGGTTACGATGCTATTCGTAATGCACGTATTGCTAGGCAAAAACAGCTCGGTATTATCCCTGCAAACTTTGATGCAGCAGAACCAATTGCGACACAGAATGCTCCACAAAAATATGGAAAATGGGATGAGTTAACAGCTGAACAAAAAGCGCTTGAAGCCCGTAAAATGGAAATTTATGCAGGCATGGTTGAAAATCTCGATGCCAATGTGGGCCGAATTATTCAATACCTTAAGCAAAATAATCTTTATGACAATACTTTAATTTTCTTTGTTTCCGATAATGGTGCAGAAGGTTTTGTACGTGGCGGATATGGCAGCGAATCTGGTTTTGATAACTCAGTAACAAATGTGGGCACGCCTACTTCGTATCACTATATTGGACCACGTTGGGCCGAGGTCAGCGCGGCACCTTTCCATTTATGGAAGGATACAGCTGGCGAAGGTGCAACCACAGCGCCTGCTATTGTGAAATTACCGAACCAGAAAAAAGCAGAAGAAACCAACCATAGCTTTGCATCAGTACTCGATGTTTTCCCAACTTTACTAGAATATGCTCATATTCCAGTACCTCAAGGCCAATATAATGGTCGTACCATTAACACGCCATCAGGGGTTTCATGGAAACCTTTGCTTGAAAATAAAACAACCACGATTCGCCCCGAAAATTTTAGTTTTGCCGATGAGTTACATGGCAGTAAATATGCAAAACAAGGCGAGTGGAAAATTGCCCTTCAAGGACGCCCTGAATTAGGCACAGGAACATGGGAGCTATACAATATTAAAACAGATCGAGGGGAAAGACAAAACGTTGCTCAGCTTTATCCTGCTAAAGTGCAAGAGCTTTTATCGGTTTATCAAAAATATACTGAAAAGAATGGCGTGCAGGAATACAACGCCAAATGAAATTGAAACCATTTTTAGTTACAACCATCAGCCTGTCTTTTATGACGGGCTGTAGTCAATCTTCACACGTTTCTGAATCTGCGCCCTCGTTACAGCAGCAAACTTCTTTAGCTGACTTAGGCTCTATTGAAAAGTGTAAAAACTACACTGGACTACCTCAAGGTTGGCTCAAAAAACCTACCGCTGGGATGGTTTTAATTGCTGATGGACATTTTAATTTTGGTTCTGAAAAAGCCTATCCAGATGAACTTAATTTTGGGAAAAAACAACGGGAAGTCAAAGGATTCTGGATTGACCAAACTGAAGTTACCGTTGCTCAGTTTGCAAGCTTCGTAAAAGCCACAGGCTATATTACCGATGCCGAAAAACAAAAGCAGGCTGCAGTTTTTTCACCAGACTCTCATCATCCACAGCAATGGTGGCAGCTAAAATCAGGTTATACATGGAAAACCCCAAATGGCAGTACTGGCGCCCTAGCTAATCCGAATGAACCTGTGCGATATGTGAGTAAAAATGATGCTGAACATTATGCAGTTTGGCTAGGACATGATTTACCAACAGAACTAGAATGGGAATATGCAGCTAAAGCCAATTCAAAAACTGATACACCCTTACATCAAGCCCCTACCGATGAACGCCAACATCCCCAAGCAAATTACTGGCAAGGTGAGTTCCCTTTTCAAAACCTAAATCAAGATCACTTTAAAGGTGTCGCCCCGGTTGGATGCTTTGCGCCTAATAATTTCAAACTATTTGATACGATTGGAAATGTATGGGAATGGACATCATCTCCATATCAAGGAGCTCATGACCAACATATGGGAAATTATTCTGATTTAAGACAACAACAAATCACCAGTACACAATATGTAATTAAAGGCGGATCTTTTCTTTGTGCTCAAAATTATTGTTCACGTTATCGAAACAGTAGCCGCTATCCTCAAGACTTTGATTTGGCAGCAACTCATGTGGGCTTTCGAACAATTTTACGGTCTGATTAGTTTCTTTTAATTAAAATTATTAAAGATATTCTTAACGAAAAGTAGATCGAAAAATAATCAATATATTTCTATAGTACAAAGGAGAATGATAAAAAAGTGAGAACATGATGAAAATATTATTTCTTTGTGCAGCAACAATTTTCACAATGTCATTATCAGCCTGTGCAGTTCATACACGTGAAGGTAGTATTGTGATTGATCCCGACTCACCTTATCACAACCATCCTGGAGACTTTTGCCCACCAGGACAAGCGAAAAAAGGACGCTGTTAGAGATACTCTTCTTTTAAAGTAATTTTGAAGTTACTTTAAAGAAATAAAGTTCAAACAAGTGAGTGCCAAAATGGAGGGTTCCAACCCAAAAATAGATGGGATGAAACTAGAAAATTATGGTGCAAAAAAATCACCATATCCCCAAGATTTTTAAAAGACAATCTTATGTTGTCTTCTATCTAGTTTCACCCCAATTCTTTCTTATTCAGTCTGACTTTTCTTATCTTTTAATAAAAAAGTCTAGTTTTTAATCATTTCTGTATCTGTATTATTGATACATTTTGCTCATTTTACCTTCAGGTTAAAACTGATGTATTCGCTTAATACAAAATAATCATTTATGTAACATAAGTCTATAAAAATGTTCTAAAAATGTGAAAAAAATTAAGGCGAAAATGAGATAGATTTATCATAATAAATCGCTCTTTCATGTTTCATCACATAAACAATCAATATTATTTTGTCAGTTATTGCCACTCGTTTCCTTTCGTTGGCATAGATAATGTATACACCTGTATATTAACCCAGTCGTATAACGAGATATTTTATGTCCAGCACAAGTCAAGTCGAAGGTCTACAATTTCCAGTACACGCCTCAACAAAAAAACAAAGCACATCTCTTACAGGCCAAGAGATTTTGTCAGAGGCTTTATCTGTTGTAGATAATAAAACCGCGCAACAAGTGCTGAATGAAAAGAACTGGCGAAAAAACTACCCTACCTATTTTAAAGCACTTGTTAAACAAGGGATCTCAAATAGTAGCAACCCCATTACTATTGCTAAGCAAGGTTTGCATAAAGCCCATCATATTTTTGACTACTATCGTGATAATAAACATTATCTTTTAAAAGATGCGGTTCATATTGCTTCATCTACGCCACTTCATACAGTCAAACTTAAAGGTGAAAGTGAAGCAGCTCCAGAGTGGTACGTTCCTTACAAAGGACAAAAACTCAGTGGACAAAGCTTATTGGACCAAATTCAACGTTGGGAAGAGGCTGGTATTATTGAACCAAGTCATGCAAAAGCTTTGCGTGAAGCTACTGCACATCCAGAATGGTTTGATTTATCTGACCGTACCATGGTGCTGTTTGGTGCAGCTTCAGAAGCTGGTCCTCTACCTTGGTTAGCCAAATGGAAAGCGAATATTATTGCTGTCGACTTACCAAACCCACGTGTTTGGGGCAAAATTTTAAATACGATTCAACAAGGAAATGCAACACTCATTGCTCCAAGCGTTGAACAAATTGCATCCTCAGCAAAAGCTTCTGAACTAAAAGATAAATTGGGTGCAAATTTATTGACTCAATTACCAGAAATTGCACAGTGGCTAGTGCAGTTTCCACAAAAGTTAGATTTAGCTGCAATTGCCTATTTAGATGGTGAAAAGCACGTTCGTGTATCCATGGCAATGGATAGCATCATGCAATTTGTGAGCGAGCATAAGTCCGATACAAGCCTTATGTTTATGTGTACGCCAACCGATGTTTATGCAGTTCCTAAAGAAGTAGCAAAAGCTGCTCAACAAAAATTTAAATCACGCACAAAACTACAAAAATTAGCAGTGAAAGGTGTTTCTACACTTTCCTTAAATCGTTTTTTCCAAGCACCATATCAAGACCTGATTGATTGTGAAAATGGAAAAACTTATGGTATTGCCGACTGTCTAGTCGTTGAGCAAGGGCCAAATTATGCTTTGGCAAAACGCATTCAACAATGGCGTGCTATTTTAGCTCGCCATCAGGGTCAACACGTAAGTATTAATATTGCTCCATCTACAACTACCCACTCTGTGACTAAAAATCCATTACTGAAAGCTGCTTTTAATGGCGCAGAGCTTTTTGATGTAGAGGCCTTTAGCCCTGAAACGACCAATGCCATTATGGCGGCAATCTGGATTCATGACTTAAGAAATGAGTCTTCTGTGGCAAATCCTGAAACTGAATTGGACCATCCGCTTGAACTCATGATGGAAGGTGCCAACCACGGTGGATTGTGGCGTGTTGCTTATTTAGCAAGAACTGCCCTGCCTTTTGCTGCAATCTATGGCTTCGCGACCGAAAAACTACCTTTTGGAAAATCATCTAAAAAATAATTTGATTGAAGCCCAATTCTAGAATTGGGCTTCTTTCTGTATTTATTTATTTTGAAAGTGTGAGAGATATTTTTGCATTTCATCAGACGGCACCATACCGCCTCCTGTCGCCCATATTACATGGGTTGCCTGTTGTAATTTCTCAGCAGATAATTGATGTAAAGCCAAATAATCCGGACTCGTCTGAACATAATAGGGTCCCATCATGCCTGCTACCGCAGAAGGCTCAAGCTGAATATTTTCGGTTTGATTTAAAAGCGCAATGAGCTCATATAAACGTTCATCATCAATGGTGTAATAGCCATCAATTAACTGCTGCATAGCACGTCCCACAAAACCTGAAGCACGGCCTACCGCAAGCCCATCTGCAGTAGTTACATTATCGAGGCCAATATCATTCACTGAAATCTGATCATGTAAACCTGTGTGGACACCCAGTAACATACATGGTGAATGGGTGGGTTCTGCAAAGATACAATGTACATGCTCACCAAAAGCCAGTTTTAATCCAAAACTCACCCCACCAGGGCCACCACCAACGCCACACGGCAAATAAACAAATAATGGGTGTTCAGCATCAACTTTAATTTGTTTTTGTTCAAATTGCTGTTTTAGACGTATTCCTGCAACGGCATAGCCTAAAAATAATGTTTTTGAGTTTTCATCATCAATGAAAAAACAATGTGGATCTTGCTCTGCTGCTTTTCGTCCCTCTTCAACAGCTACGCCATAATCACTGGCATATTCCACAACATTAACGCCCAGTGAACGTAGTTTGTCTTTCTTCCACTGCCTCGCATCAGCAGACATATGAACGGTGACTCTAAAACCGAGTTTGGCGCTCATGATGCCAATCGAAAGCCCTAGGTTGCCTGTAGAACCTACTGCAATTTGGTGCTTAGAAAAGAACGTTCGAAATGAATCTTGATCTAACTTACTGTAATCATCTTCTGGCTTAAGTAAGCCTGCCTCCATAGCAAGTTTTTCAGCATGTGTGAGCACTTCGTAAATGCCCCCACGTGCTTTAATAGAGCCTGAAATAGGTAAATGACTATCTTTTTTCAGCCAGAATGTTCCACTCAGTTGCACTTGTTCTGCTGAAGAAAGTGCCTTTTGCATGTTCACAATTTCAACGATATCTGATTCAATTTTTCCATGTTGCAATTGAGTTTCAGGAAATACCTTTGCCAAATAAGGTGCGAAACGTTCTAATCTAGCTTCTGCTTCACTTACGTCCTCTGCTGTAAGCCCCACTTTCTCTAAAGCTTCTGTTAAAGAATAACGATGAGGCATAAACCAAAATGTTTCTTGATAATCTTGTAATGTTTGAATAAGTGGAAATTGTTGTTTTAGCTGATCTATTTGAACCGCATCCATAATCTATCCTGATATAAAAGTTTTAAGCCCAGCCTTAAAGCTGTTTGATGCTCTATAACGACTTGTTAATTTATAATTGAATGTACATGAAAATAGACTGAACTTTAAAAAGAAACAAATAAAAAAGCCACTGTAAACAGTGGCTTTAAGTTTTTTAAATGCTTTTATACAAACTGCAAGAATAACCAGTACAAACCGCCTGACAAACAGATTGTTGCAGGAAGTGTAAATACCCATGCAGATAAAATTGTTTTAACTGTATTGAAGTTTAAGCCTGATCTATTCGCGACCATGGTACCTGCAACAGCACTGTTTAAAACGTGTGTTGTTGAAACAGGCATACCTAAACCATCAGCAGCTGCAATTGTACTCATTGCTACAAGCTCAGCAGACATCCCTTGACCATAAGTCATGTGATGCTTACCAATACGCTCACCTACAGTCACAACAATACGTTTCCAACCCACCATGGTGCCTAAGCCAAGTGCCAAAGCAACGGCTACTTTCACCCAAGTTGGAATGTATTGTAAGAATGAATCTAAGCTACTACGGTATTCTTTCACAAGTTTTTCTTGTGACTGATCCATTTTTGGTAATGCATTCGCTTTATCCAAACGTTTAAACGATGTGGTGCTTAAATACATGTCATTACGAATTTCGCTAATTGCAGCTTCAGGAATGTCTTTTAAGTTGCTATAGCTAGAAACACGCTCACCCAAATGATCAGTCATGCTTGCCAATGCAGGCACTACTTCAGGAGTTTGCTGTTTAGTTTGAATATATTTAGTCAAAATAACACGTGCTTTTTCATCGGTTAATTCTGGCTGATTTTGATTCAAAAATACGGCAGTTTGAGAAGAAAGCTGATGGAATGATTGAACTTGTTGTGTATCAAGGTTTTTATTTAATGAGTAAGCCAACGGCACCAGACCAACCAAAATCAGCATGATAAGACCCATACCTTTTTGACCGTCATTTGAACCATGTGCAAAACTTACGCCTGTGCAGGTAAAGATTAAAATTGCACGAATGATTGCTGGAGGTGGTTTATTACCTTCTGGTGGCTGGAATAATTCTAATTGGCGTTTAAAAACAGTTTTAACCAACAAGAAGACAATCGCTGCAAAAGCAAAACCAATTAAAGGTGAAAACAATAATGCCTTACCGACTTTAATCACCTGATCCATATCAACACCACTGGTCGTTACGCCAGTCGATGCACTCAATAGATGGTTCATAATGCCCACACCCAAGATTGAACCAATCAAGGTATGAGAGCTAGACGCAGGAATACCCAAGAACCAAGTTCCTAAGTTCCAAAGAATCGCAGCAATAAGAAGCGCAAAAACCATTGCGAAACCTGCACCACTACCCATGTTCATAATCAATTCAACAGGCAACAATGCAATAATGCCGTAAGCGACTGCGCCGCTTGCAACCATTACCCCAAGAAAATTACAAAAACCTGCCCACATGACTGCTACCGGTGCAGGTAAAGCATTGGTGTAAATCACTGTCGCGACTGCATTTGCAGTATCGTGAAAGCCATTTACAAACTCAAAGCCTAAAGCAATCAAAAGTGCTGTAGATAAAAGGATAACCGAATAAAGACTCAAAGGCGGTACATGCGCTAAATCAGCACTCACCTGAAATCCAATATAAATAAGTGTTGCAACAATAATCGTCAGAAACACCGGCATAAAAAACTTAGGTGTCGGGACATGTACATTCGTCGATTTGACTTGCAGGTTTGCCGCAAGTTTTGAATCCGAAACAGGGGGTAGATTAGAATTCATGCAGACGGTAAGAGGATAGAAAAATCCTCTGTATTCTTAAATTAAATTATGACAATTATATGACAAAGCGGCGTCTGATGAAGTCAATTTTTCATATTTTGACCTCATTTGATGCACCTTTCCTCTATGAAATTTATTTTTATTTTAAAATACAATAATTTAAATCATTTTATATCTTCCTTATTTATGACTATTTTTAAAGCAAAAATATATAAAAAATTACCTGCATGACTATTTTTTAAACAGCCTAATTGTCATAAAACGGAATATTGGAGATGAAATATTTCAATATCATGATCATTTTATGAATATTTGATGAAAAAACATTCTCTATTTGTCATAGCAGCCGTTTTTCAATGAATCTATTACAAGTGAATGATGGGTCGTTATAGCTCATCAATTGTGCAACTATTCTGTTACAATAGCGCCGCATTTTTAAATTTGTAAAATATCGGGGTTTTCTATGTCTACGCTTGCCACCCTAAAAGCGCTTCTTGCCAAACGCATTCTGATTATTGATGGTGCAATGGGCACCATGATTCAACGCCATAAATTAGAAGAAGCCGACTACCGTGGTGAGCGTTTTGCCGATTGGGCACATGACCTAAAAGGTAACAATGACCTTCTTGTGCTGACTCAACCGGAAATCATTCAAGGTATTCATGAAGCTTATCTTGATGCGGGCGCAGACATTATTGAAACCAACAGCTTTAACGGCACGCGTGTTTCAATGTCTGATTACCACATGGAAGATCTTGTTCCAGAGATTAACCGTGAAGCAGCACGTTTAGCTAAAGCAGCCTGTGAAAAATATTCGACTCCAGATAAACCTCGTTTTGTAGCAGGTGTACTCGGTCCAACATCGCGTACCTGTTCAATTTCACCCAATGTAAATGATCCAGCATTTCGTAACATTACCTTTGATGAGCTAAAAGAAAACTATATTGAGGCAACTCATGCGCTGATTGAAGGCGGTGCAGATATCATTCTGATTGAAACCGTTTTTGATACATTAAACTGTAAAGCTGCAATTTTTGCGGTGAAAGAAGTCTTTAAACAAATTGGTCATGAATTACCTCTCATGATTTCGGGGACCATTACCGATGCCTCAGGCCGTACCTTAACAGGTCAAACTGCCGAAGCGTTCTGGAACTCGGTACGTCATGGTGACTTACTTTCAATTGGTTTTAACTGTGCCCTTGGTGCAGATGCAATGCGTCCTCACGTTAAAACCGTGTCTGATGTTGCTGATACATTCATTTCTGCTCATCCAAATGCAGGCTTACCAAACGCATTTGGTGAATATGATGAAACTCCAGAGCAAACCGCGGCGTTCTTAAAAGAATTTGCAGAAAGTGGTTTGATCAATATTACCGGCGGTTGCTGTGGTACAACACCAGACCATATTCGTGCTATTGCCAATGCTGTAAAAGACATTGCACCACGTCAAATTCCTGAAACTAAGCCAGCTTGTCGCTTAAGTGGTTTAGAACCATTTAATATTTATGATGACTCATTGTTCGTTAACGTGGGTGAACGTACTAACGTTACTGGTTCAAAAAAATTCTTACGTCTTATTCGTGAAGAAAACTTTGCCGAAGCTTTAGAAGTGGCACAGCAACAAGTGGAAGCTGGCGCTCAGATTATTGACATTAACATGGATGAAGGGATGCTCGATTCGCAAAATGCGATGGTGCATTTCCTAAACCTTGTGGCATCTGAGCCAGATATTTCACGTGTGCCGATCATGATTGACTCATCGAAATGGGAAATCATTGAAGCAGGCTTAAAATGTGTACAAGGCAAACCGGTTGTTAACTCAATTTCTTTAAAAGAAGGTTATGACGAGTTTGTCGAAAAAGCTCGCCTGTGCCGTCAATATGGTGCTGCGATTATTGTGATGGCCTTTGATGAAACAGGTCAGGCGGACACTGCTGAGCGCAAACGTGAAATCTGTAAACGTTCTTATGATGTTTTGGTTAACGATGTCGGCTTCCCTGCTGAAGATATTATTTTTGACCCGAACGTGTTTGCTGTTGCAACAGGAATTGAAGAACACAATAACTATGGCGTCGATTTTATTGAAGCCACCGGTTGGATTAAACAGAACTTACCTCACGCCATGATTTCTGGTGGTGTATCGAACGTTTCGTTCTCGTTCCGTGGTAATGAGCCTGTGCGTGAAGCGATTCACTCTGTGTTCTTGTACCATGCCATTAAACAAGGCATGACCATGGGGATTGTAAATGCCGGTCAAATGGCAATTTATGATGATATTCCGAAAGAACTCAAAGATGCAGTTGAAGATGTTGTTTTAAACCAGAACCAAGGTGAATCTGGACAACTTGCTACTGAAAAATTGCTTGAAGTCGCTGAAAAGTTCCGTGGCCATAGTGGTGCTCAACGCGAAGCAGAAAACCTTGAATGGCGTAACGAACCTGTAGAAAAACGTCTTGAATATGCATTGGTTAAAGGTATTACCACCTACATTGACGAAGATACCGAAGAAGCTCGCCTAAAAGCCAAACGTCCTTTAGATGTAATCGAAGGCGCTTTGATGGACGGCATGAACGTTGTTGGTGACTTGTTCGGTTCAGGCAAAATGTTCTTACCACAGGTTGTGAAATCTGCACGTGTTATGAAGCAAGCTGTGGCTTGGCTTAACCCGTACATTGAAGCTGAGAAAACAGGTAGCCAATCTAAAGGTAAAGTCCTGATGGCAACTGTTAAGGGCGACGTACACGATATTGGTAAAAATATTGTAGGCGTAGTACTGGGCTGTAATGGTTACGATATTGTTGACCTTGGCGTGATGGTGCCTTGCGAGAAAATCTTGCAAACTGCAATTGATGAAAAATGTGACATCATTGGATTATCAGGTCTGATTACCCCATCTTTAGATGAAATGGTGTTCGTCGCGAAAGAAATGCAACGTAAAGGTTTTAATATTCCTTTATTGATTGGTGGCGCAACAACTTCTAAAGCACATACAGCAGTAAAAATTGATCCTCAGTACCAAAATGATGCTGTGATTTATGTTGCAGATGCTTCACGTGCCGTAGGTGTTGCAACAACTCTGCTTTCAAAAGAAATGCGTGTAAAATTCATCGAAGAGCATCGTGCTGAATATGCCAAGATTCGCGAGCGCTTAGCCAACAAACAGCCAAAAGCTGCAAAATTGACTTATACTGAGTCAGTTGAAAACGGTTTTAAAATTGACGAAAGCTATGTACCACCAAAACCAAACCTTTTGGGAACACAAGTCCTCACCAACTATCCGCTTGCAACGCTTGTAGAATATTTTGATTGGACACCATTCTTCATTTCTTGGAGCTTAGCAGGTAAATTCCCGAAAATTTTAGAAGATGAAGTGGTTGGTGAAGCTGCAACTGACTTGTACAACCAAGCTCAAGCAATGTTGAAAGATATTATCGACAACAATCGTTTTGATGCCCGTGCTGTATTTGGTATGTTCCCTGCTCAACGCACTAACGCTGACACAGTGAGCGTATTTGATGAAGCGGGTCAAAATGTTACGCATACTTTTGAGCATTTACGTCAGCAATCTGACAAAATTACAGGCAAACCAAACTTGTCTTTAGCAGATTACATTCGCGCTGACCGTGAGCAACAGGACTACTTGGGCGGATTCACTGTATCAATTTTTGGTGCAGAAGAATTGGCAAATGAATACAAAGCCAAAGGTGACGACTACTCTGCAATTTTAGTTCAGTCATTGGCTGACCGTTTTGCTGAAGCCTTTGCGGAACACTTGCATGAACGCATTCGTAAAGAGTTCTGGGGCTATAAAGCTGATGAACAGCTCAGCAATGAAGAGCTGATTAAAGAGAAATATGTCGGTATTCGCCCTGCACCGGGTTACCCAGCTTGTCCAGAGCACTCTGAAAAAGCTGTGTTGTTTGACTGGTTAGGTTCTACAGATAAAATCGGCACCAAACTGACTGAACACTTTGCAATGATGCCACCCTCTTCGGTAAGTGGTTTCTATTATTCTCATCCACAAAGTGAATACTTTAACGTGGGCAAAATCTCTCAAGACCAACTTGAAGATTATGCAAAACGTAAAGGTTGGACACTGGATGAAGCGAAACGCTGGTTAGGGCCGAATTTAGATGATTCGATTGTTTAAGCCTATGTAATTTTTGAGGAGAGCTACATATGTAGCTCTTTTTTATTCGAATATTTAGAAATTCTTTATGAACACAACACAACTTTTTCTCGGCGTAATCTTTAGCTCCATTGGGCTCGGCTATTTTCTCTATGGGAAAAAGCAAAAAATGACTGTGCCTTTTACTGCGGGTTTAGTTTTAATGATTTTTCCTTATTTTATTGAAAGTAATGTCTTGCTTAGTGGCATTGGTACTCTACTATCCGTTATTCCCTATTTTTTACGCTTTTAGTGTCATTTCTTAAAGGATCTGAATTTGCTCAACTCTTAAGTGATGCATCATCTCTCGAATAAATACAAAGTAGGTAAAAATATAAAGCTGATCTGGTGCCGCTTGGCTTGTGTAGTAGCTCAAACGCTCAATAAAATCATTAAATCCATGCTCAAGCTCAGTACGGCTGATGTGCTTTTTAGCATTAAAAAATAACTCACTGAGCTGTGTCATGGCTGCATCAGATGTAACAGCTACACCACTTATATTTAGATTTCTAAGGGGTTTTGACTCGATGATTTCTTCAATAAAATAAATCATCTTTTCGATAGCAAGCTCATCAATAACACCATGGCCGATAATTTTTGAATCAACAAAACCCAAGCCCTGTTCAAGTCGAATGTGCTGGTTGTCTAAGTCAAATGACAAATCATTAAGACCAAGTGAAAATTTTAAAACCGAGTCGGGATGATTCATAAAAATAGCTTACCGTCGAATTTTGTTCATAAGATTAATTTCTTTATAAGCTTAAATTGAACCAGTTTTTTCAATATTTGACATTAACTACTCGATTATTATTAACACTACATATAATAAAAACCTCTTTAAAAAGATGAAAAATCAATCTTATATTCATCCTGTCCAACTATTACAATATAGAGTATAAGCATGAAAAAATTAGTAATTTTAGGTGTCACAATTTATAGCTTTGCACAACTTGCAAATGCAGCAACGTTAAATGTAAAACCCTATGGCACAACTCAAAATGGTCAAAAAGTTGATTTATACACCATGAGCAACAATAATGGTGTCTCCGTATCTTTTATTAGTTTCGGTGGTGTAATTACACAGATCTTGACTCCCGATGCCCAAGGTAAAAAAAGCAATATCGTTTTGGGGTTCGATGACCTAAAAGGCTATGAAGTCACTGATACCAAAGAAGGCATTCATTTTGGCGGATTGATTGGTCGTTATGCGAACCGTATTGGCAATGCTAAATTTAGCTTGGATGGAAAAACGTATAATCTTGAAAAAAATAATGGCCCGAATTCATTGCATAGTGGTAATCCGGGTTTTGATAAACGTGTTTGGCAAGTTAAGCCCCTCGTTTCTAAAGGTGAAACCGTTAAAGCTTCTCTTAAGTTAACCAGTCCAAATGGTGATCAAGGTTTTCCCGGAAAGTTAGATGTGGAAGTAATCTACAGTCTTTCAGATCGAAATGAATTCCAGATTGAATATAAAGCCAAAACTGATCAGCCTACAGTCGTCAACCTCACCAACCACAGTTATTTCAACTTATCAGGCGCTGGCAATAACCCTTATGGCGTACTAGATCATGTGGTACAACTCAACGCAGACCGTATATTGGTAACCGATCAAAACTCTTTACCAACAGGTGAAATTGCTTCAGTTGCGGGTACACCTTTTGATTTTCGAACTCCTAAAGCGATTGTGAAAGATATTCGAGCGAATAATCAGCAATTGGCCTATGGATATGGTTATGACCAAACTTGGGTAATTAATCAAAAGTCTCAAGGAAAGTTAAATCTTGCGGCTAATGTGGTTGATCCAAAATCTAAACGAACCATGCAGGTTTTAACCACTGAACCAAGCGTTCAAATGTATACGGCGAATCATTTATTAGGAAATATTGTTGGTGCAAATGGTGTACTTTATCGACAAGCAGACGCGCTGGCATTAGAAACACAGCATTTTCCAGATAGCCCGAATCAACCAAATTTCCCTTCTACACGTTTAAACCCAGATCAAACTTATAAGAGTGTCACTGTATTTAAATTTGGTATTCAAAAATAATCTTTTAATTGGAACTATCGCTATCTAAAAAAGACTCTCAGCTGCATATGACTGAGAGTCTTTTCATTTATTTAACTTTTGTGTTTGGTAAAAATGCAGTTGCAAAGCCAAGTAATGGCAACAATGAACATAAACCAAATACCCATTCAATGCCGTTAATATCAGCTAAATGTCCTAACCCGGCTGCGGCAATACCACTTACCCCAAACATAAGACCAAACATTAAACCTGCAATCATGCCCACACGGCCCGGAACAGCTTCTTGCGCGTAAACCACCATTGCTGCAAAAGCCGACGACAAAACCAAACCTGCAATAATTGAGAAAACCGTTGTCCAAAATAGGTTTGCATACGGCATCATTAATGCAAACGGCGCCATACCCACAAATGAAACCCAGATCACAGCTTTACGACCAATTTTGTCACCAATTGGGCCACCTGCAAATGTTCCTAAAGCAACAGCGGCCAAGAAAGCAAACAAATGCAACTGAGCAGTCTGAATACTGATATGGAACTTTTGAATAAGATAAAAAGTAAAGTAATTACTAATGCTGGCAATGTAGGTAAATTTGGCGAACATTAACACGCTAATCGTGCTCAAGGCGATAATGAGCTTACGGCCATGCAATTTACTTTGTGCTTGGTTTGCACGTGTAGCTATCTGATTTTTAGCATGGCTCACCGTCCAGCGGCTTACGCCAAATAAAACCCAAATCGCTAAAAGTGCAAATATCACTAAACCCGCAACTGCATGCTGCCCAAACGGTACAATCAATAATGCTGCTAATAATGGGCCAATGGCAGTACCTGTATTTCCACCCACCTGAAAAGTCGACTGCGCCGTACCAAAGCGCCCGCCCGATGCCATTCGTGCCACTCGCGAAGCTTCAGGGTGAAAAGTTGCAGATCCGACCCCAATTAGCGCAGATGCGCATAACAACACGGCAAAACTTGGTGAAAATGCCAACAAAATAATGCCGCAGAATGTAACCATCATTCCGAGTGGGAGAAGATATGGTTTTGGATGTTTATCGGTATAAAGTCCGATCCAAGGCTGTAGCAGTGAACCTGTAATTTGATATACAAACGAGATCAGGCCAACTTGAGCAAAACTCAGCGAAAAGTTTGCTTTTAGCATTGGATAGATAGCGGGTAGCACTGCTTGAATCAAATCATTGAGTAAATGTGCAACCGCCACGGCGCCTACAATTTTAATAATCATTCCTTGAGGCTGATCATTTGCAACGGTATTGGCAATACCATCTTTCAATTGTATTGAAGACGTCATACCTGAAAAACTCCAATATTTTAAGTAAGGTGCTTATTGTAAATTGTCGCTTATAAAGTTATCTTCCAATAATCATCGTATAAGTGACAATTTTTAGGATAGATTATGTCCGATTCTCTTATTCAGTCTGATTTATCTGAACTTGTAATTGGACTATCTTCCGAGCATGCCTACCGAGAAATCACCCCGACCCATACGCATACACGTGCGCAGTTTTTGTATGCATCCACAGGAAATATTCAGGTGTTTACACCGAATAATGTCTGGATTGTGCCGCCTATGTGTGCGTTATGGATTCCTGCTCATGTCGAACATAGTGTGATTTCACTGAGTCACGTGAAGTTAAATACGGCGTTAGTTGAAGTAAATGCAGCGGCTTTAATGGGGCAACATTGCTTTATTATTCGGGTGAGCAATCTTTTGCATGAGCTTTTAATTCGTTTAAACGAAATTGAACGAGAGGACTCACCAAATATTGTGACCTCTCAAGAGCTTTCGCGTTCTTTACAAATTTTGATTTTTGAAGAAATTCATCGGGCCAATTTATTGCCTATTCAGATTCCATGGCCAAAAGACAAACGATTATTAAAAATTTGCCAAGCGTTATTACACGCTCCTAATCACTCAAAAGACTTAACAGATTGGGCTGATGATATTGGTGCGAGTTCTAGAACCCTCATGCGTATGTTCCAAAAAGAGACGGGGCTGTCCTATCGGGCATGGGTCCAACAAATGCATATTGCACTTGCCTTAAGTAAAATCGCAAATGGTGAATCTATTGCTCGAATTTCCGAATCACTGGGGTATAACAACCCCAGTGCATTCAGTACGATGTTTAAACGACATTTAGGAAAAACACCTCAGCAGTTTAGAAGTGCTGCGATGTCGTTATAAGTCTTTTTTTTTGAGCGTATTTCATGTTTTTCGAGTAAATCATCGAAATCATGATAGACATGAAGTTCTCGATCTTTTGCAGTTCTCGCATGGTCTAAACGTTGTTCAGGATCTACCAAAACAAGTGTATGACCATCATCAATCAGTCGATCTACACCTTCAAGAAACATACGTTTACCCACATCATGAATGAGTGAAATCTGGGTCAAATCAATCACAATGGTACTTTGATCAGTCGTTTCGTCTTGTAAAATACGCAACAACATTTCAGCTTCGGTAAATTTCAATACACCGCGAAGCACATACACACTTAATGAAGCATCTTTTCCTGTACGGTAATGACTTTGGACAATGGTTTGTGCAGAAGGTGTACCTTCCATGAGGTGTAATCCCATGTCACGGGATAACCGTTCTAAAATATCGATACCTCGAATACTATGACCATGCTCATCTAAACGAGGAGAAAAAGCAGCAATACTGACCTGACCCGGCAGCACACCCAAAATACCCCCTGCTACACCACTTTTAGCAGGAATGCCTACAGTCGACAGCCAGTCACCTGCAGCATCATACATACCACAGCTCATCATGACACTGAGCACTTGTCTAACGACAGATCGGTTTAATAAACGCTTTCCAGTTTTAGGGTCGACTCCGCCATTGGCAAGCACACTGCCCATACGTACCAGATCTTTAACCGTCACCAAGATTGCACATTGGCGAATATAACCATTCACAATATCGACAGGATCAGTTTCTAAAATTCCGACAGTTCGCAACATATAACCGATCGAAAGATTACGGTAGGCTGTTTTGACTTCCGAATCATAGACAGACTCATCAAAACTTAATTCACGTCCTGCAAGCTCGCTCATAAAACGACGTAAAATTTCTGCGCTATGTAAACCATGTTTAACCTGAATCAAGGAATGTACAGTAATTGCGCCAGAGTTGATCATCGGGTTTTTCGGACGTCCGTCTTTGCCCAAGGAAATTTCATTGAAGGCTTCCCCCGAAGGCTCTACCCCTACTTTCGCAAGTACCGCATCAATGCCAAGCTGTTGCATCACATAGGCATATACAAAAGGTTTAGAAATCGATTGAATCGTGAATTCAATATCATCATCGCCTATTGAATAAATTTCACCATCTACCGTAGACATTGCTAAAGCCAATCGGTCTGGGTTTGCATTTGCTAACTCTGGAATATAGTCAGCTAGATGTCCGCTATTATCTACCTCACAGGCTTCTATCACATTTGCCAAATAATCTGGGAGAGGGGTTTTCATGGTCAGTAACCTTAAATGAGGAGATTTACACTTTCGATCATTTTTTCAGCACAACCTGCTGATAATATTAAAATTATAATTTTTTAGTGAAATAAAAATCACGATATAAGTATTGTAATTCCGATGGCTTCTTTATTTCAAGCTCATTATAGGTTTTTCAAAACTTTAAACAGAAGATTAGATTATTCTTTCTACAAACAAGATCCCATTTAAATGATCGACTTCATGTTGAACAATACGAGCAGGAAAACCATGAAAAACCGTTTCAACCACTTCACCTTGAAGTGTTAAATATTTCACCTTCACCATTTCTGCACGTTCAACTTGTCCACGCTCGTCTGGCACACTTAAGCAGCCTTCTTCACCCAAAAGCGTTTCATTTGAGAACTCTAAAATTTCAGGGTTCACCATGACCACAGCTTCCATTTCAGGTGCATCGGGATAGCGTGGATTTGGTCTAGACGCCACAATAATGACGCGTTTAGAAATATAAACTTGCGGTGCAGCAATTCCTACCCCATTACGCTCAAGCATTGTCGCATGCATAGCATCAGCAAGCTGATAAAGCCAATTACTGTTTAACTCATTTGTCGAAACGGGAGCCGCCCTGAGTTTTAAAATATCTTCACCACGCTTTGCGACAGGTAAAACTACACTCATCCTTTGAATCTCTTATTAAACTGGTTATGACAAGTTTTATTGTGTCGCTGAACAGCTCAAAAGAAAAGTCATTCCTACATCTGTTTTTGTTTCATCTAATGCGTTTTTTGTTTTAAAGCTTTTTTATCTGAATGATTAAAATCTATACCTCTTCATAGAACAAATTTCCTCCATTTACTTTTACTTCACTTTTCCATTAATATCCAAACTTCAATTACAACAATTAAGTAAAAAAATGGATCAGGACTTAACTTTGCAGGATGCGAACTATCTTAATAAAGAAGATAAACGAACCCTTGCCCTTTCTTCATTGGGCGGTGCTTTAGAGTTTTACGATTTCGTGATTTATGTGTTTTACGCCAAAATCATTTCCGACCTCTTTTTCCCAAGCACACTTAGCCCTTTTTGGGCCATGCTTAACACTTATGGTATTTTCGCAGCAGGTTACTTTTTTAGGCCCTTAGGCGGGGTTGTCATGGCCCATTTTGGTGATTTGGTTGGACGTAAAAAACTGTTTTCGCTTTCTATTTTGCTGATGGCACTACCTACCCTGTTTATCGGGATATTGCCGACTTTTGAAAATATTGGGTATTTGGCACCGCTGCTTTTATTACTTATGCGTGTGGTACAAGGGATTGCAATTGGGGGTGAAATTCCAGCCGCATGGACCTTTGTGTCAGAACATGTACCCGAAAGAAAAATCGGACTGGCAAATGGTTTACTCACCGCTGGTCTGTCTCTAGGAATTTTACTAGGCGCACTGATGTCTCTATGGATTTCACTGAATTTTAGTGAGGGACAAATCCATGACTGGGCTTGGCGTATTCCTTTTATTGCAGGTGGTATTTTTGGTCTGGTCGCGCTTTATTTACGGACTTATTTAAAAGAAACACCTGTTTTTAAAGCCATGCAGGCACGTAAAGAAATTTCTAAAGAAATGCCGGTAAAACAAGTATTAAAAACGCATAAAACAGCTGTTGCGATTGGCATGTTATTTACATGGTTTTTAACAGGCTGTGTGGTAGTCGTGATTTTAGCCATGCCAAATTTATTGATTGGTTCATTTGGCTTTGAGCGTGCACAGACTTTTGAAATGCAAAGTGCCGCCATTGTTATGCAAATGGTCGGCTGTATTTTGGCAGGCTATTTTGCTGACCGTTTTGGCTGTGGCAAAGTCATGATGGTCGGTGCGCTTGCCGTTGCACTTACAGCAGCAGTTTTTTATAACAGTTTAGGACATGCCGCACACTCAACCATTTTTGGTTTATATATGTTGTTAGGTCTATGCTCTGGTACTGTCGGCATGGTGTCGAGCAGTATGGTCAAAATGTTCCCCGCGCCTGTTCGCTTCTCGGGCATTTCATTTTCATATAATTTGTCTTATGCGATTGTTGGTGGTTTGACATTGCCTTTAGTGCATTGGCTCAGTCAATATAGTGATATTGGTGCGATGTATTATATTTTCGCGCTGACCATTTTGGCCTTTGTGACTGCTTTTGTATTTTGGAATAAGTTTGAAAAAAACAGGTATTAAAAGCTTTAACCTATGAAAAAACCACGCCGATTGCGTGGTTTTTTATTGCTGCTTAGTTTAGAAAGTAAAGCCGATATTAAAGTTAATACGGTATAGCCATTTATCGCTGTTTGGCGAGGTTGCAGAGGTATAACCCGTTGAGTTGGTTGCCCCACCAATAATGTTGGAGTTTTTACCCCACGTATAATCCGCCCAAACCATAAATGGTGAAGCAATAAACATCATACCTGTGGTGTTCATTTGCGAATCTGACCAATCATCACGCTTTTTATCAAGGTAACTATAGTCATTATAAAACTTAATGGCTTTTAGCTTGCCCATATTGGTCACAGGCAACGTATAGGCAAGATTTAAACTGGCAATCGTACCTTCCGAAGCAATGAAATAGGCAGGTGTAAGGCCGTTTGCTCCCATCAAAGTCATATCACTATTTACACCATCAGGATTTTTAGCATCGTATTGATAATGAATGACCGAGCTTTGTAAATTAAAGCGTTTGTAGTTGTTTTCAGTATGTAAACCGACTGCATAATATTTGCCGTCTTTATCGGTAATATCATTATGCAACTGAGCAATTGCACCTGATACACCGAACTCTTGCTTACCGAAATCAGTTTCTAACTTGCGAACAATGCGGGTATTCACCTGATTGCGCTTTTCATTTTGATAGGCTTTTTGAGATGGAAATGCATTTCCTGCCAAGTCATCATAAGTTGCACTTTCAGGGGAATAACGCAAATTTGTCTCTAACATTTGCGGGTAATAACCCAGTTTTACATCCCAATCTTTGTCGTGATAATTCCAGTTAATCCCCGGCGCAATATTGTTGCCATAACCTAAAAAGAACGGAATATGATAGGTCCAGCCATTTTGCGGATAGGGATAAATCGTAAAAGGCTTATATACCAGACCTGCTTCAATGCTGTTATTGGCATCTAAGTTATATCCAACATATGCTTTCTCAATGGACGTTTTCTGTTGGTCTTGAATCATATAACTGGCATTGATGTAAGCATCATCAAACTTACCTTTGAGATCAACCCTGAAAATATCAAAATGAAGTTTTCCAAAACCACGGTTTGGCCCTTCCCAATCTTCATAACGTTGATTTAACCGAACCACTCCACCTAACTTTAATGAATCCGTGCCGTCATCACTTTTCCACTCAAGCAATGAGTCTTTTGCAAATGCATTGACGCTTACCCCCAGCGTAAGCGGTGCAATGAATGCCATGATCAATGAAGTCTTTTTCATCTCTACATCCTTGATTGAGTTCCAGCGTCCTGCTGGAACTTTATTTGTTTTACCTGTAAAACTTAGTTTTTATTGTTTTTTAGATAAAAAAATATATCTAAAAAAAGGATGGCTTAGCAGCTCCCATCGCATATGTACTAAACCATCCAAACTGGTTAATACAGTTTCTTTTGCGGTGGACCCGCGAAGTTTAATGGTCCAATCGAGTTCATATCGAGCTCAATCACTGTTGGTCCTTCAAAAGCCACAGCCTCTTGAATAACCGTTTTAAACTCATCTGCACTACCGACTTTCCAGCTCTTCACACCCATTGATTCGCCAAGAAGTTTGTAGTCTGGTGTATGCAATTCATTGAAATACTGACGACCACCAAAGTAGTTATTTTGAATGCCACGCATTACGCCATAACCACCATCATTCATAATCATTAAGACCATGTTGGTGTTTTCTTGCACCATGGTTGCAATCTCACCAATGCCAAGCATTAAGCCGCCATCACCCACTAAACCAATCACTTTTTTGTCAGGGTTAGCAACCGAAGCCCCAATTGCTGTTGCAAGACCTAAACCAATTGCACCCGCAAGTGAGTGAATGTTTTGGTTTGGTGCTTGTACAGGGAATAAACGGCTGCCCCATGTACTGCCCGACATGGTGATGTCACGTACAAAAATGCCATCTTGCGGTAAAGCTGCACGTAAGTGATCACAAATTAAAGCGTATTGGTCGATTTGCTTGCGCAGTGCATCAATTGCAGACTGTTTAGCAGCAACTACAGCAGCATCGTAGTCGACATCAACTTTTGAAATTCCTTGAAGCTGTTCTAACACACGTGTTAAGACATCTTTGGCATCGCCACAAATGAAGTTGCGGATTTTGTAATTACGTTGCTGAGCCACTGGGTTGGCATCCACCTGAATAATGTTTTCAGGGAACTCAACCGAATAAGTTTTTGTTTCATTACTACGTAAACGAGAACCCACCACAACCATCAAGTCGGCATCTTTTAATAACTGCTCAACACCTGCAGAGTTATGGAAAGCACCTAAACTACGTGGGTGATCATCTGGCAACACTCCACGACCGTGCGTAGACGACACCACTGGAATACCTAAATCTGCAATTGCTTTAACTTCGGCAATGCTATTTAAAGTTCCACCGCCAATCCAGAAAATCGGGCGTTTTGCTTTTTTGATTTCACTGACAAGAAGATCAATTTCAGCTTGTTCTGCCTGCGGCAACTCAAGTGCTTTGACTGGTCCAAGATTAAGTGGTAAATCAATTTCTGCTGCTTGTACATCAATAGGTAGTTCAACACTTACCGGTCCCATTGGAACTGTAGTTGCGACACGAATAGCTTCACGAATCACGCCAACAGCATTGTCTGGGCTGGTAATACGGAACGCCGCTTTGCTTGATGCACGTAAGAATGTAAGTTGGTCTTTAGTTTCATGAATGAAGCTTGCATCACGGTCGAGATATTCACGCTCAACTTGACCTGTTAAATGTAATACGGGGCTACCCGCATTCATTGCTTCAATGAGTGAGCCCACCGCATTACCAGCGCCAGCACCTGTACTGGTCAACGCTACACCTAGGCCTTTAAAGCGTGAATGTGCATCTGCCATGGTGACCGCACCCGCTTCACCACGGGCTGCGACAAAGCGCATTTTTTCACGGCGACCTACCGCATCGGCAATAGGTAAATTGTGGATGGAAATAACACCATAAATACTATCAACTTGGTGCGCTTCTAAAACTCTTGCGATTGCTTCGCCTACATTTACACGTTCAGTCATGTCTGTTCCTCAAAATTTGTTCTCATTCCTTGAATTTATTAATCGCACCAAGGGTTAGGCTGTTCATTCAGCCCCATATAAATACTCTTTTGTTGCATGTACGATAAAATGCCCAAACGACCTTTTTCGCGCCCGATACCACTGTCTTTAAAGCCACCAAACGGCGCACTAATCGAGAACTTTTTGTAGGTATTAATCCACACCGTTCCAACTTCTAACGCACGTGCGATGCGCCAAGCTTTGCGATAACTTTCAGTCCAGATGCCCGCGGCAAGACCAAAACAACTGTCATTGGCTTGGGCAATTAAATCTTGCTCGTTGTCATATTTCATAACGACTAAAACAGGGCCAAAAATTTCTTCCTGACAGGTTTGAGCACTGTTATTTAAGCCCGTAATAATGGTCGGTAAGTAATAGCTTCCTTTGGCATATTCACCAGTGGTAAGCGCTTCACCACCAACCAGAACCTGACCACCTTCACTTTTAGCAAGCTGTACATAGCGGTCAACGGACTGCAAATGTTTGTCATTCACTAGTGGCCCTAAATGCACACCAGCCTGTTCTGGATGGCCCACACGTAAGCCTTTGGTAATTTCAACCAAACGCGTTAGAAACTGATCGTAAAGACTGCTATGAATAAACAAGCGAGAACCTGCGATACACGCTTGGCCTGCCGAGCTAAAAATACCGTACGCCACACCTTTAGCAGCCAGTTCGACATCTGCATCCGGCAAAACAATTGTTGGTGACTTTCCACCGAGTTCAAGCGAAGTAGTAATAAGCTTATCCGCTGCAATATGTGCCAAATGACGGCCCGTGGTTGTTCCACCTGTAAAAGAGATTTTACGAACCAACGGATGTTGAGCAATTGCGTCACCAATGATAGAACCACGGCCCACGAGCACACTGAGTAAGCCTTTTGGCAAGCCTGCTTCTTCAAAAATTTTGGCAAGCTCTAAAGCAATGAGCGAAGTTGCTTCTGCTGGTTTTAATACCACTGCATTTCCCGCTGCTAAAGCTGGAGCAAGCTTTTGAACTTCACTCGCAATTGGAGAGTTCCAAGGTGTAATGGCTGCCACAACACCGACAGGTTCATGCACACTCATGGTCATAAAATCTGGAGCACGCTGAGTTGTTAATTCATCATTAAGCGTCTCACATGCAGCCGCAACATAGCGTGCAGTTGCGGCAGCGCTCATCACCAAACCACGAGTTTCGGTTAAAGGCTTACCATTATCGCGTGTTTGTAATTTTGCTAATTCATCTACACGCGCTTCAATAATGTCTGCAACTTTGTAGAGAATACGTGCACGCTCATGCGGCAAGCTATTTCTCCAGCTCGGTTGACGCCACGCCTGATCTGCTTTTTCAATTGCCTCATTTACATCTTCAAGCGTTGCCGTTGAAAGCTCTGCATTCACCGACTGATCTGCCGGAAACAGGCTTTGAATGACTGCACCACGGCCTAATCGCCATTCACCTGCAATATAAATTTCCTTTGCCATGATCAAATCCTTCTTAAATCTGTATTGCTTCTACACTGTTGCGACAAGCACGAATCACGCTAAGCGCAGCCAAAGTTGATGTTTTCGGGTTACTTGGCAGCGGCACGCCCACCAATTCAATGGTCATTTGTCCAAAGCCACCTTCTGCCACAATGGTGTGTTTGTTTTTGTTGATGGTTGGATCAACAGTTAACTCAACCATGGTTTCATCCATTCCAAGCCCTGCAAGTGCAATGGTTGCTGCAACGTTGGCATTGGCCGGAAATTTCATCGCAGCTTCGCGGGCAGTTCCAGTGAAAAAGACAGTAGGTTCAGAAACATGGTCTAAATCGACCAATTGCTCTGCATAACTGCCCTTCCAGCTTTTTGGACTTTTACAGCCTTTGTAAGTGACTTTTTGCAAGCCACCTTCTTTGGCCGCAGAAATACCGTCAATGCCTGCGATTGCACCTGCCAATAAATGCAGATGGGCATTATTTTGCTCAGCCGTTTGTTTAAGCTGAATCAGAAAATCGCTATCAGCCAAAGTTCCAACCGAAATCAGTCCTATGGTCCAGCCTTTTGCTAAAACCTTTTGAGCATGCTCTTTTACCGCGGCTTGACCTGCCACCTCAATGACATAGTCTGGCGCACCATCACATTGCTCAATATCTGAAATCACCTGAATCTCTGAAGACACTTGTGATTGAACTTTTTCAACGCTACGAGACGGCACGACAATCCATTTCAGTTGCAGATCTTGGGGTAAATGAGCATGCACTTCTGCTGCCATTGCGCCAAAACCAATCATCATCAACTTTTTCATGACAGCACCTTATATTTATAAATGTTTATTAAAACCACCTGAGACATCGAGTGCTGCACCTGTGGTGTACGATGCCAATGGCGATGCCAAGAAAACTAAAGCACGTGCAGGTTCTTCAGGACGGCCTAAACGCTGCATTGGAATACCGCGGTTTTTTGCGATATTGCCTGTCCACTCTTCCCACGACTGGTTTAAGTCTGAACGGGTTTCATAACGGCGTTTCCACTGCGCAGATTCGACCATTCCAAGTAAAATTGAGTTCACACGAACGCCATACTGAGTAAACTCGTGCGCCAAAGAATACGTTAAATTCAACAATGCAGCGCGTGCAGATGAAGTCGCAATCATGTGTGGTTCGGGTTGCAATGCCAGTAACGAGTTCACATTGGTAATTGAGGCATTTGCCGACTGTTTTAAGTCTTCAAGAAAAGCCCGTACCGGATGTAAAACACTGAAATATTTCAGCTCAATTTCTTTCATCCAGTCTTCATCTTGCGTATTTTCAAAGTTTGAAACACGGCCTTGCCCAGCATTGTTAATGAGCATGTCCACATTGCCCAAATTGAGTTTGACCTCTTTAGCAAATTGCTGAACTTCTTCTTTTTTCAATACATTGCATGCTTTGGTAAAAATTTTGGCATGCGGATATTTTTCTAAAATATAGTGCTTAGAAGCATTTAAACGTTCTTCATCGCGACCACACCAAGCAACTTTTGCACCCTCTGCGACCAGTATTTCAACAGCAGCCAGCCCAATCCCAGATGAGCCACCGGTAACAACTGCAACTTTTCCTTCAACTTGGAAGCTCATAATCCTTAATCTCTCTTACGATTGTTCCTGAATCGTCAACATAATTTGGTTAAATGCTTGCGGTTGGTCGACATAACTTAAATGTCCTGCATCTTGGATGATGTAGTACTGTTCCAACTGCAATTCCTGAGCAAGCGCTTGTATACCTAACGCAGGAGTGATTTGATCTTGCTGCCCTGCAATGACTGTGCACAGGACTTTTAAATCGGTTAAGTAATTACGTATTTCCTCATAAGCCAGTAAATACGATGCATGGGTGAAACCCTGTAGGGTCAATTGCTGCATCACCTCTGAAACTAAAGCTAAAGCTTGTGGCTCTTGTTTATAAATCAAATGAGGTCCACGGCTTTCGGCCATTCCTTTAGCGCCGAGTTCTTGCAACATTTTTGGTCTTTTTTCAAAAACCTGAATTTGTGTCTGTTCATCGTGGCGTTGATAGCCTTGGGCTAAATTAGCGACTACCAAGTGTTCCACTCGCTCTGGGTAAAGTGCAGCAAATGCACTCGCCTGTAAGGCACCTAATGAGTGTCCCACTACAATTGCTTTTTCAATTTTTAAAACATCGAACAATGCAGCCAAACGCTTTGCATAATCTGTGGCATTTGGTTGGTCAGTTAAAAGTTCAGCTGATTTGCCATAGCCCGGTGCGTCCCAGGCAATGACATGAAAATGATGAGACAACACCTCAAGTTGGTTTACCCATGATGCAGAACCTGAACTAATGCCATGCAACAGCACAAGGTACTCGCCTTGACCGGCTTCCCGATAGGCTTGTTGCTGGCCTTGAACAGTGACCGTTTTCACCGGAAATTCTGCTAACTTTTCAATGAGTGTCATCATTTTCAATTCTTTCCCTTCATTCACTTCATCAAGCGATTAACGTTTGATTTGAGACAATGGATGCTCGGGTGGATAGTTTGGAATGGTTGGTTTACCCGTTCCTAACATTACACACATCAAGGCATCTTCTTGACCTGGGTTAAATAGACCACGGTAAATTCCCGGTGGAATTGAAATCAGGTCACGCTCTTTTAAACGGGTCTCAAATTTTTCGCCGTTGTGCTCAATGAACAAATCAATTTCGCCGCGAAGCATAAAGAACACTTCTTCAACATCGTGGTGAATATGCAAAGGACCTTCACACTGTGGCGGCAACACCATGGTCGAAAATGTGAAGTTTTCTGCTGGAACGGTATTACCGTCATTTGCAACACCTGTTGCGCCCGTAC
The DNA here is from genome assembly GCF_000313935.1 of Acinetobacter sp. WC-141. Lineage (GTDB taxonomy): Bacteria > Pseudomonadota > Gammaproteobacteria > Pseudomonadales > Moraxellaceae > Acinetobacter. The sequence continues at coordinate 37,439 of NZ_AMSS01000001.1, read as the reverse complement.
CCATGTAACGCATTTGAGCACGGCGATATTTCGGGTCGTAATCGGCTTGGAACTTCAAAGCATCAAAGTCATATTTACGTGTCTCAAAGCGAGCAATACGCGTATTTAACCAATCTTCTAAAGAAGCACCTTCTGGTTGTGCCCATGATTCGAATTGTTGTGTAGTCATTTTTAAACTCCTATACAGTGAATTAATAACGTTTTAAAAGAGGAACCAAGAACAACGACCCAATGACAGCGACAGCAGCCAAGAAGGTAATTCCTAAATTAAAACTATGTGTTTGCATCACGATGTAACCGATAAGTACAGGTGCAATTGCACTTGCAAAATTACCTAAACCGTTAAATATTCCGCCCGCAGTCGCCCCTACATTTGAGGTGGTTACTTTTGCAAGCAGAGCAAATACGGCAGCGACTCCAAAACCCCATGCCATCGCACTTAAAGACATGGCAGCAATAATCAATAATGGCTGGGTCATCAGGACCATCACATACATGAAAATGCCTGCGAGTAATAAGCCACTAAATACCTGAATGGCGCGTCGACCTAACTTGTCAGATAAAAATGCGCCCATGATTTCGCCAATTAACATGGCAATAAATGGAAAGCTTGAATACATCCCAAATTCTTTGAGATTGAATCCTTTGTCTTGCATAAGATAAGAAGGAACCCAGCTATTTAAGCCCCATAAATACGTCATCAATGCAATGTTAAAGAGGCACACCAACCAGAATGCACTGTTGCTTAAGAGCAATTTCGTATTGGCAACATGGCCTTTGAAATTGGTACGTTTACTCTCACCATCAATTTCGACAGTTTTCTTAAGTTGCAAATTACGTAAGCCAAAAACGATGCTAAAAATGGCAATCAGTGTTAATCCGGCCATCACAAAAAAAGTGGTATGCCAGTCATGGTGTGCTAAAACATTTGCCGTGATCGGGAACCCAAGAAATGCACCAATCGGCGTGCCAAGTAAGAACATGGTAGAAGCACGTGCTTGCTGGCGATCTGTGTAAGTCTGCTTCACAATCGCATAGGCCAAAGCAAACAATGGACCTTCTGCCAAACCCAGTAATACACGTAAAATCAACATGCCTGAGTAGCTGGTGGTAAAACCCATGCAAAACATGAGTAAACCCCATGACGTTACACTCCAAAACAGCATTTTCTTTGGGTTAAAGATGTCACCCAAAAAGCTTAGAAAAACTGATGAAAAACCATAAGCAAGTAAGAAACTTGTCATGAGCCATCCGAGCTTGGCCTTATTTTCAGCAATTCCCATTGCACTTTGAAAATGTGGATCTGAAAATAAAACCGCAATACTAATCTTGTCGAAAAATGCCAGTACCACACACACCATAAGGACAAAAGCAGGTACCCAATGCTTTAATCCACTTTTTTCTTCATTACTCATGTGTCATTCCTTCGATTTGGTAATGAGAACCAGATTTAATGTTTACGGTTTTAACTTCATGACATTAAATTCAGCATCTGCTAACAGTTTTGGATCTAAAATGGTGTTGGCTTGCATCCAACGTTTTGCCAGTTTGACTAGCTTCGAGTCATTAATGGCAATCATGTTGAGCAAATGATTTTCATGGTCCAGATATAAATAGCTCACCTGATCTTCACCGCCTTGGCGAATGACCAATTCTTTGGTTTTTTCAGGTTGATATGTTCCTAAAATCTGAATGTTGAAGTGATATTGATCAGACCAAAGCCATGGAATATCGCTATATTCAGTTTCAATTCCGAGCATTGATTTTGCTGCTGCAATGGCCTGATTTTGCGCATTTGCCCAAGACTGAATGCAATAGCCCAAACCCGGATGAATTGCGACATCACCTGCGGCATAAATGTTTTGATCTGAAGTTTGCCCAAAACAGTTCACCACAATGCCATCTTTCACATCGAGACCAGCGTGTACACCTAACTCTTTGGCAATTTCAGCGCCTGCACCTACTACAACACAATCAAATAACTGGCTATGTTGAGGATGGTTCACCACTTCAACTTTCTGATTAGGTGCTTCAACCAAATGAAGGCTTTTGCTATCTAAATGAATTTTTGTACCTTGCGTCTCATGCATATTTTTTAAAAATGCAGAAACTTCCGGACTCACACTTCTTGCACATAAGCGGTCGCCATATTCAAAAATATGAACATCTTTACCTTGCTTTCGCGCAGTTGCAGCAATTTCTAAACCGATCCAGCCACCGCCAATCACCGCGACATTTTTTGCATTCTTTAAAATTTCAGCCAAACGCTCACAGTCATGCACATTACGTAAAGTCACAACATTTGGAATGAACTGCCATGTATTCACCGGCACACGTGCACGGCTTCCGGTTGCAATCAACAATTTGTCATACGGCAAAATCTGGCCACTTTCTAAATGAACCTGTTTTTGTTCACGATCGACTTTTGTTGCAATTTCCGGTTTATGCCATTGAACCTTGAACTCTTGAACCTGTTCAGCAGAGAACAGATTCAAACTTTCATACGTTGCTTCTTTTGAAAGTACTTGCTTAGACAGTGGCGGACGTTCATAAAACACTTGATCTTCATTTGAAACCACGTGAATTTCGCCCACATACCCATTTTGACGTAAGGTACTTACTGCCCAACCCGCTGCCTGTCCGGCACCTACAATTACGATCTTTTCCATAGCCATCTTCCTTGTAAAGCAATCCCTGTTAAACAGGCTTCACCTGACGGCGGGTTGTGTCATCAAGACCACCTTCAATCGCCCACTCGGTGAAAAGCTCTAGGCAATGTTCCTCTACACGCGGTTGCCATTCTTCTGTCAAATAATCATCGTTGGTGTAATATTCAAATGCACCACCTAATGGTGAGTTGACGTACCAGAAATAAGCAGAAGAAATTGGGTGACGTCCCGGCCCAATGAAAGTTGACCACTCCGAACGATTCATATTTAAACCGCCTCCAATCACCTCATGGATATCACGTACTACAAACGCAACGTGATTTAAGCCAGCAGGTTTATTTGGAACACTAAGCAAGAATAAATCATGGTGATAACCTTCACCGCGGCAACGTAAGAAAGCACCACGATTTTTATAGGCATCCGATAAATGAAAGCCTACTTTTTCAATATAGAAATTTTCGGTTGTTGCCAAATCTGGTGTGAAGAACACCACATGTCCAATCGCAACAGGTTGACCTTTTTCATAGACAGGGCTTGCTGCATTCACACGTTGAATGTTGCCGTATTGGTTAATGCCTTCCGTTTTAAGTTCAGACACATCTTTAACAAAACTTTGTTCAAAACGAATGGTCATGCCATTTGGGTCAAGACACTGAACTGTATTTTCTGAACGTTTAAAACCGTCTACATCAGCCAAACGAGCTGCTAAGTCTTCTAGGTCTTGTATGCTTTCAACACCCCACGTCACTTCACGTAAAGTTGAGCCTTGTTCAATGGCAGCAGGCAAACGATCATCATCACAATTAAATAGATAAATCTTGCTACCATTTTGAGTCTGGTAAAGATCTGTGCCTTCAATATCCGAAGCACTTTTGCTTAAACCAAAATCTGCTAAAAACTTGTTTGAAGCGGCTCTATCTTCAACTCCAAACTTTAAAATTTCGATCCCTGTAATCATTTGACTACTCCTTAGTTAAAGACAAAACCGCCATTGACCGGAATATTTTGACCTGTCACAAAAGAGGACAAATCCGACAGTAGATACAATGCTGTTCCATTTAAATCTTGTGGAAGTTGCTGACGTTGAATCGCTCTTCCGTTGACATATAAATCGTGACGTTCTTGAGGCACATACTCGGTTGCCTCAACCAGAGTAAGGCCCGGTGACAATGTGTTGACACAGATATTGGACTGCCCCAACTCTCTTGCCATAGAACGCGTCATGGCAACAATTGCACCTTTACTTGCAACATAAGCCATTAGATTCGGTGCGCCCCAAAGTGCTGTATCGGAAGCAACATTAATAATTTTGCCAGCAGCCGACTGCTTTAAATGGGGAACACATGCCTTACTGATTAACCATGTGCCTTTTACATTAATATTCATGACCCGGTCCCAAAGATCAGGATCATAATCAACCATACTTTTTCCACCGACATTGGTTGCCAGTGCCGCACAGTTCACAAGACCATCTAAACCATTTAATAGCTCAACGCTTTTTGCAACCGCATTTTCAATAGAGTCTGCATTGGCAAGGTCAACGGTAACCACATGAACGTTTAGCCCTTGTTGCTGTAACGCCTGTGCTTCTTGTTGCACCAAGTCAGATAAAATATCTGCCATCACAACTTCAGCGCCAGCCTCGGCAATGGCTTGAGCGAAATCTCGGCCTAAACCACGCGCAGCACCAGTCACTAAAACTTTTTTGCCTTGCAACAACGCTACATTAGCCATGAGCTTCTTCCTGCATCTCGATACGGTTTGATGCATTTAGCGCAGCAATTTTCTTTAATTGCTTTTCAGCTTCTTTTTTCATTAAACGGCGTAAACGAGCAAGACCGACATCGTGTTGATAGAGGAACTCTTTTTCACGCGCATTTGGCGCAAGGTTTTCTAAAATAATTCGGTCTTGTTCCAATACATCCCAATGCAACTGCTCTAAATGATTGCGATATAAGAAGCGCCATACATTACGTTGCCAGCCACTCACCTTACGGCAGCGCCAGAAAAATACACGAGTATTATTGGCATCAATTGGCGTTGCGTAACCCACAATCCAGAATTCGCCACCTGGGCCAAATTGTTTGCGGTATGGAATTGAAAGACGTAACCAACTCGCACCTGTTGAACCGTATTCGACCCAGTCGAAGTTCACGCCAGTTTGGCCTTCTTTTTCAAAAACAAAGCCATTATCGGTTGTGCGGTGCTTCATCTCTGCAGTACGTTCACCATCTGCCATTGAGTGCGATGTCGCGTGTAAATAGGTCCCATGCATTGGGTCCATCACGTTATCAATCGCGTATTGATGATTTACTTTCCAGTCCGCTTGGCAAAGGAATGCACTCCACTCTTCGCTTGCAAGTTGTTCTGGGAACTCAAGTGGTTTTGGCTGCTCGTTTGCATCAATACCAAACCAAATGAAAATTGCCCCATGCTGCTCACTTACCGGATAGCTCTTTAAACATTTGGTTCCTGTCATTGGACATTCATGAACAGCTGGCACATCAGCAACCACACCATCAGCACGAACTTCAACACCGTGATACCAGCAAGCGACTCGGTCGCCTAAGTTCCAACCCAATGAAAGGCGAGCACCGCGATGCGGACAGCGATCTTCAAGCGCATGAACCTGACCTTCGGCATCACGCCAAACCACAATATTTTCGCCTAAACGGGTAATTCCGACTGGATTAGCAGCCACTTCCCAACTTGCTAAAACCGGATGCCATTGGTCACGTAAACCAAGTTCTAAATATTCTTCAGCGCTTTGTGAAGCTGATACGATTGCGTTCATTTTATTCGTCCTTGAATTAATAACCTAAACGTTGCATTTCTTCTGTAAAACTCGCAGAAGTCCATTCATCACCAGATTCACAGCGGAAACCCTGCTGATTAAGTGCAGAAACAACGTCATCTAACTCAGTTGCACCCGCAGAAAATGCTTGAATCAAGTTCTTTACAAAGTCTTGTTCGTAGAGCGTTGGTTCTTTATAACGTGTTTGCCAAACCAACAATTCAGATTGACCAGGAATTTGAATATTGTTGATACCTGCTTCGGTTGCTGGCGTTGCATGAATCCAGCTTGCCAACTTTTCATTAAATGTCTTCATTGTTCTGCTTCCTTGTACATGTGAGGACTAGAGTTGAATTTGAATATCCTGTCCTTCAACACGAACTGGGTACGTACATAGGTTTCTACACCCGGGTCCACTTTTTAGCTCACCTGTCTGAATGTCAAAAATTGCTTCGTGCAATGGGCATTCAACAGTGTGATCTTCGATAAATCCTTCAGTTAATAAGGCATATGCATGAGGGCAAACATTTTCGATAGCAAAGTAATTTTCATCGACGAAAAATACGCCTATTTTTTTCCCTTCAATTTCGATGGCTTTCGGCTCATCTTCACTAACGTCACCCTGCTGACAAATTGAGATCCAACTCATACCTTGCGTCCTCATTTTGTTTTATATACAAAACATAATTTGATTTTCAAAACATAGGCTAAGCATAATCCCCTTGATCATTTTTTGTCAAAGTAAAAATAAATATAAATTTCATTATCTTAATTAAATTTAAATATTTTGTTACGTTTCAAACAGGAAACAAAGTTTTGAATATAAAAATTGTTTTATGCATTTTTAACAATTACAATAGTTCTAAAATAAAGCAGCATGCTCCAAATTGAACCTTGTTTTATTTATAGGAAAATGACACAAATGAGCCTAACAATTGAAGAAGATTCGCAAGAATCAGAAACAACAAAAAATGATGATCGATATTTAGTACCCGGCCTTGTCCGGGGGTTGGCTATCTTGCAAGCATTTAATCAACAAGCGCAAGAAATGACGATTACAGAAATTGCTGAAATTTTAGAAGTGAACCGTTCTAGTGCATTTCGCCTAATCTATACACTCGAGTCTTGCGGCTATTTAAGAAAAGCATCTCAAAAAACTTATGCGCTCGATTCAAAAGTCATGGAACTTGGTTTTAATAGTTTATCTAAACTTTCATTACTCGATTTATCGACACCATTAATGAAAGAACTACGTGACCAAACTAAACTTGCCGTGCATCTTTCTATTTTAGAAGGCACTCATATTGTCTTTGTAAATAACATTCAATCGATGGGAACCTTTACGAGCAACATTAGCTTAGGTACACGTTGGCCTGCGCACGCAACCGTGATTGGTCAAATGCTATTGTCTGATTTACCTGAAAATGAAGTACGTCAGCGTTACCTTAACTTTGATGATTGGGATAGCTTTTCTGAACTAACTCCAACCAATTTAAAAACCTTATTGCAAAGATTAGTGTATGTAAAAACTCAAAAAACAATGGTGAGCTGGGGTCATTATAATCATGATATGGCAGCTTGCGCGGCACCTATCTTTAAACAGTCAAATGGCAAAATGGTGGCTGTTATTTCAGTGAGTTGCCCAATTACCACATATGATGAAAGAACATTTAAAGAAGATATCGCAAGCCTCGTTGTTGAAACAGCAAATAAAATTTCCAAATTTATTTATTAAAAAAAAGCGACGTTAAGTCGCTTTTTTTTGGATTTTATTTCTTAAATTAAAAATTACACTGAAATACGTTCCCATTCATATCATTAAAAATAAGTGTTGAATGGTTTTCTTTAATATCAAACTTTAAATACTGCTGTTTAAACTGGACAATCGCATAAAACTCTTCAGCACCGTCATCTAAACCAGTCGCAGAAACCTGACTGCCCTGCGGAAAATCTTTGAGCCACTCGGCATTATAGAAATCTGACACTGAACTAAATTCACAATACTGTTTTGGCTCTGCCATTATTTTTGCAGCAATCAGATCAAACTGTTGTTGTTTATAGACATCTAAGCTCAACAACATGATCACTCTCCACATTAAAGCTGGTTAGAGGCTAAAAGCTGTTTCTTTTTAACTTTTTCCCATTGATACCAACCATAAGCGGCCATCAGAACAAATGCTGCATATAACGCGGCTGTTAAAAATAAATCTTTATAGATAAACATGCCCACATAAATAATATCAACGAACACCCATAGTACCCAAGTCGCAATATGCTTTCGGCTGGTCCAATACGTTGCAAGTAAACTAAAGGCTGCAAGCTGTGAGTCAAGCATAGGCACCGCTGCATCAGTAAAGTTTTTAAGAACTAAACCAAACAGTAAACCACCCACCGCGGCAATAATCATTTGAATGATAGCGGTTTTAACTGCAATAGGTTCGATTCGAATGTCGTGATCTTGCTGCTTTCCTTTGAACCAATAGTAAAAGCCATAAAAATTTACGACCATAAAAAAGAACTGCAAAATCGTTTCGCCATAAAGTTTAAATTCGTAAAACAAATAGGCATATAAAACAAAAGCAAAGAAATTAAACAGCCAACACCACATATTCCTGATAACAGTTAGTCCGACCCCAATTAGGCTAATCAAGACTGCAAAAATTTCTAGAGGTGACATAAGAACAGCTTCTTATTAAGATCAATTCGACGGGGTATTATGAGAAAAATATAGAGCTAAGCAAACTACTAATTTAAGGTAATCAAAAAATCTATAGTTCATGTTTGAATATAATTTGTACTTTTCTATTTCTGTGTTATAAAAATACCATCTGTATTTTTAATATACTTATCATGTTTTTATCCAAAGCCCATTGTTGTCTAGCGCGTCAATTACACGCCCCAGAGATTAAGTTCGATGTGGTCAATTGGCGACGTCCTTATTTTGGCCAGTTTGGCGCTTTGGATACGAAAATCGAGATATTTAAATTGTAATATATCCCCCGGATTTTCATCACAAGCCGCCATAAAAAGCGGCTTTTTTTATGCCTTTTTAACACACAAAAACCCAACTTTCTGGAGCTTTATATGAAGCCATTATTTGAACAACAGAGTATATCCACCCCGCAGATTCAGCCGGCTGTAGCATTAACTTCATCTCCAACTCGCCTCGCTACAGCCGGCCAATTTATTGCTGTCGTCATTATTTGGTCACTTACCCCACTCGCGGCGGTCTGGACAGTACAAGAAATTCACTGGGCATGGGGATTATTTATTCGATTCAGTCTGGCGATTCCAATCGCCTTACTCTGTCTAAGGTTTTTTCGTTTAAAGCTCATCTTTAGTAGAAAAGCTGTTTTAAGTTACTGTGCAGGCGCCATTGGCTTATTTGGATCTATGGCCTTTTGTTATATGGGTGCAGATAAAGTTCCCTCTGCCATTATCTCAATTATTTACGGTACTTCTCCGTTAGTGTCCGGCCTCATTAGCACCTTTTTATTAGGACGTGAGCGTTTCTCGGCATGGCAATGGCTTGGGCTCGGTATTGCTCTTGTCGGGATGAGTTTTACTTTAGGCCTGTCTTCATCAGGTTTTCAGCTCAACCGCGTCGGTATTATGTTAGAACTGATCGCAATGCTGTTTTATGTATTGTCGACTTTTGCCGTAAAATCTGTCGGAGCGCATATTCCACCAATTACACAAATGACAGGTGCTACTCTTGTTTCATGGGTCGGTTATGTATGCTTGTTACCTTTCTTTTGGTCACATCTTCCCACTGAATTACCAAGCCTTAAAATTTCAGTAGCGGTACTCTACAGCGCAGTTTTTTCATCTGTGCTTGCGATGATTTTTTATTATCAACTCATCAAGGTCTTACAGCCGACCACCGTACTATTTATTACGATTATCACCCCAGTATTAGCTACATTTTGGGGGACATGGTTCAACCATGAACAACTTAGCTCACATCTTATTTTAGGTTTAACCCTGTTATGCCTAGGGTTATTGATGTATTCACGTCGTCCAACTTAAGATTTTATAACCTGATTGAGAACACTCGTCAGGTTATTCTCCCCCCTCATCTTTACATTAACCTTAATAATAAAAACTTAGTTTTATTTTAATCGCCGTTCTATTTTTGTTTACGAAGTAGTCAATAAATTATATTTGACACTTTTTAAACGATCGTTTAAAAACTTATTAAAAGATAAATAAAGGACATCCAAATATGTCAAATCAAGAAGGAAAAGTCAGCCGTGAAACCCGCGGACATATTTTTTTAATTGGTCTAGATCGGGCAGCAAAACGGAATGCCTTTGATAGTCACCTAATTAAAGATTTATCACTGGCGCTTACCGAATATGAAAATAATGATGCTCTTCGCTGTGCAATTATCTTTGCTCATGGCGACCATTTTACGGCCGGATTAGATTTAGTTGAGTTACAACCCAAGCTCGCTACAGGTGTTTTTGATTTTAGTGATGAAGAAGTGAACCCTTGGGGTACAGTTGGACGAAAACTGAGTAAACCTTTAATTGTTGCGGTACAAGGTTATTGCTACACCGCTGGTATCGAACTATTTCTGAATGCGGACATTGCTTTAGCAAGTGAAAATACTCAGTTTGCACAGATGGAAGTTCAACGCGGCATCTTACCTTTTGGTGGAGCTACAGCACGATTTACTCAAGCTGCGGGTTGGGCCAAAGCCATGCGCTATTTGCTCACCGGTGATTCTTTTGATGCAAAAACCGCCTTTGATATGAACCTGATTACAGAGATATGCCCAGAAGGTACGGAGCTCAACCGTGCAATAGAACTGGCTGAACATATTGCTCAAGCTGCACCACTTGCTGTAAAAGCGACCCTCGCTTCTGCCCGTGAAGCCATCAATGAAGGTTATCAAACTGCTTTTAGCCAATTACAGAGCCATCTTCAGCCTTTACTCACCACAGAAGATGTTCAAGAAGGTGTGTTTGCGATGTTGCAAAAAAGACCGCCTGTTTTTGAAGGTAAATAAAATTTCATCACGCTAGAAAAAGAAAGAGAAAAGCAATGCAATCAGCAACTCAAATAGATGAACAGCTTAGCCAAACTGTACAATTTTCGGCTTTAGATGGCTATCCACTCAAGGGCACACGTTACTTTACGACGACGCCTGCTAAGGCCAATATTGTCGTTGCAGGAGCAACAGGCGTCCCGCATGAGTTTTACCGCCGCTTTGCTGAATATATGACGCAATTTGGCTATCAAATATTAACGTTTGACTATCGAGGCGTCGGAAAATCGAGTCCAAAATCTTTAAAAGGATTTGATATGTCTTATTTAGACTGGGGACAATATGACTTAGCAGGTGCGATTGAATATTTATTAAAAGAGCCTTTACCCCTTTTCATGGTGGGTCATTCTTACGGTGGCCATGCGCTCGGGCTCTTACCTAATCATGAGAAATTATTAGCCTGCTACACGTTTGGTACAGGTGCAGGCTGGCACGGCTATATGCCACTGAAAGAACGTTTTAAAGTTCAAGTGGTCTGGAATATCGTGTTTCCGCCTATTGTTGCCGTGACAGGTTATTTACCTTGGAGCAAATTTAATATGGGTTCCGATTTACCTCTAAATGTTTATAAACAGTGGCGTAAATGGTGTAAAAACCCTAAGTATTTTTTTGCTGACCCAGAACAGCAGCATTTAATTGAACAGTATGCTTCTGTCAAAACTCCAATTTATGCAGTCTCCGCCCTTGATGATGACTGGGCTTTACCTGCTTCTTGCCGTGCATTTATGCAACATTATCGACAAGCAGAAGTCACATATCTCAGTCTTCAACCTCAAGATGTTGCTATGAAAACCATTGGGCATATGGGCTACTTTAAAAAAGATGCTGAACAAATCTGGAGTAAAATCCGCATCACTTTTGATGGTTTTTTATAAACCTGTTTTATGTTTTGGATGATATGAAATGAGACCACAAAAACTTGCGAAAGAAGAGCTGCTCAAGCACTGCGCTTTGCAGTTTAAAACTTATGGATATGCAGGAACGAGCATGGACATGCTGGCGAAAGCTTGTGGCCTCACTAAAGCTTCTTTTTATTATTATTATCCAAACAAAGAGGCGCTTTTGCTCGAAGTGTTAAATGGTACTCATCAATATTTAATTCATTCTCTATTTGAAAGTACAACACATTCAGAACTCTCAGCCATTGAGCGTTTTGAGCAAATGCATAAGCGTGCTGTACAGTTTTTTACCCAAGGGGTGAATGGTTGTCTGCTTGGGGTAATTTCAATGGAAGCGGCATATGGCTCACCTGAAATTTTAGCCAAAATACGTAGTATTTTTCAGGACTGGCAACTTGCAATTGAATCTATTTTTGCCAAGTGCATTGCTCACGATCAAGCAGAGATTTTAGCAAAACAAAGTATTGCTGATTATGAAGGCGCAATCTTGATGTACCGTGTGACACAGGATGAATTTTATATTAATCAAGTTAAGCAACGTATTCTTGGATTTCTCAATTCATAAAAATAAAGCCCACTTTTAGTGGGCTTTATTTGATTGATAGGGCTTATTCAACTCTAACGATTTTACCTAATTCATCGTGGTGAACGACTGTAATTTTTTGGCTACGCCCCTGCTCAATTTCATGTTCAGGTAAATCAAAGTAGCGTGCATAATCATCAGTCTGTTTTGCTTTAAGCGCGCTACCACCGACACGACGCTCTGGTAGCACATGGCTCCATAACAATAAGCAAATTGCACAAGCAATTAATGCTGTAAGGCCATGTTCAATTCCTACACCAAAGGCATTAAATAAACGGTGTACCAAATGAGTTTTTTGTAACTCAGCCAATACCCAGATAAACACAAAAGGACGCCACAACAACAACCAAACCGCCCACATCATGGCTGTGCTTGTTGTAGAAGCATAGCGTTTATGCCATGGTAATTGACGGCGTAAATCAATAATCAACGAATTTGTCTTCATTTCTCTCTTTACCTAACGAAGTGCTGTGGTTTTTCCCCAGACATCAATACAGCACGATCTTTAAAATCTCATGACTCTTGCATTTCATTCTAGCGAATGCCCCGATCCGGGCTCACCCAACGTGCTCGTTTCTCATTTCCACGTCGTAAGACTTTTGGAAATGCCACAATGGTTGCTGAAATAGTGATTAGCCAAAAGACCAATGGATACCAGATCATCCAGAAATAGTTTTTTCCTAGATGCGGTTCATAACGACTATCCATCCATTTGCTTAAAGCAAACTGAATTAGACAGGTTGCCCCCAATAAAATACCGCTACCATACGGTAAAAATGGGGAACTCACAACGGCCAGTGCGGGTACAGGTAAAATAAAATGTGCCAACCACAATAAGGCCATCGCTAGCATTAAATATGACCAAACTAAAGTTAAGCAAAGCTCAAACATTAAAGGCCATAAAAAATTCAATTTTGGCTTGGTGAACACATCAATATTTTTAATTAATACTTGTGCGCCACCCATTGCCCAACGTAAACGTTGTTTCCACAACCCATTTAAGGTTTCAGGCATTAAAATCCAAACTAAGGCATTTGGTTCAAACTCAATATCCCAACCTGCACGCTGTAACTTCCAAGTAATATCGATATCTTCAGTCAACATATTTGGTGACCAATAGTCGACTTGGTGAACCGCGCTTTTACGAAAAGCCGTAATTACACCCGATACGGTAAACAAACGACCAAAGGTACGTTGTGCACGTTTAATCATGCCCACAATCGAAGAAAACTCACCGACCTGAATACGACCTAATAAAGTTGAGCGAGTGCGGATACGCGGGTTTCCAGTGACCGCAGCAACAGTCGGATTTTCAAGAAAATGACGAATCATCCACTTTGCTGCATGTGGATCAAGTAAAGCATCACCATCAATACCAATTAAAAACTCGGCATCGGTCATTAAGCTTCCGGCTTGCAGCCCCATGGCTTTACCTTGGTTTTGAGCCAAATGAACAACACGCAATTTTTCATGTTGTTCTGCTAAACGGTCAAGTACTTCGCCTGTATTATCCGAGCTGCCATCATTAATCGCAATCACTTCAAAATGAGGATAGTCCAGTTTTAAAGCATGGCTAATGGTTTCCTCTGCATTGTCCCCTTCATTAAAACAAGGAACTAATACAGCAACTTTTGGATAACTTTCTAATGGGGCTGGTTGATCGTAAGGCGGAGCCTGACGTTCTTTCCAATAGAAAATGATCGCACCCATCATCCATAAATACGACATGAATAATGGATAATAAAAAACGAATTTTAAGGCATGCGACCATATTGCAGCAAAGATTGTCATGTTTCAGCCCCGACTACGGCACAAGACGAGATGATTTTTCAGCAAATGCTTTATGCATTACGTCAACATCCGGGTGATCTTTGATTGGGTCATCAGGGTAATATCCGACATGCATTACACCTTGTTGATAAAGTGAGTGAATTGTTGCTGCCATTTCAGTTGAAGGTACCTTTTCATTTTTACGCCAGTCGGTTGCCTGTAATTCGAAAACGGTTTTCTTGATGCCATTAGGATATTGTTTTACCCGATCAACCATATCTTTATAAAATTGATCAGCATTCTCCACTTGTTCCATATAAGGCATCGCCATAATAGCTGTAAAGTCATAACGTTTTAATGACTCTTCAAGCGATTGTGAATACCAGTTTTCTGCATATGGTTTTAACGCAACTTGCGCATACAAATTACGTGCAGTCATCAAGAATGGTTCATATTGTCGCACGTCATCAACAAGTTGCATTGCAAAATCATCTAGATATTTTGTCTTATATGCAGTCCACTTTTGCAAGTCTTGGTCGTTCTCACGGATTTTTGCCAAATCTGTCGGTAAACCTTGTTTCGCATAGGCTTTTAAAGCATCTGGGCTGGCATCTTCATAATCAGATAAGGTCACGTCGTCATGGAATAAAATTCCGTTAAACGGCGTTGACTTAGCCAAATCCTGATAAATTTCACGAATAGTTTGACGTGCATCGGCTGAGAACGGACTTAAACGGATATAACCCATATTCAAGTGTTCACCTGCTTTTGCCTGCTCCGTCACGACTAAATCTTTAGAAACAGGATCGGTTTTTGGTAATTCCCACGCCAATAGCGGCATCCACGCATAAATACGGCTTACAGCAGTACGCGTTTGAATTTGCCATGCAACACGGTTAAATAAATCGGCACGCATTGGAATATGGCGGTTTGGGAAATAAACCATATCAGCCGAACCATTCGCATCTGGATCTGAAAATGCCTGTAAATAAACTGTATTTACACCCATGCCATTAATTCGGTCTAACAAGTGGCCTAAATTACGCTCTTGTTGTTTCGGGTCTGGATCATAAATATAGTCCAGGTCAATATGCATGATTTTTTGCGGACGATTATTATCCGTTAAATTTAATTCACGGTTTTTAATTTCTTGAGCCAAATCATCAGTCGTCATTCCACCTTCTACCAAAATACGGCTCATATTTTGTAGTGACTGTTTTGCGTGGTCTGCCCCATCATCAAGTGTAATGGTTACTGGCATACCCAATTTGTTTGCAATTTTAACAGTTTGCATATTATAGCGACCATATGGCCATACCATAACACGTGGAGAACGTAAGCCATGTGCTTTGAGTAATTCGTTATTTTTTTTCAGGTCGTTATAGATTCGTGACTGATATTGTTCATCGTTTTCATAGGTTTGAGTTTTAACATCATAAAAACGCGTCGTTGCAGCAGGTTCAGAATTACCTTGTGGGTTGCCTGTAATACCGCGGTGCAAATGATAGCTATGGCTTGCAATCTCAACAAAACCACTATCTTGCATTTCTTTAAGCTCACCCCAGCTTAAGATTTTATCACGTGGAATTTCTTCTCCTGAAAAATCAACTTTCTGCCCTGCTTTTGGCTCTAACCATGAACCGACTACTGCGAGCACAACAGGGATTTTTTTAGCTTTAATGACCGGATATGCATTTTGATAAAAAGACTGATAACCATCATCTACAGTTAATAAAACTGGTTTTGTAGGCAGTTGATATTTACCTTGATGAGCGCGAATTAACTGGTCAACCGTAATAAAATGGAACCCGTTTTTTTGCAACCAATCGACGTGCTGGCTAAATTGTTGAGTTGTGACCGCATATTGAGGAATTAATGCATTCTTAGTATCGGTAATTTCATGATAACCAATGACCGTAAGTGTTGAAGCGTCCAGTTTAGGTGGTTTGGCTAATGCCATACCTGACAAGCCAGCCAAGGCCAAGCCAAGTGTGATGTTCAACAAAGGAGATGCAAAGCGGATAATCATGAAATAGCGTCTCAATAGCAATATAGATTATTTATGTGAATTTTGATGTTAAGACGCAAACTTTCTTCAATTTGGTCTTAATATCATCCTGCTCACAAATGAACAGTTTTTCAGTCAGCATTTATAATCAAATAATCTGAAAATAATCTTAAATATTCAAAAAGCTAAAATATAAATAAATAATGTATTTATATTTAAAGCTCATATAAACAAGAAAGCCCCCTAAAGGGCTTTCAAATTTTCACTAGTCACGGGTTTTGACATCGAATAATTCAATTTCAAAAATTAAATTAGAATTTGCTGGAATAATCTTACCCATTTTACGCTCACCATAAGCTAAATGAGCAGGCACGATTAATTTACGCTTGCCACCAACTTTCATTCCCATAATGCCTTGGTCCCAGCCTTTAATCACACGGCCTGTACCAATCACGCATTCAAAATAATTACCGCGATCAATTGAAGAATCGAATTTAGTACCGTCTTCTAACCAACCTGTATAGTGAGTTGTAATCAAAGCGCCCTTAACAGCCTCTTTGCCTTCACCTACTTTTAAATCGATAATTTCTAATTCATTTGACATGGTTTACCCTTTAAATCGAATCTCTAAATCGCAATTAGTACTTAGTGTACCAACTGAGTCTGTAGAATTTGTTGCGCTTTTCTATTTTACTGTAACTGCGTCCACACCACATTTGCCTGACCCTTTTCACCTAAAAGCGTCCACTCTGTGTCCATGACATTTAATTGGAGTTGCATGGTGCGTTCACAGAGTTGTTCTAGCTCGGCTGTGCTTTGAGGGGCAATTTGCCAAACCTGAACGTTACTTAACGTTTTAATTTTACTGTTTCTCTTCCACCAGTCTTCGACTTGCGTGCCATAGACAACAATTGCAACGTTTTTACAACGTGCACTCGCCTTTTTCACTTTATCTTCTGATGGTAAGCCCACTTCAATCCATGCTTCTAACTGACCTGTTAAATCTTTCTGCCATAACGCTGGCTCATCAGTTTCAAAAAGGTCTTTGGTAAACTCAAGCTCATCACTTGCAAAACGGGCAAAAGCCATCAAACGAACCATTAATCGTTCTAACGTTTCAGAAGGATGTAAGGCAAGCGTAAGTTGATAATCACCATAAATATGGTCATCCATATTCGCAATATTCAAGTCTGCCTTATAAATTGTTGCTTTAAGCGCCATGATTAATATGTCCCAAAATTTGGCGCTAAGGATACTCGATTTTGGCTAAAAAATTATAAAAAAACTGAGTAATCCAAAACATAGCCAAGGGAAATTTGCATATTCTTCCAAAACGCTTCAGTTATTTTAGAGTTGGCCAGTTTTTTGCTTGAAAGAGAAATATTCTTCTCCTCCTAAAATTGATGACTTATGTGGCAAAAGTTCAAGCGTAGTTTATTTTTACAGGTTCTTTGTGCTCTCTTTCTGGGAGTTGCAGTAGGCGCTAGTTTTCATGATTTCTCCCTATCTTTAAAACCATTGGGTGATGGTTTTATTTCTTTAATTAAGATGCTGATTGCCCCAATTGTGTTTTGTGTGGTTGTGCTTGGTATTTATGGTGCAAATGACATCAAAAAAATGGGCAAAGTCGGTGCAAAAACCATTCTCTACTTTGAAGTGGTCACCAGTATTGCTTTAGTTTTAGGCATTATCGTTGCCTATGTATTCAAGCCAGGCGTTGGCATGAATATCGATATCGGTCATTTAGATGCAAAAGATTTAAGCACCTATACCGAACGTGCACATGAAATGCACACTGGTTCAGAATTTCTGCTCAATATTATTCCAAAAACATTCACTGCCGCTTTTGCAAACGGCGATATTTTACAAGTTTTACTCATCGCTATTTTATTTGGTGTAGCCCTACTTTTAATTCCCAAAAATTTAGCAGAGTTAGTCCGTCAGGCCCTTGAAGCTTTTTCGGAAGTCTTCTTTAAAATTATGGGACTGATTATTCGTTTAGCGCCTATTGGTGTGTTCGGATCAGTGGCCTATACCACTGCCAAATTTGGTTTAGATTCGCTCGTACAATTGGGTTATTTGGTTTTACTGTTTTATGCAACCTGCATTTTATTTGTCGTTATTGTTTTAGGTTCAATTTTAAAACTTGCCGGTCTCAACATTTTCAAATTTGTGGCTTATTTTAAAGATGAGTTAGCGATCGTTTTAGGTACAGCCTCTTCTGATTCTGTTTTACCCCAAATTATGAAAAAGCTCAGAAATCTGGGAATTAAGGATTCAACCGTCGGTCTGGTCATTCCAACGGGTTACTCTTTTAACCTCGATGGGTTTTCAATTTATTTAACTTTAGGGGTAATTTTTATTGCGCAAGCCTGCAATATCGATTTATCTACGCATGACCTATTGGCTATTTTGTTGGTGTCACTCATCACATCTAAAGGTGCACACGGTATTCCTGGCTCAGCTCTAGTTATTCTTGCGGCCACCCTTTCCGTTATTCCAAGCCTGCCTGCGATTGGTCTAGTACTTCTACTATCTGTCGATTGGTTCATTGGCATTATTCGCGCCTGCACCAACTTAATTGGTAACTGTGTCGCCGCCGTAGTGATTGCTCACTGGGAAAAAGATATTGACCATGCTCAAGCCAAAGCAGTGTTAGATACAAAACCTTAAATCCATTATGAGAACATTAAATCGTCTTTGGTTTAATGTTCTCTATTCTTTAAGCTGACAAGCAAGTAATGCCGTTTCAAAAGCCAACCAATCGTGATGATGTTCGCTAATGATTTCAATGCGGTTGTCAATTCCCTCTTCACCAGACTTATAATTAAACTGATCAGGATTAAAGTTAAAAACTTTCCAACCTTGATCTGTATTAAAAATTCCCTTAATTCGAAGCCAGCCTTCCTGTGCGCATAATAAATCTAGCAAAGCATAAAAATCGAATTTCCAGCGTTTAGGTAATTTCCAACCTGCCACAATATAGCCTTGTGCCGACTCGACATAATGATAAGGTAATTGCTGAATTTCCTTCTTAACCTCGGTTTCAGTCATTTGTTTTTGAAGTTTAAGTAAAGGTTGAATAGAGCGCTCAGTTAAGCGAGCAGCTACATCAATTTTATTTAACGCTAACTGACCATGTTCAGTCTTAATCCATTCTTGATGATAAGGCTTGTATTCTTCTTTTAATAACTCAAGCGCCTGATCATCTTCAAAAGTCATCACATCAGTATGTGACACCACCACAATCTGGGCAGCTTTTAACTGATCTTCATAAAGGTTTTGCTTGACCCAGTTTGTATCGTGCAAACGGCTACCATCAACAACAGTAACTAAAGCACGCATGGCTAAACTACTTTGCCAATGCGGTTCAGTCAGTTGGTCAAATAACTGTGAAGGATGCCCAAGTCCTGTAGGCTCAATAAAGAGTCTATCTGGCTTTTGCTCACTCAATAGACGGGCTAAAGCAATATGCATAGGCAATTGACTACTACAACACAAGCAACCACCTAATAATTCTTTAACTGCATACCCCTCATCTTGAGGTAAGAGTTGTTGGTCTACTCCAATTTGCCCAAACTCATTCATTAATACAGCCCAAACCTCATCTTTAGGCTTCTGACTTAATAAATGCTGTAATAATGTGGTTTTACCAGCCCCTAAAAAACCAGAAATAATATGGGTAGGAACAGTTTTTTGGGCAATAAATTTCACAAGCGGCTCAAATCAACAAAGTTTAAAAACTAAAAAAGGTATATCACTGTTTAAATCCCATGAAAATGATTTTTCACTTTGAAGATATACTTTCCAATTATCAGGGCAAAACACTTAATATGTGACATACATCTCATTCAAAATCTAAATTAACTTTAGACAACTATAATTCAAACGGAATATTCTATTTATGCGCATTCACAATTCATGCCAAAGTGTTAGGTTTTCGTAACAAAATTGGTTTTTTTTTACTCAACAAGAAATATTCTTTCACATTTTAAGGTGTATTTAAGCCAGTTAATTTTACAGATTCCGCACATAAATGGCCCGTATATTTCATATTGTTAAGATAGGCGTAATAGATTGTTAAGTTAATTGATGTAATCCCAACCTCGGCTTAGCATGTGTCCTAGCTTAGTTATTCAGCCATACATATTCCATGTAGGTTTAAATGATTAGGTTTGATTTATTTTTTTAATGAATTTAAGGATGCCATAACATGAAATTAGTTAAAACTCTACTTGCAACAACTTTAGCTTTAACTGCAGTATCAACTTTCGCTGCTTCTAAACATGAACAAGCGCATAGCACTGCTGGTGAAGAGAAAGTAGTTGTTTCAACTCAAGAACAAGCAAACACTGCTAATGCTGCAACTGATGCTGTAGGTTCTGCTTCTGAAGCTGCACCAGCACCTGCAACTCGTTAATTCTCTCAGCACTCTCCTCCAAGCTCAGAGATAATTTTACTGAAATGAAAAATGGATGCTGAATTTTGGTAAAGAAGGAAAGGATCGAACCATGCTGCGGTTCGATCCTTTTTTTTAAGAAGATTTTTTATACATGCTACAAGATGGGTTGTGATTTTCTTGTAGACGTAAAACTTTGCGGTGCTCGGCTGCTTCAAAGCGGCAACGCTTCCACTCTGTATCAAGTTTCAAATGAGGTACTTCACATGGCTTGCCCTGTTCATCAACAGCAACCATGGTGAAATAACAGCTATTGGTATGGCGCACTGTACGCTTCTGGATATTTTGAGCTTCAACCCGTATTCCCACTTCCATTGAAGTACGGCCTACATGGTTAACACTTGCCAAGAAGGTTACCAGCTCACCTACATAAATAGGTTCTTTAAAATTCACCTTATCTACAGATAAAGTCACCACGTAGCCACCCGAATAACGACTTGCGCAAGCGTAAGCGACTTGGTCTAGTAGTTTTAGAATCGTACCACCATGAACATTACCTGAAAAATTTGCCATATCAGGCGTCATCAAAACTGACATCGTCAATTCAGACTGATCATCAGTTGCTGTGGTTATTTCATCTAATGTAGGCATAGCTCAACTCTGTGTCTTAAAACAAGCTCAGTCAACATTATGGTTGATAATTCACAAAAAAAACATGTTTAAATCCACAACATAGCATTGTATTTTTTAATATCTTTGATTGTTTTTTAAAATTTAGTTTTTTAAGGCATTATTTTTAAAGTTATTTTTTAAGCTGTCTTATTTATCTTAGAATTTTTTTAAAAGATGCTATGCCATTTTATTCCACGCTTAATGGCATAGCAGGATCTTACGGGTCACTCGCTATATTTTAGTAATCACACCTGTTACACCATTAATAATCATATCAATGGCAATCGTTCCGATTAACAAAGCAGATAAACGCCCCACAATATCAAAATAACGATCGATATGTTTGGCATGTCGATAACGTAAATGATCATGTGAAAATTTCATCAAAATCAAAATACTACAGGTTAAAAACAAGGTAAAGGCTATCACTAGGGCTGCTTCACCAATTGACATTTCCATTCCTGTTACCACAGCAGCACTAATGGTGCCCGGGCCAATCATGAACGGCATGGCAATGGTGCCAGCCAGATGTTCTGGTGCACCACGCATTTCACCAATAGTATCGGCACCCTGAAAAACGTAACGATAGCCAATGACCAAAAAGATAAGGCCACCAAAAATCTGGAAGGCTTCAAAACGTACATTCAGATATTTACTAAAAATTGCTTCGCCGCCCCATGCAAATAGCATGAACACGACAAAAGCAATCAAGCTTCCCTGAATCAGTGCTTTATTAAACACCTTTGTTTCTGAATGGCGGATCAGGCCAATCATATAAATGCTCATTAAAAATGGATTGAGCAAAGAGAAAAATAAAGCAAAAGAATGTAGATAAGGAGAAGCCATGCATTGTCCTCTTAAGCTTGTGGATCTGGGAACAACGGACGATTCCCCGGGCTAATACGATTAATATGTAAGAACGTCATATGTCTTTCATATTTATCTAAAATGTCATTAATGACCTGTTCTTTACTGTATCCCACCAGATCATTATCTTGAGAGCCATCATAAAGATAGGTTTCTAGCCGGTAATAGAACTGTTTACCCCGTTTCACTCGCTGGCTAAAGTTAGGCGCACTATAGCGTACAGGCCAGATCTGATAAACGAAGTTTTGTTCTTCTTCCAAATGAATAGTGAAGTCCAGATGGTAAAGTGCTTCTTCATCTTCAAGAGGGGTTTGCTGCACATCTACATTCATACCCTGCTTAATAAGCTCACCTGCAACGGCTTGAACAGCCGGTAGACAAACTGCATCTAACATGCGTTGGGTTTCAGTGGTTCCCGGATGATGCATCACTCGAGTTAAACGTTGTTTCCAATTCAGAATATCAACATTACCGACTACCGGAGCTGCGTTCATACTTCGACTGGCTTGCCGGTAATCTTCAAGCCTCAGCGACTTATATAGTCCTGCCATCACAAGGAACATCACAAAGCTAAAAGGTAATCCCATAATGATGGTCGCGTTTTGCAAAGCGGTAATACCGTTGGTCATCAGCATTGCTAATGTCAGCAAACCAATTGCTACTGCCCAAAACACACTTAACCAACGAGGAGCATCATTATCAATATTCGTAAGTTTAGTCGTGAAGTTACCTAAAACCAGCGCTCCCGAATCGGCAGAAGTCACGTAGAACAAAAGCCCTGTCACGGTGGCAATTGAAGCGATAAAGGTAAAGCCCGGATATTGCGCTAGCAGGTCGTAGAAACCATGAGCCGGATTTGCTAACACAGTCGCTGCTAAGGTTTGGTTACCTTCAAAAATAACGCTGTGCAATGCACTATTACCAAAAATGGATAACCATGTAAGTGTAAATAGAAGCGGAATAATTAAAGTACCGCACACAAACTCACGAATGGTACGTCCTCTTGAGATACGTGCTAGGAAAAGTCCAACAAATGGAGACCAAGCAATCCACCATGCCCAGAAGAAGAAAGTCCAACTACTCATCCACTCTTTAGGCTGTTCAAAAGCAAAACTTTGTAATGCTAAAGTCGGGAAACGGGTTAAATAATCACCAATATTTTGGACTAGGGCATTGAGTAAAAACTCGGTATTTCCCAAGAACAAAATAAACAGCAATAGCCCAACCGAAACATAAATATTGATTTCAGATAAAATCCGCAGGCCTTTATTGACCCCTGATGTCACCGAAATAACACTAATACCGACCGCGACAGCAATCAGGATAAATTGCATCCAGATGTTTTCTGGTAATCCCAATAATACATGCAGGCCATAATTTAGCTGTACTACTCCAATCCCGCAGGTCGTCGCAATACCAAAAATTGTTCCGATAACGGCAGCTGTATCAACGCTATGCCCAATTGCCCCATTAATTCTGTTTCCGAAAATTGGGTAAAGTGCAGAACGAATGGTAAGCGGTAAGTTATAACGATAACTAAAGTATCCCAATGACATACCAATTAAGGCATACATACACCAGCCGGTTAAGCCATAGTGGAACAATGTCCAGACCATACTTTGGCGTGCTGCTTCATAGGTCTGACCTGCTCCGACTGGAGGTTGCATATAATGAGATAAAGGCTCAGCGACCGAGAAGAACATCAGATCGATACCAATACCAGCCGAAAACAGCATCGCAGACCAGCTGAGTACACTAAACTCAGGCTTTGAATGCTTAGGTCCTAGCTTAATATTGCCGTATCTTGAACAGGCAATAAAAATCACGAAAACCATATATAGCGTTGCGGCAAGCAGATAATACCAACCAAAGGTTGAGGTTACCCACTGAAGTACGGTGTTCATGACTCGGTTTGCAAAATCATTAAACAAAAACGTGACGAGAGAAAAAATTAAAATAAGTACAGCTGAAAAATAAAAAACCACACGATTGAGCGGGTCTTTTTTAGATTTAGATAATGTTAAATCATCAACTGCTCTTGGATTATCTGTTGCCATACAATCCTCAAGGAATAAAAATAAAAACAAAATATTTAATTTCGTCTTTTCACTATTATTTAAAATAATGAAAAGACGACTTTAAACGCAAAAAATAATATATAGATGTGATCGGTTGAGGTTATAAAACCTCAGTCACTTTATTCTGGTCACAATTCGACGGAACCGAAATGTCTTTTGAAACAGCTAACTGTTTTTTCACTAATTGAGGGTCAAAATCATCTTGTTTTAAGGCTTTGGCTAAACCAAACATATAAAGCAAAATAATGACTGAAAATGGTAAACCACATAACACCACAGCACTTTGCATGGAGTTGAAACTACCGGCTAATAGCAAGCCAATACTTACAATGGTAATTACCACAGACCAAAAAACGCGTAACCAGATCGGTGAATCACTATCATTGGTGCCCCCTTTTGAGGACAAATTAGCGATCATAAGTGTACCAGAGCCAACTGGTGTCAAAAATAAAACGAAACAAATTACAACAACAATACCTGCAACATAAGGATTAAACGGCAGATATTCGAGTAACTTAAATAAAGATAATGCCGGATCAGTTAAAACCATATCGCCCAAAACTTTCTGTTTTTGGTTCAAGATAAAGTAAATTGCCGTATTTCCAAAAACCGAGATCCAAGCTAGGGTAAAGCCGAGTGGAATCAGGCATACACCCAATACAACTTCGCGAATCGTACGTCCTTTTGAAATACGGGCAATAAACATGCCGACAAAAGGTGCCCAAGCAATCCACCATGCCCAATAAAACACAGTCCACGAACCCAACCAGCCACTTGCTTTTGGGTTATACAAATACATATCAAAGCTTTTACCAATAAAATTGCTTAGATAATCACCCATATTTTGCACAAGGCCATTTAATAAATGATTTGTAGGGCCCGTTAAAAATACAAATAAAAGTAATGCATACAGCAGACGTAAATTAATACGCGATAGCCATGCCAAGCCTTTTTCAATGCCCACCACGGTCGTGATCGTGGCAACAAACATCATAATAAGAACAACTGTAATTAAGGTCACAGAGTTATTAGGAATTTGCGGAAGCAAATAGCAAATGCCTGACACAAGCACCAAAGCCCCGATTCCCAAGTTGGTGACCAAAGAAATAACTGTAGCTAAAATTCCAAAACCATCGACAAAATCACCCACCAAGCCATGAACACGCTCTCCAAAAATTGGGTAAAGCGCCGAACGCAGTGCTAATGGCAAGTTTTGTCTGAAAGCGAAGTAACCTAAAGTGACCCCGAGTAATGCATAGAGTACCCAGCCATGAATGCCCCAATGCAAAAAGCTATAGGTCATGGCATTACGGGCTGCCTGAATGGTTCCTGACTCACCTTCCGGTGGTCTTAAAAAATGGTCAACAGGTTCAGCAACGCCATAGTAAAGTAAGGCAATACCAATACCTGCCGAGAACAGCATTGAGGTCCAAGCCAAATAACTAAACTCAGGTTTGTCGTCGTCTTTTCCTAAGGGAATCTGCCCTACTTTTGAAAAAGCGAGCCATGCCACAAAGCCCAGACAAAGCACAATAACCAGCATGTAATACCACCCGAAAAAGTGATTTACTTGCTCTTGTATGTAGGTCAACCAAAACTGACTTTTTTCTGGAAACAGCACAAAAAGTAGGCCAAAAATGCCAATACTGATGGCTGAACTCCAAAATACAAAACGATTTAACCGAATATGGTCTGAAGAATATCTATCACTTTTCAACACCATCTTATTGCTCCTTGCAATCGGTGTATTTTCTCAAAATAACGTGATAAGTACTGTACTTATGCGCATCATCCTATCCGTAAGAACCTTTGATTTTACCTCTTTATTCCTAGAGGCAATATTCAAAAATTCATTGATTTTTACATATCATACTTGTTATTGATTGAACGTTCAATCAATAACAAGTATGATAAAAAAAGTGCTATGATGCTTTGCAAGTTAACATGCTGAATTTAAAGCACCGCTAAAAGTGCTGATGTGGAAAAACATGACAAAACGCAGAGTAAAACCAGAGCACGTGCGACGTGAAGAGATTATGAATGCCGCACTCGACGTAATTTATGAAGTGGGGTTATCCAATACCACCATTGCACAAATTGCAAAAAAAGCCGAGTTGTCGACCGGCATTGTCAGCCATTATTTTGGCGACAAACAAGGGTTGATAAATACCTGTATGCAAGAAATGCTGAATGTTCTGCGTCATAAAACCGAACAGTACAGAGCAGAAGCAGATACGCATCCAGAGAGCCAAATTAAGGCCATTATCGACTCGAACTTTGACATTAGTCAGGTCAATGAAAAAGCAATGCGGGTCTGGTTAGACTTTTGGTCAGCGAGTATGCACGTACCAGACTTAAGCCGCTTGCAAAAGATTAATGATCAACGCCTGTACTCCAACTTGAAGTTTTACTTTCTCAAGTTAATGGATGAACCACAGGCCAGTGTTGCCGCTCGAGGTCTGGCAGCATTGATTGATGGATTATGGCTACGAGGCAGTTTGAGCCGTCATAACGAATTTGACAGCAATCTTGCCCGTTCCATTGCTTACGATTATGTACAAACGCAATTGCAATTTGCGAACAAGCCTTTGCAGGAGAGACAAAATGAGTGATGTACAAGTTCATCAACTGTATATCCATGGACGCTATGTTAAAGCAACCAGTGGTAAAACATTTAATAGTATTAACCCTGCCAACGGCGAGACAATCGCGACTCTTCAGCAAGCATCTGAACAAGATATTGAAGCTGCTGTACAAAGTGCCCAACAAGGACAAAAAATCTGGGCTGCCATGACTGCCATGGAGCGTTCACGTATTTTGCGTCGTGCTGTCGACATTCTTCGTGAACGAAATGATGAGCTTGCCCGTCTTGAAACTCTCGACACAGGTAAAGCTTTTAGCGAAACATCTACAGTCGACATCGTGACTGGTGCAGATGTACTCGAATACTATGCAGGACTTGCAACAGCCATTCAGGGTGACCAAGTTCCACTTCGCGAATCAAGTTTCTTTTATACACGCCGTGAACCTTTAGGCGTGGTTGCAGGTATTGGTGCCTGGAACTATCCAATTCAAATCGCTTTATGGAAATCTGCCCCTGCCCTTGCTGCCGGCAATGCCATGATTTTCAAACCAAGTGAAACCACTCCACTCACTGCATTTAAACTTGCAGAAATCTATACAGAAGCTGGCGTTCCAGACGGCGTATTTAACGTGGTGCAAGGTGCTGGTCGTGAAATCGGTCAGTGGCTCACTGAACATCCTGTGATTGAAAAAATCTCATTCACTGGCGGTGTGGAAACCGGCAAAAAAGTCATGGCAAGCGCTGCTGGCTCTACACTGAAAGAAGTAACCATGGAACTTGGTGGTAAATCTCCACTGATTATTTGTGAAGATGCCGACCTAAACCGTGCCGCAGATATTGCAGTCATGGCGAACTTCTTTAGCTCAGGTCAAGTATGTACCAACGGTACGCGTGTATTTGTTCCAAAATCACGTTTAGCCGATTTTGAAAAAGCCGTTGTAGAGCGTGTAAAACGTATTCGCATTGGCGACCCAATGGCTGAAGAGACAAACTTTGGTCCACTCACGAGCTTCCCTCATATGGAAAAAGTGTTGTCTTTCATTGAGTCGGGCAAACGACAAGGTGCTAAAGTGTTAATTGGCGGTGGCCGCGCAACAGAGGGTGACCTTGCGAAAGGTGCTTATGTATTACCGACAGTATTTAGCGACTGCACTGACCAAATGGCGATTGTTCAAGAAGAAATTTTTGGACCTGTCATGAGCATTTTAAGCTATGAAACCGAAGAAGAAGTCATCCGTCGTGCTAACGACACCACCTTTGGTTTAGCTGCTGGCGTTGTTACTCAAGACATCAGCCGTGCTCATCGCATTATTCACCAAATTGAAGCAGGTATTTGCTGGATTAACACTTGGGGCGAATCGCCTGCCGAGATGCCAGTTGGTGGCTACAAACAATCTGGCGTGGGCCGCGAAAATGGTCTAACCACACTTGGGCACTATACCCGTATCAAATCTATTCAAGTTGAACTTGGCGATTATCAAAGCATTTTTTAATGCCTCAATCGCTTTAAACACTTCAACCTAAATCACATATGCCGAGCAGTCTTTATAGATTGCTCAGGCAAACTGTTAGTAAAAAAAGGATAGTTATGAATATTAAAGAATATGATTACATTATTATTGGCGCAGGATCTGCCGGAAATGTACTCGCTGCGCGTCTTACTGAAGACAAAGATACCACCGTTTTACTGCTAGAAGCGGGCGGACCAGATTATCGCTTGGATTTCCGTACACAAATGCCAGCAGCTTTAGCCTACCCTCTGCAAGGTCGTCGCTATAACTGGGCTTATTTAACCGACCCTGAACCACACATGAATAACCGCCGTATGGAATGTGGTCGTGGTAAAGGTTTAGGCGGCTCATCTTTAATTAATGGCATGTGCTATATCCGCGGTAATGCCATGGATTTAGAACAATGGGCAACGCATAAGGGCCTTGAAAACTGGTCTTATGCCGACTGTTTGCCATACTATAAAAAAGCCGAAACCCGTGACATTGGTGAAAATGACTATCATGGCGGCAATGGTCCTGTATCTGTTGCCACCCCTAAAAATGGCAACAATGTGTTGTTCCATGCCATGGTTGAAGCTGGTGTACAAGCAGGTTATCCACGTACTGATGACTTAAATGGTTACCAGCAAGAAGGCTTTGGCCCAATGGACCGTACAGTTACGCCTAAGGGTCGCCGCTCAAGCACTGCACGTGGTTATTTGGATATGGCAAAAGGTCGTCCAAACCTGACCATTCTGACTCATGCGACGACTAACAAAATCTTGTTTAACCAAAAACAAGCGGTCGGTGTTGAATATATTATTGGTGCTGATCAAAACAACTTACAACGTGCCTTGGTTAAACGCGAAGTATTACTTTGCGCAGGCGCAATTGCTTCACCACAAATTTTACAACGCTCAGGTGTAGGTGAAAGTACCTTCTTAAAATCAATGGACATTGATGTGGTTCATGATTTACCAGGTGTTGGTGAAAACCTACAAGACCATTTAGAAATGTACTTACAGTATAAATGTAAGCAACCCGTTTCTTTATACCCAGCTTTGAAGTGGTATAACCAACCTGCAATTGGTGCAGAGTGGTTATTTAATGGTACAGGTATTGGCGCAAGCAACCAGTTTGAAGCAGGCGGATTTATTCGTAGTTCGGATGAGTTCAAATGGCCAAACATTCAGTACCATTTCTTGCCAGTTGCCATTAACTACAATGGTAGTAATGCCGTGAAAGAACATGGTTTCCAAGCTCATGTAGGTTCAATGCGTTCGCCTTCACGTGGTCGTATTAGACTCAAATCAAAAGATCCGTTTGAGCATCCAAGTATCTTGTTTAACTACATGTCGACTAAGCAAGACTGGCGTGAGTTCCGTGATGCAATTCGTATTACGCGTGAAATCATGCAGCAACCTGCGCTTGACCCCTATCGCGGTGAAGAAATTAGTCCAGGCAAACATTTGCAAACTGATGCAGAGCTTGATGACTTTGTTCGCAACCATGCAGAAACCGCTTACCACCCGTCTTGTAGTTGTAAAATGGGTGAAGACGAAATGGCTGTCGTAGATGGTCAAGGCCGCGTACATGGTATGAATGGTTTGCGCGTAGTCGATGCCTCAATCATGCCGCTCATTATTACTGGTAATTTAAATGCAACCACCATTATGATTGCCGAAAAAATTGCAGATCAAATTCGTGGACGTGAAGCATTACCACGTTCAACTGCACCGTTCTATGTAGCGTCATAAAACATCAAAGGGTATATTTCTTATGCAGAGATATACCCTTAATTTAATCTTTATAGAACCAATATTAATAAGAACGATGTATGACAGAAAATAAGCTTTTGCGAGGAGTTTATTTACATAAATAGGCCATGAAATAAAAATTAATCTATTTTTATAGGCAAATATTCTTCAAATGAGCTAACTTTAACCATTTATAAATTATTAATTATTTTTCAATAACTTAAAATCAAACAAATATTTAAAATAATCTTATTAAAGCTTAATTTGATTAAATATAAATCATATTTATGATTTTGATGAACCCCATTTATTATAAAAATTGTCTTGTCAATGCAAAATTAGTCTAAAATATAGAGTGTTTGCGATAATCCCAAGTAATTTTTATTTTTTTAGAAGTTCTCTGTTTTTGAGAATTTACTTTCGCATTTATATCCATTTTGTCTGGATACGCTGTCTAGGTTTCCTCACACCTTAAGTGACTCAAATAACTTATTTTAAGGTCCCCCTTACATGAAAAAGTTTTTGAAATACCTTCTGGTATTAATCATTCTTATTTTAATTGCAGGAATTGTTTTCTTGTTTAGACCAACTGCGTCAAAACAAGTAGAAACTGCAAAAGATGAGCCAGTTGTTGATGCTGTTCTTGTTGGCGGCGGCATCATGAGTGCCACTCTCGGTACTTATTTCACTGAGCTTGAACCAAACTGGCAAATTCGTATGTATGAACGTCTTGACCAAGTTGCTCAAGAAAGTTCAAACGGCTTTAACAATGCCGGAACAGGCCACTCAGGCTTTATGGAAATGAACTATACCGAAGAGAAAAACGGTAAGATGGAAATCGTCAAAGCTGAAAAAGTTGCTTCTCAATTTGAAGTTGCTAAACAGTTTTGGTCATATCAGGTAAAACAAGGTGTTTTAGCTGAACCGAAATCATTCATTAATCCAGTTCCGCACATTGCTTTCGTTTGGGGCGATAACGTTAAATTCTTAGAAAAACATTATGCGGCCATGATTCAAAGCCCGTTGTTTAAAGGCATGAAATTTACTGAAGACCCAGCTGTAATTAAACAATGGGCACCTTTAGTAATGAACGACCGTGACCCTAGTCAAAAAGTTGCAGCAACCCGTATGGATGTTGGCTCTGACGTAAACTATGGTTCTATCACTAAGCAGTTAGTAAATCGTTTAGATCAAAACCCGAACTTCAAATTACAGACTTCAACCGAAGTGACTGGCATTAGCCAAAATGATGACAAGACTTGGACTGTGTCTTTCAAAAATTTGAAAACTGGTAAAGTAGATCACGTTAAAACACGTTTTGTATTTATTGGTGCAGGTGGTGCAGCGGTTAAATTATTGCAACTTACTGGTTTACCAGAAGCGAAACAATATGCTGGTTTTCCTGTTGGTGGTGAGTTCTTAATTACTGACAATCCAAAAATTACTGCAGAACATACAGCGAAAGTATATGGCCGTGCTGAACTTGGTGCGCCTCCAATGTCTGTACCACATATTGATACGCGTTATATTGACGGTAAAAAATATGTATTGTTTGGACCATTTGCAACCTATTCAAACAAGTTCCTGAAAAATGGTTCTCAGCTTGACTTACTTGCATCAACAAACAAAAGCAACGTTTTACCAATGACCACTGTTGGTTTAGAAAACCTTGATCTTGTTAAATACTTGGTGAGCCAAGTGATGATGTCAGATGAAGACCGTCTAAATGAACTTCGTAAATACTACCCAGATGCGAAAGCTGAAGACTGGCGTTTAAGCCAAGGTGGTCAACGTGTTCAGATCATCAAGAAAGAACCGGGTAAACCAGCAACGCTTCAATTCGGTACAGAAATCTTTGCGTCTAAAGATGGTGCTGTAACTGCATTGTTAGGTGCGTCTCCGGGTGCTTCGACTTCTCCATACATCATGCTTAACTTGCTTGAAAAAGCTTTCCCTCAGCAAACTGAAGGTAAGTGGAACCAGAAGCTTCATGAGATTGTAGTGTCTTATAAACAAGACTTAAGCAAAGACCCTGTGTTACTCGACAAAGTTCGTCAGTACACAAGTTCTACGCTTGGCTTGAACTATACATCTCCGTTTAAAGCTGCAAACGATGAAACTGCTGCTGCCCCAGTTGCAAAAGCAAACTAAGTTTGACGATATATAACTAAAATACCAAAAGGATGAATTTCGATTCGTCCTTTTGTTTTTTTAAGACCTTAGTTGAGATATTTAGATTCGCTATGACGCCTTTAAACGCATCACCTCGCCTCTTGTCATTTGGTTTTAAGCTCGTGCTTATTTTGCTACTGGCTTATCTTTTGTTAAGCGGGTTTTATATGTGGATGATTGGCGGCACAGCCATTTATTTAAGCTCAGCTGTATTACTTACCATCACTGCTTATGCATTTAAGCTCGGTAAATATCAAAAGCTATGTGCTGTTTTAAATGTGCTGATGAGTGCTGCTGCGTTATATTTTAGTACCGCTCATTTATTTTTCTCCCCTGTTCAGTTCTTTATATTTTTACCTGCCCTATTTTTTGTACTGTTAGCTTTTGCTCGCCTAGAAAAAGTTCGTCGCTTATCTAAAGTTTTAATATTCATCAGTTTATTAATTTGATCAGGCATACACTTTATGCAGCTTGAACAGCTTAAAGCGTATTATAAAACGCAGCACACTGGCGAAAGTTGGCAACAATATGGCGCATTATAAGATTATTTTTTAGTCTAGATTTTCAAATAAATACGTCATCATTTTCACATGAAGTTCATCAGTAAAACTGAACATCTTCTACAGAATTCCTTTTAAGAAAAAATATTCATAACAATCTAATTTATTTAGAAATATATCGAGCATATTCGCGATTGAACTCGATACATCTACACGCTAGATTAATCAAATATTTTTTCTCCCTTTATGTTGTAATTTATGAAAATTTTAGATGGCGGTTTAGGCCGTGAATTGGCCCGTCGTGGCGCTCCGTTTCGTCAACCAGAGTGGTCTGCGCTTGCACTTATTGAAGCACCCGAAACAGTAAAAGAAGTACACCTCGATTTTATTAACGCTGGTTCAGAAGTCATTACGACTAATAACTATGCTGTTGTGCCTTTTCATATTGGGCAAGAACGCTTTGAAATTGACGGCGTGCGTTTAATTAAAGTTGCTATTGAACAAGCAAAAAATGCAGTTAAAGAAAGCGGCAAAAATGTCAAAATCGCAGGCTGCTTACCACCGTTATTTGGTTCTTACCGTGCAGACCTGTTTCAACCTGAACAGGCTAAAAACCTTGCTGAGCCAATCATTAACACCTTGGCACCAGAAGTAGATTTTTGGTTAGCAGAAACCCAATCGTGCTTAAAAGAAGTTGAAACAGTCCATGCATTATTGCCACAAGATGGTAAGGACTATTGGGTGTCATTTACGCTGCAAGATGAAATTAAACAAGAACAAGCGTTACTTCGTTCAGGCGAAAACATGCAGCAAGTGGCTGATTTCATCAAGCAGTCAAACGCCAAAGCAGTGTTATTTAACTGCTGTCAGCCTGAAGTAATCTTACAAGCCATTAATGAAATTAAAGGACTGATTCCAGAGTCTGTTCAGATTGGTGCCTATGCCAATGCGTTCCCACCGCAAGATGAAAGCGCAACTGCCAACGATGGTCTGGATGAAATTCGTAAAGACTTAGATGCGCCTGCTTATCTTGGTTTCGCTAAACAATGGCAGCAAGCAGGTGCAAGCCTAGTCGGCGGTTGCTGTGGTATTGGCCCAGAACACATTGCTGAACTTTCTCAATTTTTTAAAGAATAAATACCATGTCTGCTGCCAAAATCGGATTGTTGTCTCTTACAGCGCTGGTCTTTAGTTCTATGGTGGGGTCAGGTGTATTTAGCCTCCCCCAAAATATGGCTCAAGTCGCTAACGGCTCTGCCCTTCTTATTGCATGGCTCATTACCGGAGTCGGCATTATTTTCTTGGCCCTCACGCTATTACATTTAACGCGTCAACGCCCAGATTTAGACGGTGGTATTTATAACTATGCACGCGAAGGCTTTGGAGACCTGATCGGGTTTTGCTCGGCGTGGGGTTATTGGCTGTGTACCACCATTGGTATTGTCGGTTATGTGGTGATTGCCTTTTCAGGCGTCGGCATGTTTACCGATAGCAAAGACCATATTATTTTTGGTGAAGGTAATACGCTCTATTCACTGATTGGCTCAAGCATTTTTGTATGGCTGGTGCACTGGTTAGTGAGCCGAGGCATTAAAGAAGCTGCGATTGTGAATTTACTGGCGACCATCGCTAAAATTATTCCAATGGTGGTTTTTATCTTCTTTACTTTCATTGCCTTTAAGTTTGATTTGTTCAAACTCAACTTAAATGACTTCTCTTTAAAAGTTCCACTCTGGCAGCAAGTGAAAGACCTGATGCTGATTACCCTTTGGGTATTTACCGGTATTGAAGGTGCAGTGGTTTTATCATCGCGTGCAAAAAAACGTCATGATATTGGTAAAGCAACTATTTTAGGTGTTTTGCTGGCGTTAAGTTTTTATGTGATGGTGACGGTATTGGCCTATGGCGTAGTGAGTCGTGAAGCGCTTGCTGGCATGCACAACCCATCAATGGCCACCATTTTGCAGCAACTGATCGGTTTACCAGGCACAATTGTTATTACCATCGGGCTGATTATTTCAGTTTCTTCGTCTTATTTAAGCTGGACTTTGTTCGCCACTGAAATTCCATATTTAGCTGCAAAAAATGGTGCATTCCCGAAATTATTTTTAAAGAATAATCAAAATAATGTACCCATTTCATCACTTTGGCTAACCACCATTGTCGTGCAAGGTGCCTTGATTGCCGTGTATTTTTTCAATAAAAACTACACCCAGCTTTTATTAATTTCATCGGTCATGATTTTGCTGCCTTATTTTCTGGTGTCGGCTTTTTATCTTAAAGAATCTATTCGCCATAAACGCACGCCACATATTGCCATTGCCAGCGTCGCTTCAATTTACGCACTTTGGTTGCTCTATGCAGCAGGATTAGACTTACTACTTTTGTCTGGTGTCTTGTATTTGGTCGGCTTGGTTATTTTTTCAATCAGCTACTTTGAGCATAAAAAATCGCTCAAACAAAACCAGCTTAATTAATCACTTCAACCACTGTTGACCCAGTTCAGCAGTGGTTTTCTAAAAACAAAAAATTCTATTTTGAAGGCTGCGACTGCTTTAAATGCAACCGTAAAATACGGCGTAATTCTAAAATAGCTTCTGGCGTAGTTTGAATTGAATGCCCACCTTTAATGATCAGTTCCGACTGTTCACCACCTAAATGTGAACTTTGATACGGCACAATCCCATCGCTGCTTTTTAACTTATCTGGCGTGCCATGAATATTACCCATAATCGAGTGATAGACTACGTTGGACGATGGCTGAATGGCTTGGGTAAGCTGCATAAAGCTAGAAGCACGGCTTAAATTACTCGCCCCATTTTCAATTAAGCCTTTTCTGAGTTTTGTATTTTTCTCATCTCGCATTTCAACTGCAATAAAAAAATCGGCTGGTAAACGAATAATACGGCGGGCAATTTGGGTAAACCATCGGTCAGCGTAGTCAGTACCATGGTGCGGTGCCGAAACAAAAACAACGCGTTTAAAATAAGGTAAAGCTTTGAACTGAAAACGCTCTCGAATGACCGGATTTTCTTTTAAACGGTTTAGCTGCGCTTCATTCATTTTTTGCATGGCTTGCTCTGAAACATCAGCATCACTCACCAATAAACGGCTAATCACGCCGCCCATACTATGCCCGACCAACACTGCATCGTGTGCCGCATAACTGTCTTTGGCAATGTTTTGAAAAGCCTGATTCAACAATGAATAAATCTGAAAACGGCTTTCAAAAATCGGCATATTGGTTGAATAAAACACCTGCCAAACCTGATAGTTTTGTCTTAATTCGGCATCACCCATAATGTCGTTGGTCAAGCTCACCCACGCCTCTGGGCTACTTGCTAAACCATGAATAAATACAATGATTTTCTTATTGGGGTTAAAGGGTTCCAGCATATATAAGTGCGGCATGATCAAATTGTTTTCTTTATTAATTAAAGACCAATAACCCGCTGCACCTAAATTATATTTCGACAGCCACAGTCCATAAGGTGCCGAATAGTTTGCCGTAAGCGGATAGTCCACCCCTTCAACTTTTACACGCTCTTGCCTGTACGGATCGAACATCGCAATTTCTAAGTCTGCCCCAGCAATGACCTGATCGGCTGTGACCTTTTGTTTAGGGTACGCAATGGCAGTAACCGGAAAGAACCGAGGTAAATGTATGTTCGGATTAGTTTGATGAGCGTAAAAAGCATCGGGGTCTAAAATGAAGCCATGATTTACATCATTTTCTTTACGACCCACAATAAACTCTGCTCCTAAACCATCCTTACGGTTAACGGTATTAAAGCCAGAAAAGTTCATGTTATAGCTTGAGCGAAAAGTATCGACCTCAATTTTTTGTACATCTACCGCATGGTCAAAATTGACATGGTACTCATGCCCATCTGCTTTAAGCAGCGGTGGAAAACGATGCGTATTTAAATGATTAAAATACGTGGTCATGAGCTTCGACAAGGCAACGTTATAAAAAATACGCACCTGATTTTGGCGGTGGTCGAATACCCGATCAAACGGTGACTCTTCAGAGTCAAATAAATAGACATAGCTATAACGTAAGCTTTTATCAAACAACGCCAGCTCTTGATCAACGGGTAATCCTCCCATAAATAACCGAAGTTAAAAGTAGAGGTTAAGCAGCCATTAGAGGTGGCTTTCCTTTGTTAGCTTGATGTGGTCTTTCATGGTTGTAATGCCACAACCAGTTTGTTGCATAATCTTGTACTTCATCCAAAGTATCAAATAAATGCTTGCTCAGCCAACTATAACGTATGGTCCGATTATAGCGTTCAATATACGCATTCTGCTGTGGCTTACCCGGTTGAATATATTCAATACGAATACCGTGCTCAGTAGCCCAGCGCACAAATTCGTGACTGATAAATTCGGGACCATTATCGCATCGGATCACTAACGGTTTTTCTCTCCCCTCCAGCAATTGATTCAACGTACGAATAACCCTGATTGTGGGCAATGAGAACCCTGCTTCAATGGCTAGGCCTTCGCGGCGGTAATCATCAATCACATTCAATAATCGAAACTTGCGACCATCGGAAAGCTGATCATGCATAAAATCTAATGACCAAACCTGATTTTCTCGGATTGGTTCTTTCAATGGTTCAGGCGCATGCCGTTTTAGTCTTCTTCTCGGTTTAATACGCAGATTCAGTGCCAACTCACAGTAAATGCGGTAAACCCGCTTGTGATTCCAGCAGCAACTCTCAACATGCCGTAAATACGAGAAGCACAAACCAAAGCCCCAATCGGAATTTTCCTCAGTGAGTTCAATGAGCTGTTCAGCAATGAGTGCATTGTCATCGCTGAGTTTGGCTTGATAGCGGTAGCAGGTTTCACTAATGCCAAATGCTTTACAAGCCAAACGAATACTAATGGCATGCTGGGCAACTGCCTGTTGTGCCATCTTACGCCGGCAAGATGGCTTTACCACTTTTTTGCCATCGCTTCCTGGATGATTTCGGCCTTTAATCGCTCTTCCGCATACATCTTTTTAAGTCTGGTATTTTCGGCTTCTAGCTCTTTCAGTCGAGCCATTAATGATGTATCCATACCACCATATTTGGCACGCCATTTATAAAAGGTAGCATTACTCATGCCGTGTTCACGGCAAAGGGTCGCTACAG